>NZ_CBFHPP010000001.1:0-244622 GCF_965657785.1 Lentibacter sp.
AGCTTTACGAATATCGGATATGGAACGGGGCTGCTCTTCGGAGTGGCCCTTTTTCTTTATGCGAGGTGTTTCGGCTGGTGCCGACCTGCTGGGGGGCCAGCCCCCCAGACCCCCCGGGATATTTCGGGAAAGAGGAATAACATAATATTAACCAACTTGGGCGATCATCCTCTTGCGGTACAGGCGGGGACGCCGATGACCGTGAAAGGGGAAGCATGGCTTCTCTGGGGGAGGTGGCTTGTCCGCCTCTCCTGTTTCCTCTTTCTGAAAATATCCTGGGGGTCTGGGGGCAAAGCCCCCAGTTGAAACGGGGTCTGGGGGCGAAGCCCCCAGCGGAGCGTCGCCGAAGGCGGCGCAATCACTCTTGTGAACTCATTGGTCAGATTGGATTAATCCAAGGCCTCTCAAATAGACACCGATGCCTGATTCCAGCAGGTCTTCGGGCGAAAACGGGCTTTGTGTTCCCGGGGAGTTGCGTGCGAAGAGTTCGACGACGCCGTGGCTCATCGCCCAAATATGGGCTGAGAACATCGATGCGGGCGGGCGTTTTTCGGCGGGAATGTGTTGGCTGAGGTCTGTGGCGGCTGTTTCGAGCACAGCGCGGGCGCGGGCGGCGGCTGTGGCCAGCTCTGCTGTGCGGTTGACCGAGATACCGCTTTCAAACATCGCGATATAGTGGCCCGGGTATTTGCGGGCAAAGGCCAGATAGGCGCGTCCTGTGGCTTCAAAGGCGGCGAGGGCGGAGGGCTGTCCTGTGTCATAGGCATATTGCATGAGGTCGGCAAATATCTCGTATCCCTGCCGTGCGGCTTCGGCGATCAGGTCTTCGCGGCCTTCAAAGTGGCGATAGACCGCAGCGGGCGTGACGCCAGCGGCTTTGGCGGCTTCGGAGAGGGTAAAGCCTGTCGGGCCTCTGACTTCGATCAGCTGTAGGGCAGAGTCGACCAGGGCCTGGCGCAGGTTGCCATGATGATAGCCGCGTTTTTTAGGCATCCCAGATCTCTGGGCCTGCGCAGACGAGCGGGTCGATTGCGCCGAGGGCTTTTGTATCTTTGCGGTCATAGTTGATTTGGGTGAGCACGGCGCGAATGGCGTTAAGGCGGGCGCGGCGTTTGTCGTCAGAGCGCAGGATGGTCCAAGGGGCCTCGCCCGTATGGGTGCGGGTCAGGGTTTCGCGGATGGCGGTTGAGTAATTCTCCCATTTTTTCAGGCCTTCGACGTCGATCCAGCTGAGTTTCCAGTGTTTGAGCGGGTCGCTTTCGCGGCCTAGAAAGCGGCGCAATTGTTCGGCGCGGCCAACATTGAGCCAGAGTTTGACGAGGTGGATGCCTTCTTCAACCAGCATCTGTTCAAAGGCGGGGGTTTGGGCGAAGAAATGCTCTCTTTGGTCTTTTGTGCAAAAGCCGAAGACATCTTCGACGACGCCGCGATTATACCAGCTGCGATCATAGAGCACGATTTCGCCGCCGGAGGGCAAGTGCTCGATGTAGCGCTGGAAATACCATTCGGTTTGCTCTTTTTCTGTTGGCTTGGACAGGGCAACAACCCGTGCGCCGCGTGGATTGAGATTTTCGCGGAAGCGTTTGATTGTGCCGCCTTTGCCAGAGGCATCACGGCCCTCAAACACGATTGCGATCCGCGCCCCTGTGGCTTTGGCCCATGTCTGGAGTTTGACCAGTTCTATTTGCAGGTTGGCCATGTCTTTTTCATAGGCTTTGCGCGGCATCCGATCTGAATAGGGGTAGGTCGGGCTGAGGATATCGCCCTTTTCGGCGCGCCTGATGGCGCTGCGGATGGCCTCGGGGGCGTCCTGTTCAAAATAGGTGGTGATTGCACCATCAAAGGGCAGCTCCATGCGGGCCTCCTAACTCGTTTTGACCACTATGGCGGCTTAGGGCGCGGGGCGCAATCCTGCGCGGCTGGCGGCGCGGTGAATGGCGGCGAGGGTCTCGGTCTCGGCGCTGTGCTGGATCATATGGCCGTGGCCTTTCGCCGAAGTGAGTGTGGCGTTGGGCAGGTCTTGTAGCAAGGGTTCGGCGTGTATCTTCAGGCCCACTGTGATGTCATTGGTGCCGTGGAGGATTTCCACGGGGAGGCTGATTTCGGGATAGAGCGGGACCATCTCCTTGATTTCGCTCAAGAGATTGGCACGCTGGTGGGATGTGGCCCGCATCGAGGCGTGGCGCAGCGAGAGCTTGGGGCCGAAATAGTCAAAGTAGCCCTCTGGCACAGGGTCGGGGGCAAAGACTTTTGTGAGCGTCGCTTCGATATAGGATTCGGAGATGACTGCGGGCAGGAGCGGCAGAAAGAGCGAGCCGAGGAGCGGACTTGAGCCTGCGCGGTAGAGCGGGTCAAGGGGGGTTGCCCAGGGATGGGAGGGCGTGGCGAGCAGGACGAGCGCCGAGAGGCTCTCGGGAGCATAGGCCGCCCACGCGAGCGCGACAGAGCCGCCATAGGAATGGCCCAAAACGATCGGGCTCTTGGCCCCCATGGCCTTTACAGCTTCTGCAATTTGGGAGGCTTGGGCGCGCAGGCTGTCGCCCTTTGGGCCAAGCGCGGCGCTATAGCCAAGGCCCGGACGGTCGACCATAAAAACGCGGTAGTGCGGCGCAAGCTTGGCCGCCAGTGAAAAGCTCATGTCGCGGGTGTGGCCGTTGGAGCCGTGAATCAGCACAAGATCAGGGCCATCTGGCGCGCCTGTCACAACCACGTGCACGGCGGCGCCATTGATGATCTCGATCTCGCCACGGGGCGGGGTGGCGGCTTCGGCGGCGCGCTCGGCCCGTTGGGCGAGGAGCCAGAGTGCCAGCCAGACGAGCGCCAGCACGACAAGGCTATAGAGCGCCAGTTTGAGCATCAGCCGCGCAGATCGGTGCTTTCGAGACCGATCTTTTCAATGTCAAACGGCGTGGTTTCGTAGATTTCGGAAATCCAGTTGCCATAGAGGAGATGGGCATGGCTGCGCCAGCGGTTGAGCGGGGTTTTGCTCGGATCATCGGCGGGAAAATAGCCCACTGGCAGCTGGATGTTGGCGCCTTCAATCTGGTTTTGCGCGAGGTCGCGGGCGTATTCCTCGCCCAGCGTGCCGCTGTCATATTCCAGATGATTGAAGACATAGAGTGCGCGGCGCGCGGGGTCTTCGACCAGCGCGGGGCCCACATCTTCGGAATGCAGCAGCACGGTGAGACCTGCCGCTTCGATCTCGTCGCGGCGCATTTCTGTCCAGCGGCTCACTGGCATAACAAAGTCATCGGAAAACCCTCTTAAAAGAGTGCTTTGCGGAGCGAAGTTGAGGTGGCGGTAGCAGCCAAAAAGCTTGTGGTCGAGCAGGTGCTTTTTGACACCATGGAAATAGCCAAGCATGGCCATGCCGCCCCAGCAGACGCCGAATGTGTTGTGAACATGGGTTTGGGTCCAGTCAAAAACACGGGTCAGCTCGTCCCAATAGGTGACCTCTTCAAAGGGCAAATGCTCGATCGGGGCACCTGTGATGATCAGCCCGTCAAACTTTTCGCCAGAGGCGGCGACCTCTTCAAAGGAGCGGTAGAACTCTTCGAGGTGCTCTGCGGCTGTGTTGCGAGCCTGATGTTCGGACATACGAATGAGCGACAGCTCGATCTGCAAGGGCGTTGCGCCAATGAGGCGGGCAAACTGGTTTTCTGTTTGGATCTTTTTGGGCATCAGATTGAGCAGGCCGATCCGCAAGGGGCGGATGTCCTGACGGCTGGCCTCATCTTCGCCCATCACCATCACACCCTCGCGGCTGAGCACGGAGTAGGCGGGCAAATGGGAGGGCAGTTTGATCGGCATGGGCTTGGCCTTCTGTTGGGGAGAGCTGATTTAGGACGCTTTGGCGCGGGCCTCAAGGGCGGCCGTTACGACAGCGTCAAAATCAGCCGCGTCGCGGACTGTGGCGATATCGGTGGCCTCGACTGTGATGCCCCATTTGGACATGGCTTCATAGCGCGGCTGGCGGTGCGCGAGGGCGCGTGCGTAGGTGTAGCGGATGAAGCTATCAGGATCAACTTCATCTTCTGAGCATTTGTTTTCGCTTAGGTATTCGCTCCAGACGCGGGCCAGAAAGGCGGGCTGGTAGGCCATAGGCTTGGGCGCGCGATCAAAGCGGCGGATCAGCTCTTCGGTATGGGCCTCAGAGCCTTTGAGCCAGATCATCAGGGTGTTCTCACTCAGGGTTTTCATCAGCTCGTCTTCAGGATTGGACGGATCGGCCCATTCGCAGACAGAGCCACCTGTGTCGCAGATGAAATGCGGATAACCATAGAGCGCCTCGGCGCGGTCGATAAAATAGGGTGTATCCAACAGGGCCGCGATTTCGGCGCGGCGGAATTGCTCCTGGCGGGCGCTGTAGTGCGCCATGCTCATGCCGCCTTTGGCCACGGCCCCGGGCTTGCCGAGATAGGAGGAGACGGCGGCGAGATTTCCGAAGGTGATGTTTGATCCTATGTATATGGAATCGCTCATTAAAAGCTCACGCAAGAACGGCACTTTCATGGCCTCGCGCTTGGCGTTATCGGCGATATATTCGCCCATGTAGCGGGTGCCGATGCGGTAATCGATCGAGTAGTGAAACCAGTCACCTGTTTCGCGTAGCGCATTGGCCACATGGGTTTTGCCAAGGCCCGACATCCCGAAAAAGAGGGCTTTTTTCTGGGGGGCGTCCTGCCAGCTTCTGGCTGTTGGATAGATCATGCTTGGCCTCATTCTTCACGCCTCACTGGAGTAAAGCGGCTGTGCGGCGGGGTCAAACTCTATTGCGGATCAAGGCCCAGAGCCGACCATCGAGAATAAGCAGGCCAAGCGCGAGGATCCCGAAGCCAAAGAGCGCCCTCGGGTGCAACGCCTCGCCCAAGACAGCCCAACCGAGGAGAATTGCGATGGGCGGCATCAGCAGGGTGACAAGCATAAGATTGCCCGAGCCAGCCATCGCCAGAACGCGATAATAGAGCAGATAGGCCAGCACTGTGGCCGCGAGCGCATAATAGGCGATGGCGGCCAGCGTTTCGACGCGCAAGGCAAGCGTGAGCGGGCCTTCAAAGTGCCAGGCCAGCGGAACCATGATCAGCATCGTGGCTGTGAGCATTCCTGCGGCGGCGACAAGCGGGGGCAGGCCCGCCAGATGCTTGCGCGCCCAAACACCTGCAAAGGCATAAGACACTGTCGCCGCCAGAACGGCGAGCTGTGCCAGCGAACGGATGTCAAAGTCGCGTAGGTTTTCAAGGCCGATGGCTGTGGCCACGCCGAAAAAGCCGATGCAAACGCCCGCAAGCTTCTGGGCTGTGAGGCGCTCGTCGGCCAGAAAGAGGCTGGCGACGAGCACGCCGAAAATCGCTGTGGCGCTGTTGAGAATGGCCGTGAGGCCGCTTTCGATATGAAGTTGTGACCAGTTGAGCAGAGTGAAGGGGATGACGTTGTTGAGCAGCCCCATGACGAGGAATGCACCCCAGACGGGCCAAGCGCGCGGCAGCGACAAGCGCCGCGCAAAGACGAGGCCCCAAAGCACGAAAGAGGCCCAGAGCGCGCGATGCGCAACCGTGGAGAGCACGCCCACTTCGTTCAGGGCGAGCCGCACGGAAAGAAAGACGCCGCCCCAGATCAGAGCCAGCAGCAAAAGCTCGGCCCATGTGCGCGGCGAGAGAGATTTTTGATCTGTCATGGCCTAGCTCTGGCGTGCTTTTGCGTGCGTCACGACCCGTTTCTTGCGGGTTTCGCTCCAGATGTTGAAATAATTGCCAGCAAAGATCAGCAGAGCGCCGGCAAAGACCCAAAGATCAAGCGCTTCGGCATAAAAGCCCCAGCCGATCAGGGCGATGACAGGCAGGCGCACAAAATCGATTGGCACAACCACGGTTGCGGGTGCAAGGCTGAGTGCAGTGGTGAGGCAGAAATGCGCCAGAAGCCCCGCGCAGCCGATCAGCATAAGCCAAGGCGCAGTGACGGGAGAGGGCAGGGCGATGTCGCCGTCAAACCCTGCGGCCAGAACACCGAAGACGGCTTGCATGGCGGTCAGATAAAACAAAATACAGGTGATTTTTTCGCTGCGGGTGAGCCGCTTTGTTAGGATGATTGTAATGGCAAAGCAGATCGCGGCGAGCGAGGCTGTGATCACGCCAATACCGACGGTTTCGCCAAAGGGGCGGGCCACAATAAGAATACCCGCAAAGCCCATCAGCGCGGCAAGCACGCGGGTTCGGGTCATGCGTTCGCCCAAAACAAAGGGAGACAAGACCAGAACCCAGATTGGCGAAGTGAACTCCAAAGCAAACACCTGCGCCAGAGGAATGACAGTGAGTGCAAAGAACCATAGATTCTGTCCGCTGAAATGGGCAATATTGCGGATAAGATGCGTGCCCATGTGGCGGCGGGTGATGTCGCCAAGATGGCCGCGTGCACGGGCAACAGCGACCACGATCACCAACCCGATCAAGCTGCGGTAGAGCATGATTTCAAAGGTATCGAGCTCAAAACTGACCGCCCGCCCCGCCACGGCCATAGCGGAGAAGGACGCAATCGCTCCGATCATCCAAAGCGCAGCGCGCAGGGTTTGGGGGGCTTCGCTCATGTCTTTCTTTTTGCGATAAATATCCCAGGGGGTCTGGGGGACAGCG
The DNA here is from genome assembly GCF_965657785.1 of Lentibacter sp. GTDB lineage: Bacteria > Pseudomonadota > Alphaproteobacteria > Rhodobacterales > Rhodobacteraceae > Lentibacter. The sequence continues at coordinate 6,627 of NZ_CBFHPP010000001.1, forward strand.
TCCCCCAGCGGGTCGGCTTGGCGCAAGCCAAGGCGAAACCCCTCATTCCCACTCGATCGTGCCGGGCGGTTTGGATGTCACATCATAGGTCACACGGTTGATGCCCTTGACCTCATTGATGATCCGCGTGGCGGTTTCGCCGAGGAACTCATGCGTGAACGGGTAGTAATCGGCCGTCATACCATCCACAGAGGTCACAGCCCGCAAGGCGCAGGCAAAATCATAGGTCCGCCCGTCGCCCATCACACCGACGGTGCGCACCGGCAGGATCGCGACGAAGGCTTGCCAGATCTCGTCGTAAAGCCCGTGTTTGCGGATCTGATCGATATAGACCGCATCGGCTTTGCGCAAAATTTCGAGTTTTTCGCGGGTGATCTCGCCAGGGCAGCGGATCGCGAGGCCAGGGCCGGGGAAGGGGTGTCGGCCGATGAAGCTGTCGGGCAGGCCAAGCTCGCGGCCAAGCTCGCGCACCTCGTCTTTGAAGAGCCCACGCAGGGGCTCGACGAGTTTGAGGCCCATCTTCTCGGGCAGGCCGCCGACGTTGTGGTGCGACTTGATCGTCACAGACGGGCCGCCAGAGAAGCTCACGCTTTCGATCACGTCTGGGTAGAGCGTGCCTTGGGCGAGGAACTCGGCGCCCTCGATGGTGTCGGCGTATTTCTGGAACACGTCGATGAAAAGGCCCCCGATGATTTTGCGCTTGGTTTCGGGGTCAGACTGGCCTTCCAGCTTACCAAGGAAAAGCTCGGTTTCATCGGCGTGAATGAGGTTGAGATTGTAGTTCTCGCGGAACATCTTGGTGACTTCTTCGGCTTCGTTGAGGCGCAGAAGGCCGTGATCGACAAACACACAGGTGAGCTGCTCGCCGATGGCTTCGTGCAAAAGAAGGCCAGTCACCGAGCTGTCAACGCCGCCCGAGAGCGCGCAGATCACCTGCTTGTCGCCGACTTGCTCGCGGATCAGGCGGATCATTTCTTCGCGGTAGGCGCCCATGGTCCAGTCGCCTGAGAAGCCTGCGAGCTTTACGAAGTTTTCATAAAGCGTTTTGCCATTCGGGGTGTGGTGCACCTCGGGGTGGAACTGCACAGCAAAGAAGTTACGCGCAAGGTCCGCTGTCATGGCAAAAGGCGCGCCGGGGGAGGTGCCGAGCACTTCAAAGCCCGGGGCGATTTCGCTGACATGGTCGCCGTGGCTCATCCAGACCTGTTCGCGCCCCGAGCCGTCCATGAACCAGCCGTTGATGAAGGCGTCACTTGTCCCTGTCGGGCTGACCCATGCGCGGCCAAATTCTGCCGTGGCATTTTCACCGGCTTCAACTTTTCCGCCAAGATCATGCATCATGACTTGCTGACCATAGCAGATCCCGAGAATGGGCACACCAAGCGTATAGGCGCTTTGGGGCGGGCGCGGCGAGCCGTCGCGCATCACGGAATCAGGGCCGCCCGAGAAGATGATCGCCTTGGGCGAAAGCTCGGTCAGAAAAGCGTCTGTGACGTTCTGGTAGGGATGAATTTCGCAGTAGACATTCAGCTCGCGCAAACGGCGCGCAATAAGCTGTGTGACTTGGCTGCCAAAGTCGATGATCAGGAGGGTTTCATGCGATATATCTGTCATGATTTGGCTCTAGGGCAGAGTGCGGCGAAGGTCAATTCCCAGGGCTATAAGAAAGCGCTATGGTCTGTTGTTTTATGCAGACAGGGCGGGCAATGTCGCTTTTTCCTGCCAAGGGGCGCAAAAGCGCTGCGGGTGGGCGCGGGCGCGGGCTATTGAGAAGCAGATTTTTCCTGTGTTCCAGAATCAAGGATAGCCCAATGACCGAGGCAACAGCAGTACGCAAACGTGGACGCGGAGCAGGCGGCGGCGCAGCGCGCCGTGCCGAGCGCAGCGCCGTTTCTTTTGAAACAGCCAAATATATCGAGCGCAACATTCCAAATTTTGAAGTGCTCAATGAAGAAGCGCTTCAGATCATTGAAGCCAATGCCGAAACCATTCTGGAAGAAGTCGGGGTCAACTTCGTTGACAATCCCGCTGCGCTCCAGCGCTGGCGTGATGCGGGCGCGGATGTTCAGGGCGAGCGGGTCCGCCTGCCCAAGGGGCTTGCGCGCGAGCTGATCAAGACCGCGCCGAGCGAATACACCCAGCACGCGCGCAACCCCGAGCGCAATGTTGTGGTCGGCGGGCGCAACCTCGTTCTGGCGCCCGTCTATGGCCCGCCCTTTGTGCGCGATTCCGCAGGCGGTCGCCGTTATGCGACGATGGATGACTTCAAGAAATTCGTGAAGCTTGGCTATATGTCAAAGTGGCTGCACCATTCGGGCGGCACGGTTTGCGAACCGACAGATATTCCTGTCAACAAACGTCACCTTGATATGTTGCTCGCGCATATGCAGCTCAGCGACAAGCCGTTCATGGGCTCGGTCACCGAGCCAAGCCGCGCGCAGGATTCTGTAGATATGTGCGGCATTCTCTTCGGCAAAGAGTTTGTGCAAGAAAACACGGTCATGACCTCGCTTGTGAACATCAACTCACCGATGACATTTGATGATGTGATGATGGGCGCGCTTGAAGTTTATGCGGCCAACAACCAAGCCTGCATCATCTCGCCCTTTATTGTGGGTGGGGCTATGGCGCCTGTCTCTGTGGCGGGCACTCTGACGCAGGTTTTGGCCGAGGTTCTGGCGGGCGTGGCGTACTCCCAGCTTTGTAAAGCTGGCGCGCCTGTGATTTTCGGGGCTTTTGTAAGCTCGATTGATATGAACTCCGGCGCACCGACCTTTGGCACGCCAGAGGCGAGCCTTGTGACATATGGCGCAGGCCAGCTTGCGCGCCGTTTGGGGCTTCCGTTCCGCTCGGCGGGGTCGTTCTGCGGCTCAAAACTGCCCGACGCGCAGGCCGCCTATGAGACGGCCAACTCGCTCAATATGGGCCTGCTGTCGGGGGTCAACTTCATGCTTCATTCCTGCGGCTGGCTTGAGGGCGGTCTTGTGGCTGACTTTGAGAAGTTTGTCATGGATGCCGACCAGCTTGGCACATTGCACCAACTCGCAAAGGGCATTGATATGAGCGAGGGGATGCAGGCCATGGACGCGATCCGCGAAGTCGGGCCTGGTGGGCATTATCTGGGCTGTGCGCACACGCAGGCGAACTTCAAGACAGCCTTCTGGAAGTCGGATGTTTTTGACTACAAGCCGTTTGAAACATGGGAAGACGAAGGCGGGCGCGACACACGCCAGCTGGCGACCTCACGGGTTGAGCGGCTGCTGGGGCAATATGAACAGCCCGCGATGGACCCCGCGATCAATGAGGCGCTTGAAGCCTATGTCGCCGAAAAGAAAGCCTCTATGCCTGACGCGTTTATTTAAGGCCGTCTTAAGTGTGAAACGAGGCCTCGCAGGGATGCGGGGCCTTTTTCTTATTTATTCTGCTGGCGTTTGCGGCGCGGCTGCGCGCAAAAGCTGCGCTTCGCCGAGCGTGGCAATCAGAACTTCGATATGGCGCAAGTAGCTGTAGCCCGCTTCATTCTGGCGGCGCTTTTCGTTGAGGCTGTGTTCGATCTCAAGCAGATCTTGCAGCGCCTCACATGACGTCAGCGCTTGGGCGTGGTGGTATTGCCCCAAAGCGCGGGCCAGATGAGAGCTGCGCATATAATGGCGCAGGCCAGCTTCTGCGGCCTTGAGCAAGAGGCCGGGACGGCGCAGGGCTTCAAAACGGGACAGCGGATCTTGCATAATTACCTCACATAAAAAACAGAACTGTGAGGCAGGTTAAACAACCTTAGCGGGTGTTGCGCGGAGCCATGATCGAGCGCACGCAAGGTTTAGGTCTGTTTAGAATTTATCAACAATAGTTTCCAATACGTAAAAATTAACGAATGCGTAACCACACAAGTTTAGGTTGTGGATAACCTGTGGGGAAGCCTGTGGATAACGTGAGGATATTGGATGACTGTCATACGCTTTGAACTGGCTGAGACGGAGCGCTTCGGGGCTGGACACGGCCGATGGCCAAAGTGGTTCCCCAGCTCGGCGCTCGCCTATCTGGCGCATACAGAACTGGGCATGTCGATCAGGGCCTTGAGCCGTTTGAGCCAATGCCACCCCTCTACAATCTCACGACAAATCAGCCGCTGGGAACGCTTGCGCGACGAGAGCCTGATTGATGAGGCGTTCAGCAGTTTGACTGTGAAGCCTTGCACAAAAGCCCCCTGCACGACCTTAAAGGAGCCTGCCTTGATCCATGTAATGCCCGCTGAAAGCCCCTGTTTGCCTGATGATGAGACGTTTGCGGCCGAGGCGCGGCGTATTTTGCGCCGTTTGAGCGAGCCGGGGGCCGTTCTGGCGCTGGCGAGTGATATGGAAAAGGGCGTTGTTGTCAGAGAGACGGAGGCGGGAACCACCACGCGCACGGCTGTTGTGGAGCGCGCCTTGGCACAGGCTTTGGCTGTGAAAGACTGGATTGCCTGTGCCACTGAGGGGCGGATTTCGCGCTATCGCATCACATCGGCGGGGCGCGTGGCATTGGGCGGGCTATTGGCGGAGAGTGAAAACCGCGCGCGGGGCTTTGCGGAGGGGCAAATGCGCTTTGACGCCAGCGGCGCAAAATCGCTGCGGCGGCGCAGCACTTTGGGCGAAACGCCTTTGATGATCCTGTCACGGCGGCGTGAAAAGGATGGTAGCCTGTTTCTTCAGGCGGCACAGGTCAGTGCGGGAGAGCGGCTGCGCGAGGATTATGAACTGGCCCAGATGGCATCCGGCGCAAGCTATGATTGGGAGGCGCTATTGGCGCATGAAACCCTGCCTGCACGGCGCAAGACCCAGCCCTTGAGTGCGGAGGCGGCGGCGGATCGGGTGGCCTCGGCGCTGCTTTTGTTAGGGCCGGGGCTGGGAGATGTGGCGCTGCGCTGTTGTTGCCAGCTGGAAGGGGTGGAAACGGCGGAAAAGGCGCTCGGCTGGTCGGCGCGCTCGGGCAAGATTGTCTTGCGGATCGCTTTGGAGCGACTTGCGCGGTATTACGCAAGCCTTGGGGAAGGCACAAAGATGATCGGGTGAGGTCTTCACGCTATGCGCTGCGGGCAGAGCAGCGTGCCGCGCTTCCTGCGTGACAGGGGCCCGTGTTTTGGCTATGGGTGGGCGAACTGTGAAGGAAGCTCTCTCATGCGTGATCTGAAGATACCCGAACAACGCCACCCCGAGAAGGCGCGCAAGCCCGACAACGCCCAGCCGCGCAAGCCAAGCTGGATCAGGGTCAAAGCGCCCCAAGGCGACGGTTATAAAAAAACCCATGAGATCATGCGCGAGCACAAGCTGACCACGGTTTGCGAAGAGGCCGCGTGCCCCAATGCGGGCGAATGCTGGAGCCAAGGCCACGCCACCATGATGATTATGGGCGAGGTCTGCACGCGGGCCTGCTCGTTTTGTAATATTGCGACAGGAAAGCCGCCTGAAGATCTTGACCCGTTTGAGCCGGGTCGTGTGGCCAATGCTGTCGAAAAGCTTGGGCTGAACCATGTGGTGATCACTTCGGTTGACCGTGATGATGTGGAAGATGGCGGGGCCGAGCATTTTGCCCAGACCATTCGCGCCATTCGTCACCGTTCGCCCACAACCACGATCGAGATCTTGACGCCTGATTTTTTAAAGTGTGATCCCAGTGTTTTGGAGATCGTTGTTGAGGCTAAACCAGATGTTTTCAACCACAATCTTGAGACTGTTCCCGGGCTGTATCCCGAAGTGCGCCCCGGCGCGCGGTATTTTCATTCGCTGCGGCTTTTGCAGCGGGTGAAAGAGCTTGATCCTTCGATTTTCACCAAATCGGGCATTATGGTCGGTCTTGGGGAAGACAAGCAATCTGTGATGCAGGTGATGGATGATATGCGCGCGGCGGATATCGACTTTCTCACCATCGGGCAATATTTGCAGCCGACGCCAAAGCACCAGACGCTTGACCGCTTTGTGCATCCTGACGAATTCAAGGCCTATGAAACGGCGGCCTATGGCAAGGGCTTCTTGATGGTTTCGGCAACGCCTCTGACGCGCTCAAGCTACCATGCAGGCGACGATTTCGCGCGGCTGAGAGACGCACGCGAAAAGAAACTTGCGCAGGGCTGAAGCGCATTTTCATGGGCGTGATTTGTCTCTTTGCCTCAGGGTAAAGTCGCGAGATAGGCGGCGATTGCGGCGCGGTCAGATGCGGGGAGTTTGGCTGTGTTTTCGATGACGGCGGCCATATGACCGCCTGCGCTGTCAAAATCGGGGGTGAAGCCTGTTTCAAGGTAATAAATGATGTCTTTTTCGCTCCAGTCCAGCGCGTTGATCGCGGGGATGCGGCCTGTGCCCGAGGGGGTGGCGGCGCCTGAGAGCCATTGGTCATTGAGCGGCGCACCGAGAGGATTGCGCGGGGTGTGGCATTCGCCGCAATGGCCCAAAGCCTCGACAAGGTAGCGCCCACGCTGAAGCGGCGCGCTCTCAAGCGGCACGGAGGCGACCCAGTACTCCTCCAGAAACACCCGCTTCCAGAGGCCAAGGCCACGGCGGATATTGAAGGGAAAGCCGACCTCGTGGCGCTGGTTTGGGCTATCTGAAGCGGGGAGCGTTTGCAGGTAGGCGTGCAGGTGGGCGAGGTCTTGGAGACCGTCGCCTCTGAGTTTCATGCGGACATAAGAGCCGTAAGGAAAGGCAGGGTAGTAATGCTGGCCTTCGGGCGATGTGCCAAAGAGCATTGCGTTTGCAAGATCGGTTTTGCTCCAGCCGCCGATCCCATGGGTGGGATCGGGGGAGATATTGGGCGCGATGAAGGTTCCGAACGGCGAAGCAAAGCGCATCCCGCCTGCGAGCAGGCGTTTATCTTCGCTTGTTGCGTCGGGTGCGGCATGGCAGGAGGCGCAGCCCGCGGCATGAAACACCGCTTCGCCGGCACTGGCGTCACCGATAAATCCTGCGAGGGCGGACTCGGGGAGCTGTTTGGGCTTGCTGAGCTGCCAGAAGGCAAAAGCAGAAACCAGCCCGACGGCGAGGACACGGATAAAGAGACGGCGCATGACACTCATTCCTCTAACATGGTGTCAGGCAGGATAGAGGGCCTATGGCACAAGTAAACCCTAGGCGTCACCCTCGGCCAGAAAGCGCACGCAGCCGATAAAGGGCAGGTTGCGGTTGCGTTGAGCAAAGTCGATCCCGTAGCCGACCACGAATTCGTCGGGGATTTCAAATCCGATCCAGTCGGCCTTAACGCCTGTTTCGCGGCGCGTGGGCTTGTCGAGCAGCGCAATCGTGCGCAGTTTGCGCGGTTTGCGGCTTTTTAGCAGGTGCAACACGTGCTCCAGCGTGTAGCCGGTATCGACGATATCTTCGACCACCAGCACATCACGGCCTTCGATCTGGCCGCGAATGTCTTTGAGGATCCGCACTTCGCGCGAGCTTTCCATACTGTCGCCATAGGAGCTGGCCTCGAGGAAATCGACCTCGACGGCAAGATCAAGCTCGCGCACGAGATCGGCGATGAAGACAAACGAGCCGCGAAGAAGGCCCACGACGACCAGCTTGTCTGTGTCGTGAAACTCTTTTTTGATGGCGCGGCTCAGCTCTTCGATCCGCGCCGCAATGGCCTTGGCCGAGATAAGTTCGTCGATGACATATGGACGCTCTGGCATGGTTCCCCCTTGAATTCCGCGCGCTACCATACGAAATGGGGGGCCACTGTAAACGCGAAACTTGAGAGGCCTCATGCCCAAGCACGAAGAGACGCGGGTTTTGCCCTATAGCCCTGAGCAAATGTATCAGCTTGTGGGCGATGTCGCGCGCTACCCCGAGTTTTTGCCGTGGTGTTCGGCGGCGCGGGTGCGCTCTGTGACGCCGATTGACGGCGGCGAAGAGATGCTGGCTGATCTGGTGATCGGGTTTCAGGTCTTTCGCGAGCGTTTTGGCAGCCGTGTGCGGATGTTTGAGGCGCAAGCTGGCGTGCCCGCACGGCTCGAAACCGAATATCTCGATGGACCGTTCAAATATATGCGCTCTAACTGGTTTTTTGCGCAGACGGATGGCGGCTGTGAAGTGCGTTTTGATGTGGATTTCGAGTTTAAGAACTTCTTGTTGCAGAAGGCGGGTGGGCTGTTCTTTTATGAGGCGATGCAGCGGATTGTGAAGGCCTTTGAGGCCCGTGCAAAGGAACTCTACGGATGAACGCATTTGAGACATTGGCGGCGTTCTATGAAACGCAGCGAGAGGCGGAGTTGCCTTGCTCGGCGACGGATGTAATGCGTCTTTGTCTGCTGGATTGGTTGATCGTGAGCCGCGCGGCCAAGGGAGACGCCGTGGCCGAGAGCGCTTTGGCCTATGCGGCTGGGCAGGGCGAGGCCTCGCTGTTCTTTGGGGGCGGGGCGAGTGCGCGGATGGCGGCGCTTGCGAACGGCACTGTGAGCCATGCGCTTGATTATGATGATACGCATTTTGCCCATATCGGTCATGTGAGCACTGTTGTTATCCCTGCCGCTCTGGCGATGGGCGAGGCGCGTGGCGCGTCGTTTGAGACGATTTTACGCGCGGCTTTGATGGGCGCCGAGGCGGCGACGCGCTTTGGGGTTTGGCTCGGTCGGGAGCACTATCAGATTGGCTATCACCAGACCGCAACGGCTGGTGCAATCGGTGCGGCTCTTGCGGCGAGTGTGGCGGCGGGGCACAGGGACGTGCGCGCCGCCTTGAGCAATGCTTGCGGCTTTGCGGCGGGGCTAAAGGCGCAGTTTGGCACGGGGATGAAGCCTGTGAATGCGGGTATGGCGGCGGCCAATGGTGTCGAAGCTGTCTTGATGGCTGAAGCGGGGCTGGCGGGCTCTGAGACTGTATTTGAAGCCTTTGCGGCGACCCATCATGGCCTCAAGGACACCGCAGCTTGGGACGAGATTGGCGAGGCCTGGCTTTTTGAGGCGGTGACCCATAAGTTTTATCCTTGCTGCCATGGCACCCACGCCATGATCGAGGCGCTGCGCGACGCTTTGCAGCGGATGCCTTCGTCTGAGCGGACCCTTGAGCGGATAACGGTGCGCACCCATCCACGCTGGATGAGCGTATGCAACAAGCCAAGTGTGAAGGATGCGCTGGAGGCAAAGTTTTCATACCGCGCTTTAGCGGCGCTTTTGGTGCAGACTGGCGGCGCTGCGGTTGATGAGGCGGGCTTGCAGAGCCTCTTTCCGATGCGCGAGAGCACGGGGGCTTTGATGGCCTCGGTTGAGGTGATTGCCGATGAGGCGGTGAGTGAGGAGGCGTCGCGCGTGACGCTTGAGGCGGGCGGTGCAAGTGCTCAGGCGGAGCATGATTTGCGCGCGCCAATGAGTTTTGAGGCGCGACTTGAGAAGCTATTGGCCAAGGGCGAGGGTGTTTTGCCCAAGGGAGAGGCTGCGCGTTATTGGGATGTTGTGCAGAGCGCAGATGTCACCGCGCTTTTGTCTCTTATCACAGAATAGCACGCTGAATGGAGAACGGGCGCCCCGAAGAGCGCCCGTTTGACTTTAGGAGGTGTGGTCATAAGCGCGTTCGCCGTGGACCGCGAGATCAAGCCCGTTGACCTCTGTTTCCTGATCGACACGCAGAGGTGTTATGAGCGCGCAGAGCTTGAGCAGAGCGTAGCTCACCACGACTGTAAACACACCAACAATGGCAAGGCTTCCGAGCTGTGCGGCCCATGAGCCAGCGCCGAAGGCAGCGATCATGATCGTGCCGAAGATACCACCGACACCGTGAACGGCAAAGACATCGAGCGTGTCGTCGATCTTGAGCTTGTGACGAATGAGCGTCACGGCCTCTTGGCAAAGCACACCCGCGACAGCGCCGATCAAAAGGGCTTCGACGGGGCCAACAAAGCCGGAGGCGGGTGTGATGCTGGCAAGGCCTGCGATTGTGCCTGTGACGATGCCGACGAGAGAAGATTTACCGTATTTGATGCGCTCCCAGAGCGCCCATGTGAGTGAGGCGGTTGCGGCCGAGATATGTGTGACGGTGAGCGCCATGGCCGCTCCACCATCGGCGGCGAGCTGGGAGCCGCCATTAAAGCCGAACCAACCAACCCAGAGCATGGCGGCGCCGATAAAGACATAGCCCGGATTGTGCGGCGGCGTGGTTGCATTGCGCCGTGGTCCAAGCGCCACGGCGATCACCAGGGCCGCAAGGCCCGCTGTTTCATGCACAACGATCCCCCCTGCAAAGTCACGCACGCCTGTTTCGCCAAAAATGCCACCATCAGAGAGAAAGCCGCCGCCCCAAATCCAAGATACGACGGGCGCGTAACAGAGCAACATCCAGAGGCCGGAGAAGAGAAGCACAAAGCCAAAGCCGATACGTTCGACATATGCGCCAACGATAAGGGCCGGGGTGATGATCGCGAAGGTCATCTGGAAGGCGAAGAAAAGAACTTCCGGCAAGCTGCCTGAGAGGCTGTCGGCATCAACGCCCCAGAGGAAGGCTTTGCCGAGGCCGCCCCAGTAGGCATTGGCCCCGCCAAAGGCGATGGAATAGCCCACGGCCAGCCAGAGCACGCTCATGAGGCAGGCGATGGCGTAGACCTGCATAAAGACGCTGAGTACGTTGCGGGCGCGCACAAGCCCGCCATAAAAGAGCGCAAGGCCCGGTAGGGACATGAAGAGGACCAGCGCTGTTGCGACGATGATCCAAGCGGTGTCGGCTCCGTTCATTTTATCATTCCTTCGTTGCTTTGAAGTGCTCAAAGCGCAGGCGGAGCGCTGAAAGAAGGGGCACGCGCGCTTAAATCAGAGGCGTTTTGCGTATTGCCTTAATTTTAGGCAAAATTATCGGGCATTGCCTGAAAGCTGTGCGTTATGTGGAAGCGGCCTTCAGCAGCAAGGCAATCGCGTGGGCCGTGGCGGCTTGGCGCACTTCGGCGCGGCCAAGGGGGCCGAACTCGACAGTTTCAAAGTGTGTGGGCTTACCGCGCACTGCAAGGCCAAAGCAGACGCGGCCTTCAGGTTTGTGCTCCGAGCCTCCGGGGCCTGCGATCCCAGTGATCGAGACGGCAAGGGAAGCCGAGGACTGCCTCAGCGCGCCCTCTGCCATTTCTTGGGCGACCTCTTCTGAGACGGCGCCGTGGGTGTCTAATGTATGAGCTTTGACGCCGAGCATCTCGCGCTTGGCGGCATTGGAGTAGGTCACAAATCCGCGCTCAAAAACATCAGAGCTGCCTGCAATATCGGTGAGGGTGGCGGCGACCAGACCGCCTGTGCAGCTCTCGGCTGTGGCAATCGTCAGGCCAGCGGCGCGGGCGACGTCAAGGAGAGCCGAGGCGTTCACATCAACACCCCATGCCAGACAGCGGCCGCGAGGCCCACTGTGAGGGCCGCGGCGACACCTGCGATGATATCATCCAGCATGACGCCAAGTGCATCACCACGCCGATCGGCCCAACCGATGGGGCCAGGCTTGAGGATATCAAAAAAGCGAAAGCCAATGAAGGCCACGAGCCAACCTGGCCAGAGCGCAAGTGCGTCAACGCCTGCGTGGGATGCGCCTATCAGGACAGGCAAAAGCGCGATCCACTGGCCTGCGACTTCGTCCATGACAACTTCTGAGGGGTCGTGATCATCTTGCCCTTCGATCATAATCGCCGTGGCCCACCAGCCTATGAGAAAGGCCGCAAGCGCGCCAAACGCGACCAGCCAGTAGCCGCCGAGCAGATTGAGCGCATAGGCCAAGGGGAGGGCGGCCGCAGAGCCCCAAGTGCCTGAAAAGGGGCGCATATATCCGACGTAGAAGAATGTGCCGGCGAGCCTTGCAAGTGGCTTCATGATGTCACCAATGTTGCGGTTGCGAGGGCGGCTATGCCTTCTTCGCGGCCCGTGAAGCCGAGGCGCTCGGAGGTTGTTGCCTTGACAGAAATGCGGGAGGGGTCCAGCCCCATGATGCGGGATAATTCGGTTTGCATGGCGCTCGCATGAGGGCCTATTTTGGGCTGTTCGCAAATGAGCGTGCAGTCGATATTGCCGATCTCATAGCCCTTGGAACGCGCCAGTGCGCAGGCATGGGCCAGAAAAATATGGCTTGCCGCACCTTTCCATTGCGGATCGCTTGGTGGGAAGTGGCGGCCTATGTCGCCCTCAGCCAGCGCGCCATAAAGTGCATCTGTTATGGCGTGCATCCCGACATCTGCGTCGGAATGGCCCAACAGGGCTTTGTTATGAGGAATAGCGACGCCGCAGAGAACGACCTGATCGCCGTCGGTGAAGGCGTGAACGTCAAATCCGTTGCCAAGCCGTATGTCCATAGTGCCTCTCAAAATGCGCTCGGCGCGGACAAAGTCCTGCGCATGGGTGAGCTTTAGATTGTCTTCATCGCCCAGTGTGATCGTGACATCAAGCCCGGCTGTGCGTGCAATCTCCACATCATCAAGCGCTTCGCCGTCATGGGCGCTGTGGTGGGCGCGGTGCGCGGCAAGGATGGCGGGGAGGGCAAAGCCTTGCGGTGTTTGGGCGCGAAAGAGGCCCTCGCGGCTTTGAGTGCCTGTGACGGCTGCGTCCTGCCCTTGCCAGAGCGCGTCTGTCACAGGCAGCGCAGGCGCGGCGGCCTTGCTTGTTATGAGCGCTTTGATCACGCCAGAAATAACGTCGGGAGAGACACAGGCGCGAGCGGCGTCATGGATCAGAACATGGCTAAAGCCGCGGCCCTCAAGCGCTTCAAGACCTGCGCGGACAGAGGCCGCACGGGTGGACCCACCGTTTACAGCCTCAAGACCTGACGGGAGCTGGCTGTGATCATCGGGGTGCACCACTGCGACAACATGAGAGATGTCGGGGTGCGACAGGAAGGCCTGATACGTCCAGTCAAAGACGCGCTGGCCCGCCAGAATGCGCCACTGTTTTGGCAGCCCCGCACCAGCACGGGTTCCGCGACCAGCTGCGACAAGAATAGCGGCGATCTTCATCATGGATCCTTTCGTTAGGATGTCTTGTAACACCGGCAGGCAGAAGGGCAATGCGATGAAATAACGTGCAATCTGCTTAATTTTTGTGCAATAGCTTTGATGCGCCGAGGTGGGCAAGCGTAAGGGCTTGAGACCTATATGAAAACACCCATAGGGCTTAAGAGAAGTTGCGGACATAAAAATGCAAAAGACCAGCCAAAACCTGCCTCTCGATATGCCAGTTGCGCTTGCACCACTGGCCGGCATCACAGATCTGCCGTTTCGCAACCTTGTCGCCTCTTTTGGCGCGAGGTTTGTTGTGAGCGAAATGGTGGCCAGTCAAGAAATGGTGCAGGCAAAGAAGGGCGTGCGCGAAAAAGCAGAGCTTGGCTTTGACAGCGCCAATACGGCTGTTCAGCTGGCGGGACGCGATCCTTACTGGATGGCGGAAGCGGCGCGGATGGTGGCCGACAATGGCGCGCAAGTGATTGATATCAATATGGGGTGCCCAGCCAAGAAAGTTGTTGGCGGCTTGTCTGGCTCGGCGTTGATGCGCGATCTGGACCATGCTTTGCGCATGATCGAGGCGGTGACGGCGGCTGTAAATCTGCCCGTGACACTCAAGACGCGGCTCGGCTGGGACGAGAATAGCCTGAATGCGCCCGAGTTGGCGCGGCGCGCGGAGGGTGCCGGCGTGACGCGTTTGGTGATCCATGGGCGCACGCGCTGTCAGTTTTATAAGGGGCGCGCGGATTGGGGCGCGATCGCGGCGGTGAAAGAGGCGGTGGGTATCCCCGTCTTTGCAAATGGCGATATTTGCAGCACGGAGGATGCGCGCAAAGCGCTGGACGCCTCAGGGGCGGATGGCGTGATGATCGGGCGCGGCGCACAGGGGCGCCCTTGGATTTTGCAACAGATCGCACATGAGTTGTGTGGTGCTGCTGCCCCCACTATCCCGACTGAGGGTGAATTTTGCTACATGGTATTAAGTCATTACGAGGCGATGCTAATGTTTTATGGCAGCGATCTGGGCCTGCGCGGCGCGCGCAAGCATCTGGGCTGGTATATGGATGTGGCGAACACGCCGCTGCCGTTGCGGCGCGAGGTATTGACTGCGACGGACACAGCAGAGGTTTTGCGCTTGCTGCCCTTGGCGCTACAGAACAGGAGCGCGGCATGACGGAGGACGGCAAGCTCTGGGCCTCTTTGCCTTTGCCTGCGCTTTTGATCGGGGCTGATGATCGTATTGAAGCGGTCAATCCAGCGGCCGAACAACTACTGGTTGGGTCAGAAAAGAGCTTGAGACACAAACCACTGTTTGAAGCTGTGAGCTTTGAAAATGCGCTTGATGAGGCCTTTGAGCGGGCCCGGCGCGAGGACGCCCCGCTCTTTGTGCGGGATGTCGGGCTGGCGCGGGCGGGGCGTGCCCTTGAGCGGTGTGACTTACAGCTTGCGCCCTATGAGGCGGAGCGGATGCTGCTTCTGATCACGCCACTGTCGCAAGTGAGCAACCTGCCCAAAGGGCGCCGCGCCAAGACGGCGGCGCGCTCTGTGATCGGCATGGCAGAGATGCTGGCGCATGAAATCAAGAACCCGCTGGCGGGGATCACGGGCGCCGCGCAGCTTTTGTCTATGGGGCTTCGCGGAGATGATTTGGAACTGACGGATTTGATTGTGGCCGAAAGCCGCAGAATCGTGAAGCTTCTGGATCAGGTGGAGGAGTTTGGCAACATAAGCCCGCCCGAGCGGGCCCCTGTCAATTTACATGATGTGCTGGACCGTGCGCGCCGCTCTGCTCAGCTTGGGGTTGGAGCGGATGTTCAGATCATTGAAGAGTATGACCCGTCCTTGCCCGAGGCTTGGGCCGATGCGGACCAGCTGTTGCAAGTCTTGCTCAACCTTTTGAAAAATGCGGCTGAGGCAGCCGGGGCGGGGGGCGTTATTCGGCTGCGCACATCTTATGAACACGGATTTCGGCTGCGCACGGATGACGGGCTTGGGCAACCGTTGCCGCTTCAGATCGAAGTGATTGATGATGGCTGCGGGATTGCGCCTGATATGCTGGATGACATTTTTGAGCCCTTTGTGTCCGGTCGCGAAAACGGGACAGGGCTGGGGCTCGCGCTGACTGCAAAAATTATGGCCGCTCACGAGGGCTGGGTTTCGGTGCGCTCGGTGCCAGGAGAGACGGTGTTTCGTCTGTCTTTGCCGCGCGCCCCACAATCGTCTGAAAAGGAGAGTTAGATGGATGGCACAGTGCTTGTGGCGGATGACGACCGCACCATCAGAACAGTTTTGACTCAGGCTTTAACGCGAGCTGGGTGTAAAGTTCAGGCAACCAGCTCGTTGACCACGTTGATGCGCTGGATCGGGGAGGGTCTTGGCGATGTTGTGATCACGGATGTGATGATGCCAGATGGGAACGGGCTTGAGATGCTGCCTAAAATTGCGGCTGACAGGCCGGATTTGCCTGTGATTGTGATCTCCGCGCAAAACACAATCATGACGACGATCAAAGCCGCCGAGGCGGAAGCTTTTGATTATCTGCCAAAGCCCTTTGACCTGCCCGATCTGATGAAGCGCACGGCGAAGGCGCTCGATGTGAGCCGCAAACGCGGCGGCGGGCGCGCGACCAGTGCAGCCACCGAGGCCAACGAACTCCCGCTGGTGGGCCGATCTGCCCCGATGCAGGAGGTTTATAAGCTTGTGGCACGGGTCTTGAACTCGAATTTGCCTGTGATCGTAACGGGCGAAAGCGGCGCGGGGAAATCGCTTGTCGCGCGGGTCATTCACGATATGTCAGACAGGCGCAACCAGCCCTTTGTCGTGTTGACGGAAAGCGCCTTTGGCAAGACGGGCGCTTTGGCAGATGTTCTGGCAGAGGCGGGGCAGGGCACTGTTTTGTTTGAAGAGATCAGCGATTTGCCAGATGCCTACCAGATGAAGGCGGTCCATCTTATGGATGCAGCGGGGCGAAATGGGCCGCGGTTTTTGGCGTCATCGCAGATGGAGTTGTCACAGGCCATGGCGCAGGGAAAGCTGCGCAATGATCTATTTTATCGCTTGGATGGCGCGGTTTTGACGCTGCCTGCCCTGCGGGCGCGGGTTGAAGACATCGGGCTATTGGCCGAGCATTTTCTCAGCCAGAGCCGTGCCACAGGCGCGGCGCATGGCTTTGCGCCAGCGGCCTTGGAAGCGCTCAGGCACTATAGCTGGCCTGGAAATGTGCGCCAGCTTGCTAATACTGTGGAACGTCTGGCGCTGACCGCGCGCAGCGGCGAAATCAGTGAGGCTGAAGTGTCGAGCGCGCTTGCGGCGCAGCCTGCTTTGGCGCCGAGCCTTGGCGCTTTGTCTGACGAGAAGCTGGCGGAAAGCGTTGCGCGCCATGTGAAGCGCTACTTTGATTTGCATGGTGATGCTTTGCCGCCTCCGGGGCTTTATGCGCGCATTTTGAGGGAAATGGAGCTGCCCCTGATCGAGATTGCACTTGATGCGACAGGCGGCAATCAGGCCAAATGTGCCGATTTGCTGGGCCTCAACCGGAATACGCTGAGAAAGAAGATCACTGACCTCGATATAAGCGTGACACGCCGCCGCAAATTGATGTAAAACCGCAACAGAAGCGTGGCGGCCTTGCATCATGCGGGGTTTAAGCCACCAGATATGGCGGTTGAGGACTGATGCGATACAGTATGGCGGGGGCTTAGGCGTGGCCACCCGAATGCATAAGTTAAGCTGGAATAGTTTGAGCAAGCTGCGGCGACGCAGGCGTGTTCAGAACTTTGCGACGCTTGGGTTGGTGATACTTGGCCCTGTTCTTGTTCTGGCGACCTTCTTGGTTTTTGGTCCGTTTGACCAAGGCGCCCGCTCGCCGGCGCTTCGGATTGTTTTGCTTGCCGACCTTGTCTATGTGCTGCTGGTTGCGGCACTTGTCATGCAGCGCGTGGCAAAGATGATCGCGGCGCGGCGCTCGCGCTCTGCCGGCTCCAACTTACACCTGCGTTTGACTGGCGTATTTGCCATCATGGCGCTCATTCCGACTGTTACAGTTGCGATTTTTGCGGTTTTGACGGTGAACCTTGGTCTTGAGGGCTGGTTTTCTGACCGTGTGCGCCAAGTGGTTGGCTCGTCACTGTCGGCGGCGGAGGCCTATGAGGGCGAACATCGCGACAATCTCATGCGCAATGCCCAGTCTTTGGCGCGGGGGATTGATTTTGAGCATTCTCTCTCGCCTTTTATGCGCGACCCTGACTTGCGCGAAGTTCTTACACTTGGGCAGCAACGCTTTCAGCCTGATATGCGCGAAGCCTATGTGATTGACGGGGTTGGCGAGCTGAAAGCGCGGGGCGAGCGCTCTTATTTGTTTAACTTTGAAAAGCCGACCGCCGAGCAGATCGAAGAGGCCCGCAAGATTGGAATCGCGGTTATTCAGGATTGGAACAACAACGAGTTTCGCGCCATTGTCCCTTTGGCGACCTTTCCCGACCGGCTTGTCTATGTGAGCCGGGATGTGGACGGGCAGATCCTCAACCTGTTGAGTGAAACGCAAGAAAATGTGCGTCTTTACAACCAGTTGGAAAGTGATCGCGGGCAAGTCTTATTCCAGTTCGGGTTGGTCTATCTCGGGTTTGCTGTGATCCTTATTCTGGCGGCCGTCTGGCTTGGGCTTTGGTTTGCCGAACGCCTTTCGCGCCCCGTGGGGCGGCTCACCAGTGCGGCGCAGCGTGTCGGCGAAGGTAATCTGGATACGCAGGTGATCGAAGAAGAGGGCGAGGACGAGATCAGTCAGCTCAGCCGTTTGTTCAATCAGATGACGCGTCAGCTCAAAGGCCAGCGCGAGCGTCTGTTGGAAAACACCGAGCAAATCGAACGGCGGCGCAGACTGTTTGACTCTGTTCTCAGCTCTGTGACGTCAGGCGTTGTCGGGCTTGACCCTGACGGGCGCGTGGCCTTTGTGAACCGCTCGGCGGAGCGATTGCTGGACTGGGAGAATGCCAAGGACACTTTGGAGCTTCGCGTGGCTGTGCCCGAGTTTGGCCCTGTGTTTGAGGCTGTTTTGCAAAGCAGCAGCGGGATTGTTCAAGAAGAAGTCAAAGTGACACGAGGCGGTCAGCTTGAGAACCTCCTGGTGCGTATGTCTGTGCGCGAGGGCGAGGATGGGCAGATCGAAGGGTATGTTGTGGCCTTTGATGATGTCACCGATCTGGTGAGTGCGCAGCGTATGGCTGCTTGGGGCGATGTTGCGCGGCGCATTGCCCATGAGATTAAGAACCCGCTGACGCCGATCCAACTTTCTGCCGAACGGATAAAACGCAAGTTTGCGCGTGAGTTACCAGAGACGGATGCCGCGAAACTCGCAGAGTTAACGGATGTTATTGTGCGCCAAACCAATGACTTGCGGCGCATTGTTGATGAATTTTCGAAATTTGCGCGGATGCCCGAGCCGGAACGGCGGCCAGAGAATCTGTGTGTGTTGTTGAGCGGGGCGATCACCCTTCAAAAGGCAGGTCAGCCTGATGTGATGTTTAGGGTCGATCTTGGTGATGAGCCGCTTGAAGGCCAGTATGACGCGACGATGATTGGTCAGGCTTTGACCAATCTGATCAAAAATGCCGGCGAAGCGATTGAGACGCGAGCGGAACTGATCGGTGGCGGTATTGCGCCTCAGATCAGGATCACCGCAAAGCGCAGCGAGGCGGAGGCTGAAATTACGATTTCAGACAATGGCATTGGCCTTCCCGAAGACCGCGCCAAGCTGTTTGAGCCTTATGTCACCACACGCGACAAGGGCACAGGGCTTGGCCTGCCGATTGTGAAAAAGATCATCGAAGAGCATGGCGGCACACTCAAGCTTGAGGATGCAGCGCTTTTCGAAGGGGAAGACCACCACGGGGCCATGGCCCTGATCCGACTGCCTCTGACTGTGGGCAGCGAACGTGACATGAAACAAAAGACCAGTGCGGAATGAGGGCAGCATGAGTGATATTCTGATTGTAGACGACGAGCGCGATATTCGGGAGTTAATCTCTGATATTCTGGAAGATGAAGGCTATACCACACGGCTTGCGGGCAACTCAGACGATGCCATGAAAGAGGTACATGAAAAGCGGCCCGGGCTGCTGATCCTCGACATCTGGCTCAAAGACAGCAAAATGGACGGGATCGACATTTTGAAGGCTGTCAAAACCGATTATCCTGAAGTCCCTGTCGTGATTATCTCGGGGCATGGCAATATCGAGATTGCTGTCGCCGCGATCCGTCAGGGCGCGTATGATTTTATCGAGAAACCTTTCAACATTGACCAGCTTCTTGTTGTGATACGCCGCGCTATGGAGACATCACGGCTGCGCCGCGAAAACATAGAGCTGCGGCGCAAGGAGACTGTGCCATCAGAGATGATTGGTGCATCAGCTGCGTTTCGGACCATGCAAAGCCAGCTTGATAAGGTGACAAAATCTAACGGGCGGGTGATGCTGACGGGGCCGTCTGGCGCGGGAAAAGAGACGGCGGCGCGCTATATTCATAGCAATTCCAATCGGGCTTCTGCCCCGTTTGTGACGGTTGGCTGTGCTGCGATTGAACCAGACCAGATGGAAAATGCGCTCTTTGGGCGCGAAAGCCCGGAAAAGGGCGTAGAGATGGGCCTCTTGGAGGAGGCAAACGGCGGGATTGTCTATTTTGACGAGATTGCGGAGTTGCCTCTTGGGACACAATCCAAACTGCTTCGGGTTCTGGTTGATCAGCAGTTTCTGCGGGTGGGTGGCTCTCATAAAGTTAAAGTGGATCTGCGTGTTGTGTCCTCGACCGCAAAGACGCTTGAAAGTGAAGTTTCTGCGGGCCGCTTTCGAGAGGAACTCTATCATCGCTTGAACGTGGTGCCGATCGCAGTGCCCTCGCTCGAAGAGCGGCGTGAAGACATACCGCTTTTGGCCGCGCATTTTATCGAACAGTTAAACAAGGAGCAGGGCCTTGCGCTTCGGGCCGTGAGTGACGACGGGCTGGCGCTTTTGCAAACGATGACTTGGCCTGGAAATCTGCGCCAACTCAAGAATATGGTTGAACGGTTATTGATCCTTGGCGATGGAAACGGCGATATTGGCGCAAAAGAGCTGTCTGCTGGGGAGGCTCTTCAATCTGGGGAAGACAGTGGCAAGATCGTCTTGCCCAGTGTGATGGCGACTTTGCCTCTCCGAGAGGCGCGCGAAGAGTTTGAACGGGAGTATCTGCTGACACAAATCAACCGTTTTGGCGGCAATATCTCGCGCACTGCCCAATTTGTCGGGATGGAGCGCTCTGCCCTTCATCGCAAACTCAAATCTCTTGGTGTTGTTACGTCAAACCGCTCTGGCGCACGGATTGCGGAGCATGAGGGCGACGGTGAGGAAGAATAAGCGCCTGTTGAAGCACCTGTGAGGGTGGCTTTGTGACCGACAAAGGAATTGACGGCCTGAAGCGCATCTGCCACGAAACCGCACCAAGGATTGGGGACGACTTATGAAAGTTATTATTTGTGGTGCAGGGCAGGTCGGCTGGCAAATTGCGCGTCATCTCTCTGGCGAAGCCAATGATGTAACGGTGATTGACAGCAACCCTGATCTTGTTCGGCGCGCTATGGACACGCTTGATGTTCAGGGCTTTGCGGGCTTTGCCTCATACCCTGATATTCTTGAGAAGGCAGGCGCGCGCGATGCGGATATGGTGATCGCTGCGACACATTCTGATGAGGTCAATATGGTGATCTGTCAGGTCGCGCATTCGATCTTTGCGGTGCCCCGCAAGATCGCGCGACTGCGCTCGCAGAGCTATCTCACGGCGATTTACTCTGATCTTTACCGTCGTGACCACCTTCCGATTGATGTGGTGATCAGCCCTGAGCGAGAAGTGGCCGAAGCTGCGCTGCGGCGGCTGTCTGCGCCATCTGCCTTTGACATTGAGACATTTATGGGCGGCAAGGCGCAGGTTTTGGGTATTCGCCTTGAGGCAGATTGCCCTGTTGTGAACACGCCTTTGCGGCAATTGTCGGATCTATTCTCGACCTTGAAAGTGATTGTGATTGGTGTGCGCCGCGAAGGGCGCTTGTTTGCGCCTGATGCAGGCGATCAGCTTTTTGTCGGGGATGAATGTTATCTTTGTATTGCGCGTCAGGATGTGCCCCGCACATTGGAAGTCTTTGGCAAAAGTTCGGCCAAGCAGGAGCGCGTGGTTCTGATCGGGGGCGGCAATGTGGGCTTGACGGTGGCACAGGCGCTTGAGAAGCACGAAAACCGCATTAGAGCCAAGGTTATCGAGCGCAACCGCGCTACGGCAGAACAGGCCGCCGACGCGCTTGAGCGCACGATTGTACTAAATGGGGACGGTCTTGACGTTGCGCTTTTGGCAGAGGCCAACATCGAGCGGGCGGATGCGGTGCTCTGCGTGACCGATGACGACAAAACCAACCTTCTGGCCGCGGTGCGCGCCAAAAGTGAGGGGTGCAAAATGGCCATTGCCCTGATCAATGATCCGACCCTGATCCCGCTGATGGCGCCTATGGGTATTGATGCTTATATCAATCCTCGTGCAACGACTGTCAGCTCGATTTTGCGCCATATCCGGCATGGCCGTGTGAAAGACGTTTATTCGATCGGGGATGCTGAAGCCGAAATTATTGAGGCCGAAGTCTTGTCGACCTCGCCGATCTCGGGGCAGGCTATCCGCGATATTGATTTTCCAGAGGGGGTATTGATCGGTGCCTTGATGAAAAATGGCGAGGTGATCAAGCCACAGGGTGGCACACGCGTCGAAGAGGGCGATGTGATTGTGCTCTTCGCCATGGCCGCAGATGTGCCAGAGGTGGAACGCTTGCTTCAAGTCACGATCGACTTTTTCTAAGGATGAAGCGTCTCGCAGAAATCCCCCTGTTTTTGCAACTGACGCTGCTGGCGTCTCTATCGATGTATGCGCCTGCAGTTCACGCACTCAACTGGAACAACCATCATGAAGCGCGGGTGTTTTTCTATGCGGGAACACTTGGGGTGTTTGTGTGTTCGTTGATTGTCATTACGCTGAGTTCGGGGCGGGCGCACCGCCGTAGCAGCCTTGGCAGCCTTGCCGCTGTTGTAGCAGCGTATTTTGCTTTGCCACTGATGTTGGCTGTGCCCTTTTATGAAGCGGTTCAGACCACAAGCTTTCTCAATTCCTATTTTGAGATGGTGTCAGCCTTTACCACAACAGGCGCACCGCTGTTTGAGCCGGGGCGGCTTTCAGGCACCATGCATCTGTGGCGCGCGCAGGTCGGCTGGCTTGGCGGCTTGTTTGTCTGGATTACCGCTGCGGCGGTTCTGGCACCTTTGGCGCTTGGCGGATTTGAAGTCACCGCGTCTGCCGAACCCGGGCGCGGAGATAGTCCGATGGAGCGGTATGCTCCCACCACGGATGCCACACGGTTGATGCGCGGTCTGACGGGGCTTGCTCCGCTCTATATCGGCTTAACGGCTGTTTTGGGCATTTGCCTCATGATCAGTGGTGATGAACCGCTCGTTGCGGTCATTCATGCTATGGCAACCCTCTCGACCAGCGGGATTTCGGCGACAGGCGGGCTTGAGGGGAGTGTGTCGGGGATACGCGGAGAATTTTTGATATTTCTGTTTATGTTCTTTGGCCTGTCACGGCTTACCTTTTCCACCGACACAATCACGACAGGCCGCCATGGCCTGCACAACGACCCCGAATTCAGAATGGGAATGTTGATTGTCTTCGGGGTGACGCTTTTGCTTTTTTCGCGCCATTGGTTGGCGTCCTTTGAAGTGTCGCAAGAGGAAAATCTGATTGCTGCGCTGCACGCGCTTTGGGGAAGCTTTTTTACTGTGTTGTCTTTTCTGACAACCACCGGCTTTCAAAGTGCCGATTGGTCGGCCGCAAGAGGCTGGTCGGGCCTTGGTGCGCCCGGGTTGATTCTGCTGGGGTTGTCTCTTATTGGGGGCGGTGTCGCGACAACCGCAGGTGGCGTGAAACTCTTACGGGTATATGCGCTATATCTCAACGGCCTGCGAGAAATGGAACGGTTGGTACATCCGTCCTCTGTTGGCCGCGCCAGCAGCCAGAGCCGCCGCATCCGCTCTAAGGGGGCGTATATCGCATGGATATTCTTTATGCTCTTTGCGCTTTCCATGGCCTTCGTGACGTTGATCCTAACCTCCACAGGTGTTGGCTTTGAAGATGCAATTGTTTTGGCTGTTGCGGCGCTCTCGACAACGGGGCCTCTGGTTCAGGCGGCTCCTGAGGCTCCTATACTGCTGGCCCAATTGAGCGCGGGAGCCAAGCTGACGCTCTGCGCTGCTATGGTTGTTGGGCGGCTTGAGACACTGGCAATCATTGCCCTCTTCAACCCAGCCTTGTGGCGCGGCTGAGGCCCATCAAGATTGAAACCTCTCGCGGAAGTGAAGCGCGCGTGCAACATATATAATAGAGCTGCGTGTTTTGGGGGTTTAAAGTTCCTGTGCTGCAAGACATAATTAGATATCGACACGGCCGAAGAACGGCCGGAAACTGACAATAAGGCATTAGAACCATGGCTTCCGACCGTCAAAACCTTCAGGATGCGTTCCTGAACCACGTCCGAAAGACAAAGACACCTGTCACAATCTTCCTGATCAACGGCGTTAAGCTTCAGGGTGTGATCACGTGGTTTGACAATTTTTGCGTGCTTTTGCGCCGCGACGGCCAGAGCCAGCTTGTCTACAAACACGCGATCAGCACAATTATGCCCGCGCAACCGATTTCTCTTTATGAGGGTGAAGAAGCTCAGTGAGCGAACATGATCCGGCGCTGACGAGGGCGTGGGTTCTTCACCCCGAAATCCGCAGAGACGAACAGAACCGCACACCGGCCCACGCGCTTGAAGAAGCCGTTGCGCTTGGCGAAGCTATGCCGGGGCTTGACATCATCGGCTCCGAAGTTGTGAAGCTCAAAAAGCCGCACGCTGGGATGCTGTTTGGCAAGGGCAAGCTTGACGAAATCAAAGAGCGTCTTGAGGCGGGCGAGGTTGAGCTTGTCTTGATTGACGGGCCTGTGAGCCCCGTTCAACAGCGCAACCTTGAGAAGAAGTGGGGCGTCAAGATATTGGACCGCACGGGCCTTATTCTCGAGATATTCTCGGACCGGGCGCGCACCCGTGAAGGGGTATTACAGGTCGAGATGGCAGCTTTAAGCTACCAGCGCACGCGGCTGGTGAGAGCCTGGACACACCTTGAGCGCCAGCGGGGCGGGTTGGGCTTTGTCGGCGGGCCTGGGGAAACCCAGATCGAGGCAGACCGCCGAGCGATTGACGACCAGCTTGTGCGTCTGCGCCGTCAGCTGTCCAAAGTTGTGAAAACCCGTGAGTTGCACCGCAAGAGCCGCGCGAAAGTGCCTTATCCGATTGTGGCGCTTGTCGGCTATACCAACGCTGGTAAATCAACGCTGTTCAACCACCTGACGGGGGCGGATGTTTTTGCCAAAGATATGCTCTTCGCAACGCTTGACCCGACCATGCGCAAAGTCACATTGGGTGAGTCAGGGTTAGAGGTTATCATGTCTGACACGGTGGGCTTTATCTCTAATTTGCCGACCGAGCTTGTGGCGGCTTTCCGTGCTACTTTGGAAGAGGTTTTGAGCGCCGATCTGATTTTGCACGTGCGCGATATTGCACATTCGGAAAGCGAGGCGCAGGCCAAGGATGTCACCAAAATTCTTGAAAGCCTTGGAATAGACGCAGAGACGCCGCTTTATGAGGTCCTCAATAAGACAGATCTGCTTGAGACAGAAGACAAGGAGGCGGTCGAAACACAGGCTGCGCGCAGCGAAACTGTCTTTGCAGTCTCATCTGTCACAGGCGACGGGCTTGAAACCTTGCTGGACGCTGTCGCTAACGCCCTACAAGCCAGCGCAAAGACCGAGGCTTTGAGCCTGTCTTATGCGCAAGGGCGCAAGCGGGCGTGGCTTTTCGCCCAAGGTGTTGTCGAAGGCGAGCGCCAGACCGATGAGGGCTATACCCTGAAAGTCAGATGGACCCGCAAGCAAGCCGAGCAATTTGCGCGGCTTTGATGAGCCGCTCAATCTTGCTATTCAGTCTTGTTTTGGCGTCAGGACAGTCTCGCCCACAGAGGCGGCCCGCGCGAGGCCTTCATCCAGCGACATGGTGATATACTCTCCGCGCCGCCAGAGCTGCGCGAGATCGTCATAGTGTCGCGACATCGGATGGCCTGACTGACCTGTTGATGTGATGAAGATCGAGCTGTCAGGGTCTGTAAAATCATAGACCCCGCGATAACCTGCGGCATGGACGTTTTGAAACGGTTCGGGGCCTGTGCCACGGGTGCGACCGCGCATAAGCGTGTTATCACCACCTGATGTGCTTTGGCGGATATTCACAAAATAGCGCAAAATCGGGGTTTCTCCCAGCACCGGATGGTCATGTGTTGCCTCATGGGCGTCGCCCCAGCGGAGTGCCTCAATTGAGGTGCCATAGACCTCAGCAAGCCAGATCAGCGCATCATCAAGCGACTTACGGGCAATATCGGCACAGGTTTCGGTCGCTGACGACTGGATAACGTTGCACCAGACACCTGCGCCATCAATATTGCGGAAGACGCGCTCTATGAACAAAGGCTCTATATGGGTGAACTCTTCCGCCAAAGGTCCGAGCTCGTCGCGAATAATGCGCTCCTGCAAAAAACGCATCCATGCAGCATAAATCAGCGGTTCGGGCAGATGCTCGTTCATGCTGCCTGTCCAACTTGCCAGTAGGTTGAGCGCGATTTGGCGCTGCCGCTCTGTTGTGCCTTCGGGTGCGGCTTCGCCTGTAAACCAGAGGTCGGCGGCGACCAGAGGCAAAATCGTGCGCGCTGTGGGGCTTGTTATATCAAGCTGGGCCTCAACGAAGCTTTCGCGGCTGTGGGCTTTGCGGCCCTGCATCAGGCGCTGCCAGCGTTGAATGCGCTGGCTATCCCCCCATTCATAAGAGACATGAAGCGGGAAAGGGCGTTCAAGCAGTTTGTTATTTGTATTGCCGACAATGCCGCCCGCTGGGCGAATGAATTCGGGGTTGGCTGTGGTCGGAAAGTAGCCTTGCCAACGGTTGTCCGCCAACCAGCCGCGCGATGGAATACGGCCTTTACTTTCGGCCTTGGCCGAACGCCGCGGCATCGCCCCGATTGTCTTCATTGCAATGTTGTTTTTGTCAGCCAAGGTCAGATTTTGAGACGGCGCAATATAAAGCGCGCTGGCTGCTAAAGCATCATCAATCGTTTGGGCCTGCATGATACGCAGCCCTGCGCTCATAGAGGTGTCCTTAGGATCAAGCGCTGTCCAAGACAAGGCCGCAACATGGCCTGCGGGGGTCACTGTTCCAACATTGCGAAAGCTGGAGGGTAACACAGGGCCGTTTTCTGTATTGTGAAGGGTCAGCGTAACCGGCATTTCGTCTTTGATTTTGATGATCGAGCGCCGCGTCACGAAGGGCTTGAAGCCTTCCGGAGTTCGATACTCCTCACGGTTTGCGGGGTTGATCTCTTCGATAAAAATATCCTGATCATCAAGGTAGGAGGATGTGAGGCCCCAACCCAGAGTTTCACTGCGGCCAACCAGCATAAGCGGCATTCCGGGAATGGTCGCACCGATAATGCCGCCAGAGGACAGCTCTAGGCGGGCCAGATACCAGATCGCGGGGGCGGTGAGGCCAAGGTGAGGGTCATTGGCGAGCAGCGTGCCGCCTGTGGCCGAGCGAGAAGGCGCGGCAGCCCAAGCATTTGAAGCACCAGCCAGAGCGCGCGGCAGAAACGGCGAGAGCGGATGGTTGGGCCAGGCCTTTGCATCGGCGGTTTGAACTGGAAACTTGGAGGATGGAAAAAGGCTGGCATATTGGGGCAGGGCTGCAAGGCCTGTGCCCGGCATATCTGGGAGCAAATCGCTCAAGCGTTTTTCATCTTTCAGCAATAGAGAGGTGCGAGCGCGCAGGATTTCCTCTTCGGCATGGCCTGAGAGTTGAACGGCCATCAGCTTGAGGATGGCGATCGAATCTTCTGGCCGCCATGGAGAAATCGGCGCATTGAAAAGAAACATTTCAGGCGCACCACGCCCGAGGGCGCTATTGTTGATCTCAGCCAGTCGGGCATTGACCCCTGCGGCATAGGCCTCAAGTGCGGCGAGGGTCTCTGCGTCCTGCGCCTCAACGGAGCTGCGAGCCAAGGAATAGAGATCAAAACGGCGCAACAGCTTATCAACAGGCAGCGTCGCCGCGCCGAAGACCTCAGATAGGCGCCCCTGCGCGGTACGGCGCATCACGGTCATTTGCCATAGACGGTCTTGGGTATGGGCATAGCCTAAGCCAAAGAAGACAGCGGCGTCATCCTTGCCGTCCTCACTAAATATATGAGGCACATTCGAATGATCGCGTAAAATCCGGATGGGAGAGGTTAGGCCCGCGACGTCGAGGTTTTTGTTGTAGTCAGGCAAAGAACGTGAGGCGAGGTAATACACCCCGAGCAGCGCAAGCACTGCAAACACAATCGACACGGAGGCAATCCGCAGCAACCAACGAAACACTAATAGCATAGACCGTCCCTTGTCATATTGAGGGCTTTTGACTTGCCAATTGCCCCTCTGCCCGACACAAACGATAAGACATTTGAATGCAAGGGGAAAGACAATGGCGCAAATCGCTTTTTTAGGACTCGGCGTGATGGGGTATCCGATGGCAGGGCATCTGAAAGCGGCCGGTCATGATGTCGTGGTGTATAACCGCACAGCCGCCAAAGCAGACGCTTGGGCGGCCCAGTATGGCGGACAGGCCGCGGCCACGCCACGCGAAGCGGTCAAGGGCACCGAGTTTGTGATGGCTTGCGTGGGCAATGACGACGATTTGCGCGCTATTTGTCTTGGCGACGACGGCGCTTTTGCTGGCATGGATGCGGGGAGCTGTTTTGTTGATCACACGACTGTATCAGCCAAAGTGACGGCAGAGCTTTATAATCTGGCCAAAGAGAGCGGCGTTGCCTTTGTTGATGCGCCTGTGTCGGGTGGGCAGGCGGGCGCCGAAAACGGTGTGCTGTCTGTGATGTGTGGTGGTGATATGGCGGATTATGCGCGCGCCGAGCCGGTGATTGCGGCTTATGCACGGATTTGCCGCCGGATTGGCGAGAGTGGCGCCGGGCAAATGACTAAGATGTGCAACCAGATCGCGATTGCGGGTCTTGTTCAGGGGCTGTCTGAAGCACTGCATTTTGCGCAGGAGGCGGGCCTCAACGGCCGCGATGTTGTTGAGGTTATTTCGCAGGGGGCTGCGGGCAGCTGGCAGATGAGCAACCGTCATGAAACCATGCTGGACGGAAAGTTCGACCACGGCTTTGCTGTGGACTGGATGCGCAAGGACCTCGGGATATGTCTGGAAACGGCCGATGAAATCGGGGCCAGCCTGCCTGTGACGGCCCTTGTGGACCAGTTTTACAAAGATGTTCAGAAAATGGGTGGCGGCCGCTGGGACACATCGAGCCTGATCAAACGGATGAGCTCCAAGGCCTGAGGGATTGCGCCGCCTGCGGCGTCGCCAAGCTGGGGGCTTTGCCCCCAGACCCCCAGGATATTTTCGGAAAGAAAAAAGCGATGAGGGCTTAGTGAGCTGTTGTGTTTGAAAACAACTGGATGACGACGATGCCTGAAATGATCAGGCCCAGCCCTGTGATCGCGGGGAGATCAAGCTTTTGGCCAAAGACGGCATAGCCTATGAGGGCGATCAAGATAATGCCAAGGCCCGACCAAAGCGCATAGACGATCCCGACGGGCATATAGCGTAGGGTGAGTGCCATGAAGTAAAAGCTGATTGCATAGCCGAGCACAACCAGAACCGAGGGCCAGAGCCGCGTGAACTGTTGGCTGGCCTGCATAGCCGAGGTTCCTATGGTTTCAAAGGCGACGGCAATGGCAAGGTAAATATAGGGCATGGGGTAATCCTTTAGAGGGGGAGCTCTGTTGTATCCTTGATGCTCTCCATGACAAAGCTTGCGGAGACATCCGCCATGGACACGTCTGCGATCATCTTTTGATAGAGTCTGTCATAGCCTGTCATGTCAGAAACATGGGCGCGAATGAGATAATCAAGATCACCTGACATTCGAAAAACGCCCGTGATTTCCGGAATGGCGCGCATGGCGCGGGCAAAGGCTTCAGACCAAGTGGCCGTGTGTTTTTCGGCCCGCACCTGAATATAGACGGTCAGGCCCAGATCGAGTTTTTGAGCCTCAAGCAGGGCCACGCGCTTGCGGATCAGGCCTGCTTCTTGCATCTGTTTGATGCGCCGCCAGCAAGCGTTGCGCGACAGGCCAACGTCATGACCAAGCGTATCTAGCGAGACATTGCAGTCGCGCTGGAGTTGGCGAAGAATTTTGCGGTCTATTTCATCTTGTCCCATTAAGTATTAGTAATGCGTGAAAAAATCCCAAAATACAAGCTCAGGGGTTTCACTTTGGGACGAAATTAAAGCTGTGGTCGGTTATAAGGTTTCAAACCGCGAAACAGGAGTGTCGACATGATTGCGAAGCTATTTTTGAACCATCCAGAGTCTGTAAACGAAAGCTATCTGGAGCATATGCGTTTTGCACTGTGGTTTTCAGGTTGGCTTGCTCTGGCGGCCGGGGCTGCGCTCGTTCACGCCATCATCCCCGCCGCTTTTGAGAAAACTGGCAGTAGTATTATCGCCAAACTTTATCAGCGGACCCAAAAGCGCTAGGCGATTAAAGCCCTGAGAAAAAGGGGCGCATCTTTTGTGATGAGCCCCTTTTTTTGACTTAGCCGATGATCGCGTTGAGCGTCGTACTTGGGCGCATCACGCTGGCGAGCTTCTCAGCGTTGGGGTGGTAATACCCGCCCGTATCTGCGGGTTTGCCTTGAGCGGCGGCAAGTTCAGCGATGATAGCGGCTTCGCCATCGGCCAGCGCTTTGGCCATAGGCGCAAATTCTGCCGCAAGGGCAGCATCTTCTGATTGTGCGGCCAAGGCCTCGGCCCAATAACGGGCAAACCAGTAATGGCTGTCGCGGTTGTCCGGCTCGCCGACTTTGCGCGAAGGCGAGCGATTGTCATCGAGGATACCCTGCGTCGCGGCATCAACAGCCTTGCCCAGAACGCGGGCCTTTTCGTTGCCTTTGGCGTCAGCTAGGAACTGCAAGCTTTCACCCAGGGCACAGAACTCGCCCAAGCTGTCCCAGCGGAGGTGGTTTTCCGCGTCAAGCTGTTGCACGTGCTTGGGAGCAGAGCCGCCAGCGCCTGTTTCAAAGAGGCCACCGCCCTGCATGAGCTTCACGATCGAGAGCATTTTAGCCGATGTGGCCAGCTCGAGGATCGGGAAGAGATCGGTCAGGTAGTCGCGCAACACGTTGCCTGTGATCGCGATGGTGTTTTCACCTTTTGTAATTGTCTCAAGCGAAGCGCGGGTAGCTTCGCGCGGAGCCATTATTTCGAACTTTTCGGCAACGCCTTTGGCTTCAAGGATCGGCTTTACATATTTGATCAGCTCGGCGTCATGCGCGCGGGCGGCGTCAAGCCAGAAGATCGCACGGAAGCCCGTAGCGCGCTGGCGATCAATGGCAAGGTTCACCCAGTCTTCAATCGGCGCTTGGCGCGCGGAGGCCGAGCGCCAGATGTCGCCAGCTTTGACTGTATGGCTATGCAAGACCGTGCCATCATCAAGGATCATCTTTACGGTGCCGTCTTCAGGCAACTCAAATGTGGTCGGGTGTGAGCCGTATTCCTCAGCCTTTTGCGCCATGAGGCCGATGTTTTGCACTGTGCCGGCTGTGGCAGGGTTCAAGGCGCCGTTTTCTTTGAAGAACTTGATGCTCTCGTCATAAACGGGGGCATAGGAGTTGTCGGGGATCACGCAGTTGGCATCGCCTTCTTGGCCGTCAGGGCCCCAGCCTTTGCCTCCCGCGCGGATCAGCGCAGGCATGGAAGCGTCGATGATTACATCTGAGGGCACATGAAGGTTGGTGATGCCACGGTCACTGTCGACCATATACATCGGCGGGCGATCCGCCATGCAAGCCTCAATTGCGGCCATGATAGCGGCGTTGTCTTTGACGCGCGCGAGAAGATCACCAAGGCCTGAATTGGGGTTCACGCCAAGGGCTTTAAGAGCGTCGCCATGTGCTTCAAAGACGGGCGCAAGGAAGGCGCGCACAGCATGGCCGAAGATGATCGGGTCGGAGACCTTCATCATCGTGGCTTTCATATGAAGCGAGAAGAGCGTGCCTTCGGCTTTTGTTTTTTCGATTTCATCTGCAAGGAAGCTGCCGAGCGCTGCGGCGCTCATATAGGTGGCGTCGACAACTGTGCCTGCGGGGTAGGCGACACCGTCTTTCAGAACCGTTTCGCCTGAGGCGGTTTCGAGAACGATTTTGGCGGTCGCGGCTTTAGGCAGGGTGGCTGACACTTCGTTTGAGAAGAAATCACCACCTGACATGGCGGCCACGCGGGTTTTGCTGTCGGCTGTCCATTTGCCCATGCGGTGCGGGTTGTTTTGGGCGTAGTTTTTGACGGCAACGGCGGCGCGACGGTCAGAGTTGCCTTCGCGCAGAACGGGGTTCACGGCAGAGCCTTTGAGCGTATCGTACGTGGCACGAACGGCTTTTTCGGCGTCTGTTGAGGGCGTTTCGGGATAGTCAGGCAGCGCATAGCCTTGGGACTGAAGCTCTTTTACGGCAGCCACGAGCTGAGGCACGGAGGCTGAGATGTTTGGCAGTTTGATCACATTGGCAGAGGGCGTTTTGACCAATTCGCCAAGCTCGGCAAGATCGTCAGACTGGCGCTGCGCATCTGTGAGGTGATCGGGGAAGGCCGCGAGGATACGGCCCGCAAGCGAGATATCTTTTGTGCCAACAGAGATGTCGGCTGCTGAGGCAAAGCGTTTGATAATCGGCAAGAGCGATGCGCTGGCAAGCTCGGGGGCTTCGTCAACCTTTGTGTAAATGATATCGGGTGTATGTGTGTCGGCCATCTCAGATCCTTCTCGATCAGGTGTTACGATTCAGATATTCCCCCGTCTCTTAGACCAGATCACGCTCAAATGAAAGACGGTATGCAAAAGTATACAGAAAAATTTTGCAGACACTTACAGTGTGGCCAACACAGTTAAACCTATATTTGCTAATCAGTTTTTCGTCCGTGCTGCACGCGTGGTGTCCGCTCTAGCTTGAGCATAAAGTAAAGCGCCGCGACGCAGAGCAAAAACACCCCAACCGCTGCGGGGCGCGGCGTTCCGTCAAAGGCCAGTCCGATCGGAACGGCAAACACCATCGCAAAGACAGTCGAGGTGCCCCCAAGGATTGAGGCGGCAAGCCCTGCAATATGGCCAAGCGGCTCCATCGCCATGGCGTTCAGATTGCCGAGGGTCAGACCCGCCATGGCAAAAAGCGAAAATTGCCAAAATACGAATAGGCCAAAGTAGAGATCAAGCGAAACGGTCAGGAAAGTGAGCAGGATCATGCCACCCGAGAGGCCAACTTGAACCACGAGGGTCACTGTCGTGAGATATTGCATCCCAAGGCGCACAACCAGCATTGCATTCAAAATACTGGCGCTGCCTGCAAGGATTGCCACAAGCCCGAACCAGTAAGGGAAGCTCTCTGCGCGTTCGAATGTGATGTCATAGATCGGTTGCACAGAAGAGAGCGCCGCAAAGAGAACCGCAAAGCACAGCGTCTGGACAATAAGGACGCTGCGAACCACGGGATAGGAGAGCATATCTTTCAATGCGCCTTTGAGCTTACTGGCTTCAAAGGGCCGTCTCTGAGCTTTGGGAAGGGTCTCTTCAAGGCGCAAACCGAACCAGCCTGTGACCAAACAGGCAAATATAATAAAGGCCGCAAAGATCCCCCGCCAGCCAGTGAAGGCAATGATCCCCGCCCCGATAAGCGGCGCAATGGCAGGGACGAGCGTAAAGATCATCATCACAATTGAGACCAGTTTGGCCATTTGGCGGCCTGAAAACAAGTCGCGGATAATGGCAATCGAGACAATCCTTGGCCCCGCAATACCGAGCCCTTGTACGAGGCGGGCGGCCAAAACCAGCTCAAGGGTCTGTGCTGCCCAAGCAAGAACAGCGCCGACCATATAAAGCGCTATGCCAGCATAGATCACAGGTTTACGCCCGAAGCTGTCTGAGAGTGGTCCTGTGAAAAAGGTGCCAATGCCCATGCCAAGCACAAAGGATGTCAGGATCAGTTGCGCGGCATTTAGGTTTTCAGGGCTGAGCTCTTGACCGATTTGAGGCAGGGCAGGGAGCATTGCATCAATTGAGAAAGCGGTCATGGCAAACATCATGGCCATTAGGCCGATAAACTCGGCTTTCCCCATGCGAAGCGTGCTCATTCTCTGGCCTCGTGCCTTGGGTGGATTGCCTTTTTACGACGTTTGAGAAACGCAAAATGTCCGAATTGTTGAATGGCTAAGGCAAAGATCCCAAGGCCCGTAAAGATAAAGACAGTGGTGCCGATCTTGCCGAGCACGGTTGCTGGGACAAGATTGCCGTAGCCCACAGTGGACAGCGTGACCACGGTAAAGAAATATGAATCAATCCAGCTCCACCCCTCGACGAGACGGAAAAACACTGTGCCAGAAGCCACAACCAACGCAAGCAGGAGGAGAATAGAGCGTGTCGAGAGCGTCATTCGCCCTGTGCCTCGATCAACTCGTCCATCACTTTGAGCCAGAGCTCGGGTGGCTGTGCGCCCGGAACGGCGTGTTGGCTTGCGACAATGAAGGTCGGCACAGAGTTCACACCCATTTCGCGAGAATGCGTATCACGCGCCTTGATATCTTCAAGGTCGGAGTCGGTGGCAAGCAGCTTCAGCACAAGCGCCGCATCCATTCCCATACTATCGGCCACATCTGCGAGGACTTCATGGCTGCCAATATCGCGGCCCTCTTTAAAATAGGCTTTAAAGAGCGCTGATACGACAGGCGTTTGGCGACCTTCGATTCCGGCCCAATGAATGAGCCGGTGGGCATCAAGGGTATTTGGAGTTGTTTGCATGGCTTCAAAGTCAATTTTGAGGCCCGCGCGATCGGCAGCCTCGACAACGGGGGCATAGGCACGCACCGCGCCGTCTTTGCCGCCAAATTTGGTCTCAAGATACTCGCGTCTGTCCATGCCGCCTTTGGGCATGGTCGGGTTCAACTGAAACGGATGCCACTCAATCGTAAAGGGATGATCGGGGCGCTGCTCTAGCGCGCGATCAAGATGCGCTTTGCCGATATAGCACCACGGGCAAATAGGGTCAGAAATAATATCGAGTTTGATCATGGGACTGCCTTTCGCGTTCTCTCTATCTGCGTTCGCTCCAAAGCAAAACCCATATGGCGAGATCTGATTTAAATACGTCGCGTGCTTTAGAGAAAGTCTTTCAAGGCGGTTCGGCGCAGTTTGTTGTTGGGGCCAAGGGGCATGGCGTCAATGCGTTTGTAAAGCTTGGGTCGTTTGTAAGCGGCGAGCCGGCTTTCAGCTTGAGCCTCAAGAGCGGCTTCGTCTATTTCGGCCTCCGAGGTATAAAAGGCGGCAATGATACGCACATCTTGCTTAATTTCCACATCAGAAACGGCCAGCGCAGTCAGCTGTTGGGCCTCGGGCGCACTCAACAGAGCCGCTTCAACTTCTAGGGGCGAGACGCGGTACCCCCCCGCGTTCATCATATCGTCGTTGCGTCCCTGATAGTGGATCTGGCCATCCTCTGACAAAATCCCAAGATCCCCCGTGAGAAACCACTCGCCGCGATAGCGTGCGGCAGTGTCCTCGGCTGCGCCAAGATAGCCAAGCATCAAACCCGGATCGGAGCGATGCACAGCAATCTGGCCGACCGCACCTTTTTCGGCAATGCCCTCTTCTGTGAGTAGGGCAATGTGGCGGCCTGTCTGAACCGAGCCAAGCGCGCCGCCTGTGGCGGGCGACTTAGGACTGGCTGACAGAAATGTCGAGCATTCCGACATTCCATACGCCTCAAAGATTTCTCTGCCTGTCGCCTTTTGCCACTGGCTGCGCAGTGTTTCGCTCAGCTTTTCGCCCGCGGAAAGTCCGTGGCGCAGGGTTGGCACATCCAGTGCAGCACCAGCTTTCAGTATCTTGCGATAAACACCTGGTGCAGCTGCAAAAATACTGGCTTGATGGCTCTTCATTAAACTGGGGAGCGCGTCCGGGGCAATCCCGTCTTCTGGAATAAGGGCTGTTGCGCCAATCGTCCATGGGTCCATGAGGCCTGTGCCAAGCGTATAGGTCCAGTTGAAGGCCCCTGCATGGCAAAGCCTGTCGTTCTCCTGAAGACCATACCAGCCGTCAAACATCATTTGCCGGGCCCATATGGCGCGATGGGCGTGCATAACAGCGCGTGGGCGGCCTGAAGTTCCTGATGTGTAAATGATATAGGCCATGCGGTCAGGATCACCCATGGCATATTCACAGGGCAGTAAACTCTGCATCTCTGACAGATTTGCCTCGCTGATGCGCTGAAATGCGCCGTTAAGGGGAGATGGGACAGATGCGCCATTGGCAATGGCTTTTGGCTTGAGCGTCCCAACGATTTTCTCAACCTCGCCAAGCGTGAGCTGCGAGGATGTTGGCACAGGAATAACCCCGACCGCGATGGCTCCAAGATAAGCGATGGGAAACTCTGCTGTATTGCCTAAGCGCAGCAATAAAATATCACCCGCTTTGAGGCCAAGCTGTAAAAGTCCTGTGCCGGTACCGCGCACAGCGGCCTCAAGCTGAGCATACGTCCAATGCGTGTCTTCAGTGCGCCCCATCACAGTAAGAGCGTCTTTGTCAGGCTGTGCGCTTGCGCGCCCCAAGACATGAGCTGCCATATTGAAAGGCGCGGGGCAGGGCGCGAAAGGCCCTTTGTCGATAATGCTGTTCATGGTCTTTTGCTAGGGGCTTGGCGCGGGCGGCGCAAGGCCCTATGAAAGCGCCATGACAAATGCTGCAGACCCAAAATCCCTGATCAAAATCGCGCGCGCAGGTGGCGATGTGCCTGTGCCCGAGCAAATCGACCTTGGCACGCGCGTGCGAGACTTGCGAAAGAGCCTCGGGCTTACGCTTGAGCAGGCCAGCAAGCAAGCAGGGCTGGCGCGCTCGACTTTGTCTAAAATCGAAAACGGTCAGATGTCGCCGACCTATGAGGCGCTCAAAAAGCTCGCTTTGGGGCTGGAAATATCTGTGCCGCAGCTCTTTACCCCGCCGCAATCCGCTCAGGCCACGGCGCGTATGAGCCTCACCCGTTCAGGCGAGGGTGCTGGGCATATTACGGCGACCTATGAACACAACCTTATGGCCGAAAGCCTCTCTGCAAAGAAGATGCTCCCCTATCAGGCCCGCATCCGGGCGCGCAGTATGGAGGAGTTTGACGGCTGGGTGCGCCATGATGGCGAAGAGTTTCTCTATGTGCTGACGGGCGTGATCAGGCTTTACACCGAGTTTTACGAACCCGTCGAGATGCGCCGCGGCGACAGCGCCTATTATGACGCCTCCATGGGGCACAATGTTGTCTCGGTCAGCGCTGACGACGCCACTGTGCTCTGGGTGACATCTCTGGCTTAATCGGCCTTTGAAAAGACCAGCGGCAGGACCAGATAGGCAATGCCGACCCCGACCAGCTGCATCATAACAAACATCACAATATGCTGAGGCGCGATGCCCGCGAATGTATCTGACCATCCGCGCGCGAATGTGACGGCAGGGTTGGCAAAACTTGTGGACGACGTGAACCAGTAAGCGCCTGTGATATAGAGGCCGACAAGCGGCGGCACTGTATCGGGCTTATGAACCACACCACCGACAATCACAAAGAGCAGACCAAAAGTCGCTATGATCTCCGAACTCCATTGGGCAAGACCTGTGCGGTGCATGGTTTCGCTGACTTGCACGATCGGCATATCAAACATCATATGGGCCGCCCAAACGCCCAGCACGGCTCCGGCCACTTGCGCCAAAACATAGGGCAAAAAAGCGCTCCAAGCGTGCTCTTTGCGCAGAGTGAAAAATAGAGTCACGGCGGGGTTGAAATGCGCACCTGACACGGGGCCAAGGCAGGTGATAATGCCGTAAAGGATACAACCCGTCGCGATCGCGTTGGCGAGCAATGCGATGGCGGTGTTTCCGCCTGACAGGGTTTCGCCCATGATACCAGAGCCAATCACGCCAATGAGAAGAAAGGCGGTTCCGAGCATTTCGGCAATTAGTTTTTGTTTCATGAAAGTGTCCCCACAGCATCCAGTGCTGATTTTAAATCTTTTGGTGTTTGCTCGGCAGTAAGCGCGCTTAGAAACGCTTTTGCCCGTAATTCTAACAAGCGGTAAGCCGTTTCAAAAGCCTCGGGCCAATCGGCCTCGCAAGCCGCAGCAGGATCATCGACGCCCCAATGCGCCCGCACAGGTGTTCCGGGCCAGATCGGGCAGGTCTCCCCTGCCGCTGAAGCGCAGACCGTGATCACCGCGTCCATCTTTGGCGCATCACACAGCGCAAACTCATCCCAGCTTTTGGATCGTGCGTGTGACGTGTCATAGCCATGGGCGGCCAAAAGCTTGAGCGAATAGGGATGAACCTTGTTCGAGGGCTGTGATCCCGCAGAGTAAGTCGTGACGCGGCCTGCACCTTCTCTGTTTAAGATAGCTTCGAGCAAAATTGAGCGCGCCGAATTGCCGGTGCACAGCACGAGAATATTCATCATCAAGTTTCCTTTGTCGCGGATGGTATGTCGCGTACGATTTGATCAATCTCGCGTTGAAGGGATATGGCGGAGAGCGTGGTCATCGGCAAAGCCACAAAGCCGGTCAGGCGGTTTTTTAGAACGCCATAAGCCTGCTGAAACGCCAGATTGATCTCGGCCTGTGTCCCTGTGGCTTTTACAGGGTCCGCCATGCCCCAATGCGCCGAAATAGGCTGTCCGGGCCATGTTGGACAGGCTTCGTTTGCCGCGGCGTCACAAACTGTAAATACAAAATCAAACTGAGGGGCATCAGTGGTCTGGAATGTGCTCAAAGGTTTTGAATAGAGCTTTGATGTGTCATGGCCTTTGACTTCCAGAAGGGCTTTGACACGCGGGTTTATGTCTGACCCCGCCTTTGATCCCGCCGAATAGGCCGTAAAAACATCTTCGCCAATATCGTTCAAAATTGCCTCGGCCATGATCGAGCGCGCTGAATTCGCGCTGCAAACAAACAGAACGTTGAGTGCTGGGTCCATGGTTTTTTCCAGAGCGCTTGGGGTTGAAAAGCTGCACACATCAGGCCGCCCTTTGCAGCAATCGCCAAGCAGCGCGGCAGCCATGGCTTCTACGCCCGTCATCTGGATACTGTAGTGCAGATGCGTTGCGTGGCGCTGACTCGTGATCAGGCCAACTGATTTGAGCGCGGACAGGTAGTCTGACCCTGTGCTCGCTTTTAGTCCCAAGACAGTACATATTTCGCCAGCAGGAAGCGCGTCGGGATAACGGCGCATCAAAAGCTGGAACACGGCCATACGCTGTGGATGGCCTAATGTTTGGAGCTGGGATACAAGTGCATTCATCATACTTCGGATATTTCCGAAATATGAGCTTTCAGCAAGTGAAACTTTTGTAACACTCAGTCTTCATACCACCAGACATCGGGCAAAAACCAATATCCATCCCCGTTGATCGGAATACGGGAGGGATACTTTAGCTCTTTCACATGAGCGATACGGCTGACACCGAAAGCATAAGTCGGGATCACATAGCGCCCAGCGGTCAGAACGCGGTCAAGCGCGCGCGTTGCGGCGACAAACTCGGCCTTATCATCTGTCCCTACCATCGTCTTGATCATGGCTTCAGCCGCGGGCGAGTTCATTCCCATGAGATTGCGCGACCCTGGCGTATCAATGCCATCACGGCCCCAATACAGCATCTGTTCGTTGCCCGGGCTTAGGGAAAAGCCACGTCGAATATCGGTCATTTGGAAGTCAAACGCGTTCTGACGTGCAAAATACTGTGCATTATCAACGCTCTCCACTTCGGCTTTGATGCCTAAGCGCTCAAGCGCCTGACTGTAGATATTGGCAAAGGCTAAGAGTTCGCTCGCCCCCGTGGGCAAAAGGATTTTGAAGGCAAAGGCTTCGCCATCGTCGTTCCTAAGGGTTCCGCCGTCAGTATTCCAGCCTGCTTCGGCAAGAAGCGAGATGGCGCGTCTTAAGTTGGTCCGATTGCGCTTGGTGCCGTCCGAGACGGGAAGCGAGTAGCCTTCCAAAGTTCCAAACGGTAGGTCTGCTGCAAAAGGCGCCAGCAGCTCGGCCACGCGGCCTTCGGCGGGGCCATGGCTCATCCCAAGCTCGGAACCCGAGAAGTAGGAGCTGATCCGCCGTTGCGCACCGCCTGTCACAACATCATTCATAAATTCAAAGTTGAACGCGAGGATCAAGGCCTCGCGCACGCGCCAGTCGGTAAAAAGTGGATCACGGGTGTTCATGACAAAACCGGTGATCCCACTGGGCTTTCCGTCCTGAACTTCGGCCTTCAAGACGTCGCCTCGTTGTATGCCGGGGTAGTCATAAGCCGTGTCCCATTTGTTGGCGTTGTTTTCACGCACAACATTGAGCACGCCCGCCTTGAAGGCTTCTTTCAACACCGTATCGTCTGCAAAAAACTCGATGCGAATTTCGTCCAGATTGGCTTTACCCCGCTGAAGCGGCAAATCGCGCGCCCAATAGTCTGGATTACGCTTTAGCGTAAGGTAGCGGTTTGGCTCATAATCGCCAATAACGTAGGCCGCCGAGCCGATGGGCGCGATATCAAAACCAGATTGGTCAAATGCACGGCCCTCCCATTGGGCCTTCTTCAGGATCGGGCGGAGCCCCGCAATCAAGGCGAGCTCTCGGTTGGCTGAATTGAACGTGATCTTCAAAGAACGCGGGCCTGTCGCCTCT
This sequence comes from Lentibacter sp., assembly GCF_965657785.1. Classification (GTDB taxonomy): domain Bacteria; phylum Pseudomonadota; class Alphaproteobacteria; order Rhodobacterales; family Rhodobacteraceae; genus Lentibacter. The sequence continues at coordinate 46,457 of NZ_CBFHPP010000001.1, forward strand.
AGGCTTTCAACTTGGGTCATGAATCCGCGATAGCGCGGGTGGCCCTCGCGGCCCAAAGTCTCATAACTCCAGATCACATCCTCAAGCGTCACAGGCGACCCATCAGAGAATCGGGCCTCGTCGCGGAGGGTAAATTCGACCCATTCGCGATTCGGACCTGTTTCAATCGATTCGGCCAACAGGCCGTAAAGTGAGAAAGGCTCGTCCCAATTTCGCCCCATGAGACTTTCGTAAGCTAAAAATCGCAGCTGCCATGGGGCTGTGCCTTTGAAGATAAACGGATGCAAGCTGTCAAAGCCGCCGGTGTTGCCTGTGACCAAGCGGCCCCCCTTTGGCGCCTCTGGGTTGGTATAGGGCAGGGACACAAAATCAGGTGGTAGAGCAGGGTCTCCATACATAGCTATGCCATGTTTAGGCCCTGCATGAGCGGGCTTAGACACGAGAAACAGAACGCAAAAACAGACCAAAACCTGTGTCAGCGTTTGGAAAAATACTGATCTCATTTTTGTGACAATCCTGTTTTCTCTATGTTTTCTAGAGGCAAACCCTAACCCGCCCAGAATGCCAAGACAAACTTTTAGCTTGGATTGGGCGTTAACATATCTTATAAAGTAACCACTGCTCGATAGGTTTCTTGCCTGTATGAAACCTGCCTCAATAACTTGACGCCAGCCTTGTGCTGGCGTTTTTTTTGCGCCGAGGGCCTCCCTGATCACACCAAGACCTTGGCCTTGCCCCACCGAACGGCTAGGTCTGGGGCGAACGAACATGGTGGAGCACACATGACACTCAAAGGTAAGACAGCGGTTATCACAGGGTCAAATTCTGGCATCGGCCTTGGGATTGCATGGGAGATGGCCAAGGCAGGGGCCGACATTGTGCTCAACTCCTTCACAGATAGCGCCGATGATCATGCGCTGGCCGCAGACATGGCCTCTGACACGGGCGTGATGGTGCGCTACATCCAAGCCGATATGTCCAATGGTGCCGAGTGCCGCAAGCTGATTGACGCAGCAGGCCGCTGTGACATCCTGATCAACAACGCAGGGATTCAGCATGTTGCAGCCATTGATGCGTTTCCGATGGAAAAATGGGATGCGATTATTGCGATCAATCTCAGCTCGGCGTTTCACACAACCGCGGCGGCCTTGCCAAAGATGCGCCAAGCAGGTTGGGGCAGGGTGATCAATATCTCTTCCGCACACGGGCTGACCGCTTCGCCCTACAAGTCTGCTTATATCGCGGCAAAGCATGGCGTTATTGGTCTCACAAAAACAACCGCGCTTGAGACTGCTCAAGAGCCGATCACAGCCAATGCGATCTGTCCTGGCTATGTTTTGACACCGCTTGTTGAGGCACAGATCCCCGACACCATGAAAGAATATGACATGAGCCGTGAAGATGTGATCAAGAATGTCATGCTTACACGCCAGCCATCAAAAGAGTTTGCAACAGTTGAGCAACTCGGCGGAACAGCCGTTTTCCTGGCCTCAGATGCCGCAGCACAGATCACAGGCACAACGATCTCTGTCGACGGGGGCTGGACAGCCCTTTAAGCTTAGGCCGATTTGGCGGGCTGGCTCGGGTCTTTTGAGTTCGGATAGACCAGCCCCGCCGAGATCACCAGTTTGGCGGCATCTTCGACTGTCATATCAAGCTCGATGACGTCAACTTTCGGCACGAACAACAAGAATCCAGATGTGGGATTTGGCGTTGTGGGCAAGAAAATGCTCATCATCTCGCCCTCTGCCGTGGTGCGCTTGGCAATCTCGCCTTTGGCGGACGTGGACACAAACCCAATCGCCCAAATGCCTTTGCGCGGATATTCAATCAAGCAGGCCTTTTCAAAACTGCGCTCGGATTGGGCAAAGATGGTCTCTGCAATTTGCTTCACCCCATTATAAATCGAGCGGACGACGGGAACCCGCTCTAGCAAGCCTTCGGTATAGCGAATAAGGGAGCGCCCCAAGAGGCCTTTGGCGAGCCAACCGACAAAAATTGTGAAGAAAAAGAAAACAAACACGCCAACGCCACGAATGTTGACATGAATCCAGTCGTCTGTTGCGTAGGTTCTATCCAGCCAACGATTGACCAGTTGCTCAGGGTGATAATTTGCGGGCACGAATGGCATGACAAAACCATCGACCCAGCCAATAAAGCTCCAGAGCAGCCAAATCGTAAACGCCACAGGCGCGATCACGATCAGCCCGGTAAAAAACGACGCGCGCAAACCAGCAAACATACTGCGGCGCTTGTGGGTGTCTTCGTCAAAAGGCGTTGTCATATCAGCAATTTGTCCCGCTCTACTTCACTTCATGTAGGGCCTTCGGTGCAGTGACACAATCTTAAAGCGTTCAACACATCAGTTGTTCAGCCCTGCTGGCTGATTTCGCCCGCAATTTGGGCGGCCAGACGCGCATTGTTTAAGACAAGGGCGATGTTTGTTGCAAGCGAGCGGCCCTCGGTCAGCTCAAAAATGCGGGCCAGCAGGAAGGGCGTCACCGACTTCCCCGAAACGCCTTGCGCCAGCGCTTCGCTTTGAGCCTGCGCAATGATCGGAGCCAGCGTCTCACGGCTGATCTCTGCGCTCTCTGGCACAGGGTTGCCCACAAGCTGCCCCCCGGGCAAGTTCAAAGCGGCGCGCATAGCGTGGGCCTTGGCGATCTCTGCGGCCGTGTCCATCCGCAATGGCGCAGCAAGCCCTGAGGCGCGCGACCAAAAGGCAGGAAAATCAGATTGACCATAGCCAATCACAGGCACGCCCAACGTTTCGAGAACTTCGAGCGTTTTAGGAATATCAAGGATGGCTTTTGCACCGGCGGCAACAACTGTGACAGGGGTTTGTGCAAGCTCCTGTAGATCGGCCGAAACATCAAAACTCAGCTCTGCCCCCTGATGCACGCCGCCTATTCCGCCCGTCGCAAACACGGAGATGCCTGCGATATGCGCCGCAATCATAGTTGCGGCGACGGTTGTCGCGCCTGTGCCGCCCATCGCCATGCAGGCCGCAAGATCGGCCCGCGACAGCTTGGCCACGTCTTGAGCCACAGCCAGCGCCTCAAGCTCCTGATCTTCCAGTCCGATGTGCAAGTGACCGTTCAGAACTGCAATCGTCGCCGGAATTGCCCCGTGACGGCGCACCTCGGCCTCAACCTTGCGCGCTGTTTCTACATTTTGCGGGTAGGGCATCCCATGGGTGATGATTGTGCTTTCCAAAGCCACAATGGGCGCAGCGGCGGCGCGTGCGTCACGCACTTCACTTGAATAGTTGATCTCATACATAATTGTCATCTCCTGCCACATAGGTTGCGGCTGTTTTTTGTGCAATTTCAAGCGCATTAAGGCGGCTTAAGCCCTTTATCTCGGCCGCAATATGCGCCGCCATAAAGGTGTCGCCCGCGCCAGTGATCCGTTTAGCAATGACTTTTGGCGGTGCGGCCTCATGTATTTCGGTCGCGCAAGCGTCACAGGCCACATCTGCGCCTTGGGTCACCACAACCCGTTGTGCGCCCGCGCCCAAGAGCGCTTCCGCACCGGCGCGCGCCGTGCCAAGACCAGTGGTGCCACTGATCAGCTCTGCCTCCTCAAGGTTAACATAGAGCGTCGCGCCCTTGTGCGCGATCACGGCGCGCAAACGCTCGGCTTTGCCGGGAGAGGCCGGCGCTATCCGTAAGTCAGCGGCTGCAAAGGCCGGGCTGGCGGCGATCTCCGACAGGAGCGCCTCTGTTAAGTTGCCATCCAGCGCTATGGCGCCGCCATAGGGCACGGCTGTAGACCCAAGCGTCCCGTTGAGGAGGGGGGCAAGGATAGCGCCTCCAGCGCCCTCAAGGGAGTGGGCATCGGCAAGAGCCGCAATCAGACCGTTGGCCCCCTCAATTGCCATATAGGCGTCAGTGGGGCGTTCGCTTATGTGGATGTGATCTGTCAGAAGCCCCAAGTCTTGCGCCGCATTGATCAGCTCTTGACCAGCCTCATCGCGGCCAAGGGCTGTCAGCAACACAGGCGAAAGACCAAAGCGGGCAAGCGTCATGGCAATATTCATAGCCACACCGCCAGGCAGGCGGGTGATCCGCCCTGGCATATCGCTGCCAACCCGCATTTCTCGGGGTGATCGGCCGATAATGTCCCAAAGGACCGATCCAATACAAATGATCTGATGTGATGTGCGCCGCATAGGCGCTAAATGAAGATAAGCGCAGCGCTTGACAATGCTTTTCCTGAATCAGAATAGGCTCTTGCAAAGGGCAGGGGGCAGATATATACGCGCGCCACTAACTTCGCAGATGGAAGCGGGCTCATGAGGGAGAAATCCTTATGTGTCCACCGGTTGAAGCATAGGCTTCTCTTCCTTCCATCAAGGCATAAACCGGAAAGGAAAAAGACAATGGCTCTTCCCGAGTTCACATTGCGTCAGCTGCTTGAAGCGGGCGTTCACTTTGGTCACCAAACACAACGCTGGAACCCACGCATGGGCCCGTTTATCTACGGCGCGCGCAACGGCATCCACATTATGGACCTGACACAAACAGTTCCAATGCTCGACGCAGCTCTGAATGCTGTCCGCGACACAGTTGCAAAAGGCGGCCGTGTCCTCTTCGTTGGAACAAAGCGTCAAGCCGCAACACCTGTTGCTGAAGCAGCCGAACGTTGCGCACAATATTACATGAACCACCGCTGGCTCGGTGGCACGCTGACAAACTGGCAGACAGTTTCAAAGTCAATCAGCCGCCTTAAGTCCATCGACGAGAAGATGGAAACAGGCTTTGAAGGCCTGACCAAAAAAGAACGTCTCGGCATGGAACGTGACCAAGAGAAGCTCCAAGCCTCTCTCGGCGGCATCCGTGAAATGGGCGGCGTTCCTGATCTTATCTTCGTGATCGACGTGAAAAAAGAAGCGCTGGCGGTGGCCGAAGCCAACAAACTGGGTATCCCCGTTGTGGCTGTGGTTGATACAAACTGCTCCCCAGACGGCGTTGATTATATCATCCCAGGCAACGACGATGCGGCACGCGCAATCGCGCTCTACACGGACCTCGTTTCGCGCGCAGCCCTTGATGGTATGTCAGCCCAACTTGGCAACGCAGGCGTCGATATTGGCGCAATGGAAGAAGCACCCGTTGAAGAACTGGCAGCTGAAGTTCCAGCCGAAGCCTAAACGTCACAATATCGTCAGACAGGCGTGCGAGAGCACGCCTGTTACCGAACAGATTTCATTAGAGGAGAACCATGATGGCGATTACAGCTGCATTGGTGAAAGAACTGCGCGACAGCACTGGCGCAGGCATGATGGACGCGAAAAAAGCTCTGACAGAAACAAACGGCGATATGGAAGCCGCTGTTGACTGGCTGCGCACCAAAGGTCTTGCGAAAGCGGCCAAAAAATCAGGTCGCACAGCGGCGGAAGGCCTTGTGGCCGTTCAGGTGTCTGGTGGCAAAGGTGTTGCCGTTGAAGTGAACTCGGAAACCGACTTTGTTGGTAAAAACGCTGAATTCCAAGACATGGTTGGCAAGATTGCCCAAGCGGCGACGGGCGTTTCAAACGTTGAAGAGCTGGCCGCAGCAAGTGTGGGGGGCAAAATTGTTGCTGACATGATCACAGACAAGATTGCCACAATCGGCGAGAATATGTCGTTGCGCCGCATGGCATCCCTTGAGGGCGAAACTGTTGTGTCATACGTCCACAACGCCGCCACGGATGGCATGGGCAAAATCGGTGTTCTCGTCGCTATGAGCGGCGGCGACGAAGGCTTTGGCAAAATGGTCGCGATGCACATCGCCGCTGCACGCCCCGAAGCGCTGAACGAAGCCGCGCTTGACCCAGCATGGGTTGCCAAAGAGCGTCAGGTTCAGATCGACATCGCGAAAGAGTCAGGCAAGCCTGATGCTGTGATCGAGAAGATGATTGTCGGCCGTATGGCGAAATTTATGGCTGAAAACACGCTTCTCGGCCAAGCTTTCGTTGTGAACCCAGACCTGTCTGTCGAGCAAGCCGCGAAAGAAGCGGGCGCAACCATCACTGGTTTTGTTCGTATGGAAGTTGGTGAGGGTATTGAGAAGAAGGTGGAAGACTTTGCTGCTGAGGTGGCCAAAGCCGCACAGGGTTAAGTATTCCTGATCTGCATATGACGGCGTCGCTCGGAAACGGGCGGCGCCGTTTTCTTTTGGAGCATAGGTGGCTTGATACGTGGCCTGATAAATTTAACATAATACATATTATACGATAACTTTAGGTCGGTAAAAAGGGGCGCCATAGACGCCCCTTTGCTTTAGAAAAACGCCTGCAATCCAGTCTGGGCGCGCCCGAGGATCAGCGCGTGGACATCATGTGTGCCCTCATAGGTGTTCACGGTCTCAAGGTTCATCGCGTGGCGAATGACGTGATACTCAAGCGTGATCCCGTTGCCGCCGTGCATATCGCGAGATTGTCTCGCAATATCAAGAGCTTTGCCGCAATTGTTGCGCTTGAGAAGCGAAATCATCTCTGGCGCAGCCCGTGCCTCGTCCATCAGCCGACCCAGACGCAATGCGCTGTGCAGGCCCAAAGTGATCTCTGTCTGCATATCCGCCAGCTTCTTTTGGAAGAGCTGCGTTTGCGCCAGTGGCCGCTTGAACTGGTGACGATCCAGCCCGTATTGACGGCCCGCGTGCCAACAGAACTCAGCCGCTCCCATCACACCCCAAGAAATACCGTAACGGGCACGGTTCAAACATCCAAAGGGCCCTTTAAGTCCTTGAACATTAGGCAAAAGAGCATCTTCGCCTACTTCAACCGCATCCATCACAATCTCGCCGGTCACAGAGGCCCGCAAGCTCATTTTATTGGTGATTTTGGGCGCTGATAGACCTGTCATCCCTTTCTCAAGGATAAAGCCACGAATTTTTCCGCCGTGCTCATCTGACTTTGCCCAAACAACAAAAACATCTGCGATGGGAGCATTCGAGATCCACATTTTTGCGCCCGTGATTTTGTAGCCGTTGGCTGTCTTTTCCGCGCGCGTCTTCATGCCGGCCGGGTCTGAGCCTGCGTCGGGTTCAGTCAGGCCAAAGCAGCCGATCAGATCCCCTGCCGCGAGGCCTGGAAGGTATTTTTTGCGTTGTTCTTCAGAGCCATAGGCGTAAATCGGATACATAACGAGCGAGCTTTGAACGCTCATCATAGAGCGATAGCCACTGTCCACACGCTCAATCTCGCGGGCGACAAGACCATAAGCCACATAGGAGCTGCCAAGGCCGCCGTATTCCTCTGGAACGGTGATTCCCAAAAGGCCCATATCGCCCATCTCTTTAAAGACTTCTGGTGCCACGGTTTCATTGGCGTAAGCCTCTGTAATTCTTGGCATAAGTGTGCTTTGGGCGTATGTGCGCGCGCTTTGGGTCATCATGCGCTCGTCTTCGGTGAGCTGGTCTTCAAGATACAGCGGGTCTTCCCAGTTGAAAGCGCCAAGCTCTGGCGCATCTTTTGCTTTAAGTTCAGGGGTTTGGCTGGACATATTAACGCTCCGTTCGCAGCTGTGAATTTAGATTTGTTTAGCATGAAATTTTTGCATATAATAACGCTATATTCGCGTATTATCATGAACTTTCGGAATACAAATGGCCCGACGCACCCTTCCCTCCACGCACGGTCTTGCGGCTTTGGAGGCGCTGGCGCGCCTAGAGAGCGTGACGGCAGCCGCGCAGGAACTGAGCCTGACGCAAAGCGCCGTTTCGCGCCAGCTACAGGCGCTTGAGGCGCAGCTTGGTGTGGAGCTGTTTGTGCGCCGTGCCAAACGGATCAGCCTGACAACCGCAGGTCAGCTTTATGCCCAAGAGGTGCGCCGCGCGCTTGATCTTTTGACAAACGCCGCGCTGCGCCTGCAAACAAACCCCGAAGGTGGCACGCTCAACCTTGCCATTCTGCCGACCTTCGGAATGCGCTGGCTTTTGCCCCGCCTGCCCCGTTTTGGCCGCGCTCATCCTGATGTTACGGTTAATATGAACACCCGCCTCGGACGGTTCGATTTCGCCGAAACAGACATGGACGCAGCCCTCAGTTTTGGCAATGGAGACTGGCCCAAATGCCATGCTATGCGGCTTGAGGGCGAAGCGGTTCTGCCGATGGCCTCCAGAGATTTTTTGCAAGCTACGCCCGTTGCAAACCCCGCCGATCTTTTGACCCTGCCCTTGCTTCACATTCAAACGCGGCCTGACGCTTGGCAGGATTGGTTTTCGGGCCAAGGTGTCCATGCGCAGGTCTTGCCGGGGACACGCTATGACCAGTTTTCAACCATCCTTCAGGCCGCGCGTCACGGGCTTGGCGTGGCTTTGTTGCCTGAGTATCTGGCGCGGGAAGAGGAGGCGGACGGGCGGCTTGAGGTTGTGATTGGCGCGCCAAGCCCGAGCCGTGGCGCGTATTATCTGGTTTGGCCCGAAGAGAAGCACAACACCCCTGCCCTTCAGGCCTTTTGCGTCTGGATCAAAGAAGAAATCGAGGCCGAAGACCTATTGCCGCGATAGCGGATACAGTCCTGTCTGGCATATTCGGTTTTGTCATATGAGGTAAAATCCGGAGGCGTAGGGCCGCCTATGTGGCAAGCAGTGCATACACCAGTATGGACAGCTTCAATCCGATTTTGGCCGACACCGAAGGAGAGCTGGCCGCGCCATATGTCTTAGCCGAGGGCATAGCCCGCGCCGCGCACTGTGCGCAGCGGATCATCGCCGCCGCCCTGCATCAGAGCTTTGCGCAGACGCCCGATATGAACATCAACCGTGCGGGTGTCGACATAGATATCACGGCCCCAGACCCGATCCAGAAGCTGTTCGCGGCTGAGCACCCGCCCCTGATTTTCCAGAAAGGCTGCCAAGAGGCGAAACTCGGTTGGCCCCAGTTTGATCTCATCGCCTGCGCGGCTCACGCGGTGGCTGCCCGCATCCAGCACAATATCTCCAAAGCTCAGCTCCTCGCCCACAGAGGCAGGCCGTGTGCGGCGCAACTCTTTGCGCACCCGCGCCATCAGCTCGGCGACGGAGTATGGCTTGACCATATAATCATCTGCCCCCGTCTCAAGGCCACGCACCTTATCAAGCTCTTCAGAACGCGCCGAAAGCATGATCACGGGCAGCGCCCGTGTGGCCTTGCCAGATTTGAGCCGGCGGCAGACTTCAAGCCCCGACACATGAGGCAACATCCAGTCCAGCAGCACGAGATCAGGCATGGCCTCATGGGCCATCAACAAAGCCTCTTCGCCATCGGCGGCTTCAAGCACATCAAAGCCCTCTGATTTCAGGTTGTAGGCCAGAACCGCCCGCTGCGCAGGCTCATCTTCAACCAGCAGGACGACGGGTTTGGCTGTGCTCATGAGACGTCGCTCACATTGGTATTTGTAGACGTGATATCGCCTTTTTTGCGGGCTTCGTCAGGCTTTTGGCCAGTGACAAGATAAACCACTTGTTCGGCGATCGCGGTGACATGGTCGCCCATGCGCTCGGTGTTTTTGGCGATAAAATGCAGGTGCATACAGGCGCTGATGTTGCGCGGATCTTCGAGCATGAATGTGAGAAACTCGCGAAACAGCGCATTGTAGAGCTGGTCAATGTCGCGGTCGCGTTCGATCACATCCATGGCAAGCGTGGCGTCGCGCTCGATATAGGCGTCGAGCGCGTCCTTGAGCATATGCTGCACATCACGCGCCATCCGGCGCAGCGAGACATGGGCCTCGTCAATCGCGGGGAGCTGGGCCAGAACGCTGGTGCGCTTGGCCATATTCTTGGCATAATCGCCGATCCGCTCAAGGTTGCCCGAGATTTTGAGAACCGAGAGCACAAGGCGCAAATCAATCGCTGTGGGCGCGCGCAGGGCAATGAGCTGGGCAGCGTCGTCATTGATGCGCTCTTCAAGTGCATCAATCACCGCGTCTTTGGCGCGCACGTCTTCGGCTTTTTCCTCGTCGCGTGCGGCGAGCGCGTCGGCGGCGTCCAGAATGGACATTTCAACAAGCCCGCCCATCTTCATAATCTGGGCCTGGATGTCCTGAAGGTCGCGATCAAAGGCAGAGGCGATATGTTGGTCGTTCATGGGAGTGCTCCTTAGCCGATCCGGCCGGTGATATAACTTTCGGTGCGCGGGTCGGACGGCTTGGTGAAAATCTGCGAGGTGTCGCCAAATTCGACAAGATTGCCGAGGTGGAAGAAGGCTGTCTTCTGGCTGACGCGGGCGGCCTGCTGCATCGAGTGGGTGACGATCACGACCGAATAATCGCGGCGCAGCTCGTCAATCAGCTCTTCGACCTGTGCCGTGGCAATTGGGTCGAGCGCTGAGCACGGTTCATCCATCAAGAGGACTTCGGGCGAGGTCGCAATCGCGCGGGCAATGCAAAGGCGCTGTTGCTGGCCGCCAGACAGCCCTGTTCCGGGCGCAAGTAGCCTGTCTTTGACCTCGCCCCAAAGCGCGGCGCGCTTCAGAGCGGTTTCGACGATTTCGTCAAGCTCGGCCTTGGTGCGGGCGAGACCGTGAATTTTGGGGCCATAGGCCACATTGTCATAAATCGACTTTGGAAACGGGTTGGGCTTTTGAAACACCATGCCAACCTTAGCGCGCAGCTGCACGGGGTCCACTTTGGCATCATAAATGTCTTCGTTATCCAGCAGGATGTCGCCCTCAACGCGGCAGATATCAATCGTGTCGTTCATGCGGTTGAGACAGCGCAGGAAGGTCGACTTGCCGCAGCCCGAGGGGCCGATAAAGGCGGTGACGGTCTTGTCGGCGATATCAACGCTCACATCTTTGATGGCATGGGTGTCGCCATAATAGACCTGACAGTTGCGGGCCGTGATTTTTGTTGAACTTTGGGTCACGTCTTGCTCCAGATTGGGGGCTACTGCATCATACATGGGGTTTGGCCTTTCTTACCAGCGGCGCTCGAATTTGCGGCGCAAGAGGATGGCGGCAATGTTCATCAGGATCAGGAAAACAAGCAAAACAATGATCGCCCCTGATGCGCGCTCCACAAAGGCAGGGTCGCCGCGCTGTGTCCAGTTGTAGACCTGAACAGGCAAAGCAGCGGCAGGATCAAAGAAGCCGTCAGGCGGGCCTGCGGGGTATTCGCGCACAAAGGCAACCATCCCGATCAGCAGGAGCGGCGCGGTTTCGCCCAAAGCTTGGGCAAGGCCGATAATGGCCCCTGTCAAAATACCAGGCATCGCAAGGGGCAGCACGTGATGAAAGATCGACTGCATCTTGGAGGCGCCAACGCCGAGGGCGGCATCGCGGATCGAAGGCGGCACAGACTTAAGCGCGGCGCGGGTCGCGATGATGATGGTTGGCAGGGTCATCAAGGTCAGCACTAAGCCGCCCACAATTGGCGCAGATTGCGGCAGGCCGACGAGATTGATGAAAATCGCGAGGCCAAGAATACCGAAAACAATCGAAGGCACGGCGGCAAGATTGGAGATATTCACTTCAATCAGATCGGTGAAGCGGTTCTTGGGCGCGAATTCTTCAAGATAGATCGAGGCCGCCACGCCGAGCGGCAAGGACAGGCAGAGCACAATCAGCATCATATAGATCGAGCCGAGGATCGCGACGCCAAGCCCTGCGGCTTCGGGGCGGGTGTCAGAGGCGTCAGGTGCGGTAAAGAACGCCCAGTTGAACTTCGTATCAAGCACGCCTGCGGCCTTCAGCTCATCCGCGATCACGAGCTGCTCGGGGGAGACATTGCGATCAAGCGCAGCGCTGTCCATGGTCACGCGGCCTTTGAAATATCCGTCGATCCGCCCGTTTGCCAGCAGGCTGAAAGCCACGGTCTCGCCAATCTTGTCGGGGTTCTTCAAGACATAGTTGCGCAGTGTGGCAGGCGCTTCTTTGGAGACCATTGCGCCGAGAGCCTTTGGCTTGAGCGCGGATGTGTCCACGCCAGCCTCTTGCGCGGCTGTCAGCATGGCGGCCTGAATGAGCGGCGCATAGCCGAATGTTGAAACCTTGGCGATTTGGGCCAGATCGCCCGTGCCGGTCTTGTCGAGTTTGGCGGGGTCAAGGAACACCTCGACCTCGATGTAGGTCTGCTTGAAGGAGGACAGCCCATTGCTCAGGATCGAGCCGAGCAGCCCGACGAGCGCCAACATTCCGACGGAAACCGCCACCAGACCGAGCCTGCGAAAGCGCGTTTCGGCAGCATTGCGCGCTTTGGTGCGTGCATCTTGCACAAGCAGCGAGCCATGGCCCTTGCGGGCGGCCTCGGGTGCATTGGTTGCGGTGATATCGTTCATTCGTATTGCTCCCGATATTTGCGCACGACATGGAGGGCGATGATATTGAGGCCCAAGGTGAACACAAAGAGTGTGAGGCCAAGCGCGAAAGCGACGAGCGTTTCGGGGCTGGCAAATTCGGTATCGCCCGTCAGCTGGCTGACAATCTTGACGGTGACGGTTGTCATGGCTTCAAACGGGTTCAGGCCCAGTTTGGCTGCGGCCCCTGCCCCCATCACAACGATCATGGTCTCGCCAATGGCGCGGCTTGCCGCCAGAAGCACAGCCCCGACCACGCCAGGAAGGGCGGCGGGCAAAATCACTTGTTTGATGGTTTCCGAGCGTGTTGCGCCCAGCCCGTAGGAGCCGTCCCGCAGGGATTGGGGCACCGCATTGATAATGTCATCCGAGAGCGAGGACACAAACGGAATAAGCATGATCCCCATCACCAGCCCCGCTGTGAGAACCGAGGAGGACGATGTCCCCAGACCGAGCGGAGAGGCGATATAGTCGCGCAGGAACGGCCCGACCGTGATCAGCGCGAAGAGACCATAGACGATGGTTGGAATGCCCGCCAGAACCTCGATCGCGGGCTTGGCGACCGAGCGCAACGGCTTGCTTGCGTATTCGGCCAGATAAATCGCAATCATCAGCCCTATCGGCACGGCCACCACCAGCGCCAGAACGCTCACATAGAGCGTTCCCCAGAGAAGCGGCAGGATCCCAAGATCGGAGCCGCCGCGAAACTGCGGGTTCCAGACCGTGGAGAAAAAGAAGTCTTTGGCAGGATACATCTTGAAGAAATTGAGCGTCTCAAAGAGCAGCGAGCCAAGAATGCCGACTGTGGTCAGGATCGCCACAAGCGAGGCGCCGATCAGCAGGGAGAGCACAAATGCCTCGCTGGTGTTGCGCGCCCGCACCTCTGGCCGAATGCGCAGGAGCGTGGTGACAAAACAAAGTCCAGCCAGCGCAAGTGTCACAATGCCCATCCAGAAGCGACCCGTGATTTCGGCGGCTCGAAAAGCTTTGGAGGCTTCAAAAACGCTGGGTTGCACATCCGAGCCGATGGCCACCCCGACATCTGCAAGCTGTTTGCGGATATCGTTCTGATCGGCGCGTAGGGCCAGAAGATCGTCTTCGGACAGATCGCCCGCCTCTTTCAGCGCCTCAAGCCCGCCCGCAATGCGGCGCAGGTCGGCCATCACAAGGCTTTTGGCACCGCCCTCAGGGATCGCGCTGTCAGGAACCATTGCGGAAATACGTGTTTCAATCAGAACGGGCTGAACAAACAGCCATGTCATGAGACATAAAAGGGCAGGCACAACCGTATAAAGCGCAACGGTCTGGCCATAATAGGTTGGCAGGGAGTGAAGCTTCTGGCCCGTCGCCAGCGAGGCCGCCAAGGCCCGCTTGCGCCCGAGGACAAACCCCAAGACACCAAGCCCGAGAACGATCAAAAAGAGTGAGCTGGTGGTCATGTTCATCCTGCCAAATAGAGGAAGGAGCGGCCCTTAAGCGCCGCTCCTGTGAGTATAAAGCTTTAGTTCAACGGCCCCATGGGAACGCGGTTTGCCACCATGTCTTGGGTTTTTGCAAGCTCTGGGTCGGACACAAGACCATAGGCCGCGAGCGGGCCGTCAGGGCCAGCGATTTCGTCAGAGATGAAGAACTCGACATAGGCCTGCATCCCGGGGATCACGTCGAGGTGGGCGTTCTTGACGTAGAAATAAAGCGGGCGAGAGACAGGGTATTCGCCTGTCGAGATTGACTCAACCGAAGGCACAACGCCGTCCATGGTTGCGACTTGGAGCTTGTCTGTGTTGTTTTGATAAAACGACAGTCCAAAGACGCCGATGCCGTTTTTGTTGGCGTCAACGCGGGCCAAAGTCTCTGTGTAATCGCCATCAATGTCGATTGACTTGCCATCTGTGCGAAGCTGCATACAGGCCTTTTCTGCGGCCTTTTTGTCGCCGCCGTTTGCCGCCATATGGGCCTCAAACGTGCCATTTTCTTCACAGCCAGCGACGATGACTTTTTCGTCAAAGACTTCGCGTGTGCCATGCTTTGTGCCGGGCACAAACGCGAGAATGTCTTCTGCGGGCAGCGCGCCGTTTACGTCAGCCCATGTGGCATTTGTGTTGGCACTCAAAGCGCCATCTTTTGCGACTTCGGCGGCCAGTGCGCTGTGCCAATCGGCGGGGGTAAAGGCATAGCCCGGCCCTGCGATATCAGAGGCAAAGACGATCCCGTCATAGCCGATGCGCACTTCCATGATCTCTGTCACGCCGTTTGAGGCGCAAAGATCAATGTCGGATTGCTTGATTTTGGAAGACGAGTTGGCGATGTCGATTGTGTTTTCGCCAACACCTTCGCAAAGCTTCTTGCGGCCAGCGCCTGAGCCACCTGATTCTACAACAGGTGTCGGGAATTCGAAGTTCTCGCCAAAGGCTTCTGCCACGATGGCGGCATAGGGCAGAACAGTTGAAGAACCAGCGATCTGGACGTTGTTGCGGGCGGCGGCGGATGTCGCGGCGGCTGCGAAGAGGGCAACGGCGGAGACGGCTGTTTTTGCGTATGACATTTGTCACTCCTAGGTCAGGTTTCTGGCCCCTGCGATCAGGTGCCTTGCCCCGCTTGTTAGGGGCGCGTCACAATGCTTTTGTGACAGCCGTGTAACAGTTTGATGACATAGGTCTAAGTTGCTGTAATAAAGTGATAAATCTAAACACCCAGTGGCAGCAAAACACTGAATTCAGTGCCTTTTCCCAATTCCGATTCGATTTTGAGCCGCCCGCGGTGGCGCTGAACGATATGTTTTACAATCGCCAGCCCCAGCCCCGTTCCGCCAACTTCGCGCGAGCGGTGGGAATCAACCCGATAAAAGCGCTCGGTCAGGCGCGGAATATGGAGCGGGTCGATCCCTGCGCCAAAATCTGTGACGCTCACAAGAGCGCCTGATTGGCCACGCAGGGCGGGCTGCCCATCTGCGCGGCGCAGTTTGACAACAACTTTTCCCCCTGCCCCGCCGTATTTGATCGCGTTTTCAATCAGATTGGTGAAAACTTGCAAAAGCTGGTCAGCATGGGCCAAGAGCTCAATGCTCTCCTCTGGCAGCTCGGCCACAAGTGTTACACCGGCCTCCTCGGCGCGTGCGGCAAGCGTGTTGCGCACCGAGGACAGCAAAGGCCCAAGCTCGACCGTGTCGCGCAAGGGCAAGCGCTCTTCGGCTTCCACGCGGCTCAAAGACAAAAGATCACTCACCAGCCGCTCCATGCGGGCGGCTTCCGAAGCCATGATCCCTAAAAACTGCGCCCGCGCGGCGGCATCGTCTTTGGCAGGGCCTTGCAAGGTCTCGATAAAGCCCATGAGAGAGGTCAGCGGGGTGCGCAGCTCGTGGCTGACATTGGCCACAAAATCACGGCGCATCTGGCCCGCCTGCTCCAAATCGGAAATATCCAGAAAGCTGATCAAAACGCTGCCCTCAGGCGCAGCGGGGGCGCAAAACGCCTCATAAACGCTTTCTTTGCTGCCAGACTGTGCCAGATAGCGGGTTTTGCGCGGGGTCGCGTCTTTGAGCGTTGCCTCAAGCGCGTCTACAAGTGCGGGCTGGCGCAGAACCGAAACATAGGGCTGCCCTCTGGCTACCGCGCTGCCCAGCAAATCGCGCATATGCGTGTTGGCCATAAGCACGCGGCCATCGGCTCCAACCAGCAGCGCAGGAATGGGAAGCGCCGCCAGCAGCGCGGTTGTGGATTGGCTCGGGAGAGTATCAGACATTTTGCGGGGTTCCGTCTCGGCTCACATCCAATGCGCAAAAACAAGGCAGCCAAGCGCCCGCGCAGTTTATGGGTTTTGGCCCGCTTTGCAATTCCACAAAATAGGGAAGTTGCACAAGCGCTAAAGGCGGGCCATGTTATGACTGTGCGTGTCGTCAGCACACCCAAACATCTGGGGGGATGAGCGGGGCCAACGACATATTGAACGGTGATTTTTTGATGAGGACCCCAAACAAATGAGCTTTATTTCGCTGCCCGTGAAGCCCAAAATTGTGATTATAACCTCCAGTGGCGACACCGCCCCTGACGTATCTGCGCAATGGGTTGAAGCCCGCGTGCCTTTGGCGCATCTGACGTTTTTTGCCGCGCGCAGTGCCCCGCCTGCTGCCTATATGGGCTGGCTGATGTGCAAAGATTACGATGTGTTTGATTGGGCCGACTCGCTTGTCAAAGGCGGCTTTGTCGGGCGCTGCCTTCTGATCAGTCAGGAGGATTTGCCGCGCCCTGATATGGTTTTGGCAGAGTTGGGAGACGCGTTTAAGACGCTGTCTTTCTCGCTTTGGCGCGCAGACGATGCCGCCGAGCAGTGCCAAACCTATTGCGAAGCCCTGAGCTTTGCCCGCCCCGCCATGCCGCTTCCTGCCTAGAGCCGCGCAAGCTCTGCGCGAAAACGGCGCATATTGTCTTTGTAATGGCGTGCCGAAGCGCGCAAGCCTTCTATCGTGGGGGCGTCAACTGCGCGGACGACCTTGCCAGGGCTGCCCATGACAAGGCTGCCATCCGGTATCACTTTGCCTTCGGTGATCAAGGCCCCTGCCCCGATCAGGCAGTTTTTGCCGATTTTGGCGCCGTTGAGCACAATGGCCCCCATGCCAATCAGGGAGTTTTCGCCAATGGTGCAGCCATGTAGCATGACTTTATGCCCGATTGTGCAGCCTGCCCCGATGCTTAGCGGGTAGCCCATATCGCTGTGCATCACCGTATTTTCCTGCACATTGGTGCCGCTGCCAATGGTGATCGGCTCGTTGTCGCCCCGCAGAGTGGCCCCGAACCAAACCGAGACACCCGCCTCAAGCACCACATCCCCGATCACATTGGCATCAGGAGCGACCCATGTATCCGCGTCGATCTGCGGGGTTTTGTCGCCCAAAGCATAAACAGTCATGACATTTCCTCAAATTCGCTCTGAAGCTTGCGCACGTGTTCGACAAGCTGGGGCTGTTGAATACGGCGGTGACGGCGGCTTGTGATGATGGTCTTGAGCCGCTCTTCGGTGGCGTCCAGATCGTCGTTGATCAGAACATAATCATAGGCGTCCCAGCGGCTGATCTCGTCCCAGCTCTTGCGCATCCGCTTCTCGATCACTTCGGCGCTGTCTTGTGCGCGGCTCACAAGCCGTCGGTGCAGTTCTTTGATCGAGGGTGGCAGGATAAAGATACTGAGCGTGTGAGCGCCAAGAGCCGAGTTGCGGATCTGTTGTGCGCCCTGCCAGTCGATGTCAAAGAGCACATCTTTCCCCGCCCCGATTGCCGCTTCCACAGGGGCGCGCGGAGAGCCGTAAAAATTGCCAAACACATGGGCGTGTTCGAGCATACCGTCTGTGGCGACGGTCTTTTTAAACGCCTCCTCAGACAGAAAGTGATAGTCCTGCCCGTCCGTTTCGCCCGCACGCGGGGCGCGGGTTGTGGCGGAAACCGAGAAGGAAATGCTCGGATCCCAAGCGATCAGGCGTTTAGACAGCGTTGATTTGCCCGCACCCGACGGCGAGGACAGGATGATCAGAAGGCCGCGACGCTCGCTCATGGTTTACTCCACATTCTGGATTTGCTCTCGCATTTGGTCGATCACGGCTTTGAGATCAAGCCCAATGCGCGTCAGGGCGCTCATTTGCGCCTTGGAGCAGAGCGTATTGGCCTCGCGGTTGAACTCTTGCGCCAGAAAATCGAGCTTGCGCCCGACAGGGCCGCCTTTGGCAATCAGTTCGCGCGCCGCGACGACATGGGCGTTGAGGCGGCCCAGCTCTTCTGTGATATCGGCCTTCACGGCCAGCATGGCAAGCTCTTGGGCGATGCGGGCTTCGTCCACATCCACGGCCTCTGCCACGCGGGCAAGGCTGGCGCGAAAGGCGGCGGCGCTCTCCGCGCGGCGCGCCTCGGCGGCCTCGGTAGCGGCGTCTGTAAGCCGTTCGATCTCGTCGATCTGCTCAGATATCAAGGCTTCAAGCTGCGCGCCCTCGGCGGTGCGCATCTCGTTGAAGCTCTTCAAGACAGGCTCAAAGTCGGCCTTGAGGGCCGCCAGAAGCGGCGCAGGGTCGTCTTCTGTTGTGCTTTGTTCCAGAATGCCGCGCAGCCCGAGGATCTGGCTTGAGGTGCTCGGCGCGAGCGAAAGGCCTTGGTCCATGGCCTGCTGTTCGACATCCGCCATGGCCGCCAGAACGGCGCTTAACTGCACTGTATTCAGGCTGAGACTCGCGCTCGCCTCTTCGCGGGCGAGCCTGAGGCCGATGGTGATATTGCCACGCTCCGTTGCGCCGGAAACGGTGCTGCGCAAATGGGCTTCCAGCCCCGCGATCCAGTCTGGAACGCGGATGCGAATATCCTGCCCCTTGCCGTTGACGGCCCGCAGCTCCCAGCTCCAGCTGTGTGCGCCTATGCTGCCCTTGCCTGAGGCAAACCCTGTCATGGATGAAATCATCGTGGCACTCCTTATGGCTGGTCTGCGGCCTGACTTACGCGCTTCGGAGGGCATGAAGCAAGCCTTCCCGCCCTCTTCTGCGCCAAGCCGTTAACCAATCTTTCCAAATTCAATCAAATTTTCGCCCAATTTAGGCCATATTTGAAAGGCACTGGCGCGGCCCGCCTTGAGGCGGTCTGTCGTCAGCGCAGATCTTTGTTGGTGCAAACCGTTTACAGGGGAAGCAGTTATATGTCAGACTTGGTGCGCAGTGGGATTGTTTTAAATATGATGGACCGTTTGAGCCAAAACCAGTATCCTGCCTGTGCGCTTGTTCAAGCCTACTGGCAGAGCCTCAAGCCCAAGAACGGCTTGCCAAAACGCTCTGATATCGACCCGAGAGGCATAGAAGACGCCTTGAACTATGCGTTTATCTTGGAAAGCATCGGCACAGGTATTGCGCGCATCCGCATTGCAGGAATGCATCTGAACGAGCTTTTCGGCATGGAGGTGCGCGGAATGCCGATCAGCAGCCTGATCGCTCCGCCCTCGCGGGATACGTTTTCGCGCGTGCTTGTCGGCGTGCTCAATAGCCCTTCGATCATGACACTCAGCCTGACGCCGGAAGGCCAAATGAGAGAGGCCGCAGAGTCCCACGAGCGGATGCTGCTTCTGCCCATGGTAGATGAAAAAGGCCAGACGACCCGCGTTCTGGGCTGTCTGGAGACCAGAGGTCCAGTCAAAGCACCGCCACAGCGCTTTGAGATTGCGAATGTGGTAAAACACGCAATCGAAGCTGCCTCCACAACAGCCCGGAGCCACCCGCATTTGCAACCCGTGACAGGCTTTTCAGAAGCTCAGGCCGATTTTGAGCCAGCCCCCGAGGCGCGCCGCACAAAACGGCCTGATTACTTGCGGGTCGTAAAATCAAGCGAGTGAACGGGCCAATCTGGAAAAGACTGTCTCTAAGACTGGCCCGCCTCAGCGGTTAACCTGCTGCTTTTGCGAGGTTTGCGTTGCGCAAGCTTGTCAGCTCTTCAGCCACAAGGAAGGCCAGCTCAAGCGATTGCGACGCATTGAGGCGTGGATCACAGGCCGTATGGTAACGATCAGACAGGTCCTCATCGGTCACATCGCGCACGCCGCCTGTGCATTCGGTTACGTCTTGGCCCGTCATCTCAAAATGCACGCCACCCGGCTGGGTGCCTTCGGCTTTGTGAACCGCAAAGAACTCGCGCACTTCGCCCAAAACCTGCCCGAAGGGGCGGGTCTTGTAGCCAGTGGACGATTTGATCGTGTTGCCATGCATCGGATCACAGACCCAAACAACATTGGCGCCTTCCTCTTCCACAGCCCGAATAAGACGTGGGAGGTGCTCGCCTACCTTGCCCTGACCAAAGCGCGCAATCAACGTCAGGCGGCCTTCTTCATTTTCAGGGTTGAGCGTCGCCATCAGCTTTTTGAGATCATCGGCTTCCATAGACGGGCCACATTTCAAGCCGATCGGGTTGAGAACCCCACGGGCAAACTCGACGTGCGCGCCGTCAGGCTGGCGGGTGCGATCGCCAATCCAGACCATGTGTCCAGAGCCAGCCAGCCATTTGCCCGAGGTGCTATCAAGCCGTGTCAGCGCCTCTTCATACTCCAGCAAAAGGGATTCATGGCTCGTGTAAAAATCAACAGTGGAGAACTCATGGGTTGTTTTACCCGTGATACCTGCCGCCGCCATAAAGTCGATACTGTCCTGAATACGCGCGGAAATATCGCCATAGCGCGAGGCACCGTCGCCCTCGGCAAAGCCGAGTGTCCAGGAGTGCACGCGGTGCATATCGGCAAAGCCGCCCGTGGAAAACGCCCGCAATAGGTTCAGCGTCGCGGCAGATTGCATATAGGCTTGCAGCATCTTCTCAGGGTTCGGAATACGCGCCCCCGAGGTGAACTCAAGCTCGTTGATGATATCGCCGCGATAGCTTGGCAGCTCCTGACCGTCCACAACCTCGGTGGGGGCCGAGCGCGGCTTGGCAAATTGCCCCGCCATGCGGCCCACTTTGATCACAGGCACTTTCGCGCCATAGGTCAGAACCATGGCCATCTGCAACATCACTTTAAAGGTATCGCGAATGCCATCGGCGCTAAACTGGTCAAAGCTTTCGGCACAGTCGCCGCCCTGCAGCAGAAAAGCCTCGCCACGCCCTGCGGCGGCAAGCTGGGCTTTGAGCTTGCGCGCTTCGCCCGCAAAGACAAGCGGCGGATATTTGGAAAGCTGGCCTTCGACCGTCTCAAGCTGGGCTTGGTCGGTATAATCGGGCATCTGGACCCTCGGCTTTGCGCGCCATCCAGCTTTTGTCCACTCCGTCATCGTCTTGTCTCCAGTATTTGGTCTTGCGAGGCTGCCTTATAACGGTGGTTCAGCCTGAAAACCATATCAGAAATGAAATGGGCTTGCATGAGGCCTTAGAATCGCACAAGAGGCAGAAAGGTATGAGTGAATGACCTTTTTGCGACACGAGATGTCTTGACCTAAGAGCCAAGCTCTGACCAAGTGACAAAAAGCGACAAATACTGGCGCTTACGACTGACGAAAGCCCTCCATGAGCCTGCAACAACGCCCCACGATCAAACTGGATGCCACGCCAGAAAAGCCACGGCGCTTTATCTTTGCTTTGCTCGACAATTTCACGTTGCTGAGCTTTGCCTCGGCGATTGAAGCCTTGCGGATCGCAAACCGCATGGCCGAAGCGACGCTCTACGAATGGAAGCTCGCAGGCGAAGGCGGCGAAACAGTCACCTGCTCGGCGGGCACAGAGTTCAAGCTTGATATGGATCTGGGCGAGCTGAGCCGCGACGATACCTTGCTCGTTTGCAGCGGTATCAATGTTCAAAGCGCCACAACCAAACGCCTTGTCTCTTGGTTGCGCCGCGAGGCCCGCAAAGGCCCGATCATTGGCGGCCTCTGCACAGCCGCCTTTTCGCTTGCCAAAGCCGGCCTCCTCGATGGCCGCCGCGCCACGATCCACTGGGAAAATCAGGACAGCTTTTCCGAAGAGTTTGATGAAGTCGAATTGACAAAATCAGTGTTTGTCATTGACAAAAACCGCCTCACCACGGCGGGCGGCACAAGCTCGATTGACCTCATGCTCAAAATTATTGCCGATGATCATGGCGAAGAGCTGGCCAATGCCGTGGCCGACCAGCTGATCTACAGCTCGATCCGCACCGACCAAGACACACAGCGCCTCTCCGTGCCCACCCGCATTGGCGTGCGCCACCCCAAGCTCAGCCTTGTGATCCAGATGATGGAAAGCCACATTGAAGAGCCAATCAGCCCTGCTGTTCTTGCCAAAGATGTGGGGATGTCCACACGACAGCTCGAACGGCTCTTCCGGCGCTACCTCAACCGCTCGCCCAAACGCTACTATATGGAGCTGCGTTTGCAAAAGGCGCGCAATCTGTTGATGCAAACCGACATGAGCGTGATCAATGTGGCTCTGGCCTGCGGATTTGCCAGCCCTAGCCACTTCTCCAAATGCTACCGCGCCCATTACAACACCACACCCTATCGCGAGCGCGGCTCCCAAGCGAGCCGTCTCTCGATCTGAGCCAAAGACCTGTTTTTCTTTCCAGAAATATCCTGGGGAGTGTGATTTCAAAGGCCCTTTCGCCTTTGAAATCGAGAGGGGCAAAGCCCCTCTGGCCGGGTGATTTGACGCAGTCAAAGCACAAGGTTGTTGCGCAGGGCGCATTTGGTGTCTGGGCGCGTCACAGCCTATGCGTGCATCAAGCACAGCAGTTTCCCGTGGTGCGCCATGGGAGGATCGATCCGTTGTCAAAACAGAGTTAACGCTTGGTCAACAGGCCCAAAATCCAGCTTTTCTTTTTTATCCACTGCGCTATTCTGCTCGTCAGTCAAAAAACAAAAACACCTTGGGAGACGACACATGAAAAAATTCCTTATGGCCACGGCCGCATCCGCCCTTATGGCTGGTGGCGCTTTTGCAGAAGATGTCAAAATCGGCATCATCCTCGGCTTCACAGGCCCGCTTGAATCCATCACACCCGCCATGGCGGCCGGCGCTGAACTCGCGATGAAAGAAGTCACGGACAGTGGCAAGTTCATGGGCGGTTCTGCTGTTGTGCCGGTGCGTGGCGACTCAACCTGTATTGATGCCGCCGCGGCGACATCAGCCGCCGAGCGTCTCGTCACATCAGACGGCGTTGCTGGCATCATGGGCGCGGACTGCTCAGGCGTCACAGGCGCAATCTTGCAAAACGTCGCGCGTCCCAACGGCATCGTGATGGTCTCACCATCCGCCACATCACCCGGCCTTTCAACGGCTGAAGACGATGGTCTCTTCTTCCGCACAGCGCCCTCGGATGCGCGCCAGGGTGTGATCGTGACAAACATCCTGCAAGACCGCGGCTTTAAAGAAATCGCGATCACCTATACAAACAACGACTACGGCAAAGGCTTGGCCGATGCGATTCAAACCGAGTTTGAAGCTGCTGGCGGCACAGTCACAATCGTTTCAGCGCATGAAGACGGCAAGGCCGACTACTCTGCCGAAGTTGGCGCACTGGCCTCAGCGGGCGGCGAAGTTCTCGTTGTCGCTGGCTATGTGGACCAAGGCGGCTCGGGCGTTGTGCGCTCGGCTCTGGACACAGGTGCCTTTGAAACCTTCTACTTCCCAGACGGCATGGTCGGCGCGAAGCTCAACGAAAACTTCGGCGCAGAACTCAATGGCTCGTTTGGCGCCTATCCTGGCACAGACAGCACAGGTGCTGCGACGTTTGTTGGCATGGCCGAGGGCGCGGGCTTTGACGGCACAAGCGCTTTTGCACCAGAAAGCTATGACGCCGCCGCTCTGATCATGATGGCGATGGCCAAAGCAGGCTCAACCGCCTCAGCGGACTATAAAGATCACATCATGGATCTGGCAAATGCACCGGGCGAGCAAATCTTCCCGGGCGAGCTGGCCAAAGCGCTTGATCTGATCGCCGCTGGCACCGAGATCGACTATGTGGGCGCGACCGCCGTCGAGCTTGTGGGTGCGGGCGAATCTGCTGGCAACTACCAAGAGATCGAATTCGCCGATGGCGTTTATTCGACAATCGGCTACCGCTGATCTCTAGGTCTTAAACTCAAACAGCCCGAGGCTTGCTTCGGGCTGTTTTTTCTTATCTGGACACGACAACTTGGGGATGACTGCATGATTGAAGTGCATGATCTGCATAAGCACTTTGGCGGCTTTCACGCGGTCGATGGCGCGACGCTGACCATTGAACAAGGCTCTATCACAGGGCTGATCGGCCCGAACGGGGCGGGCAAGACCACATTGTTCAATGTGATCGCCGGCGTGTTGCCGCCCACATCGGGGCGCGTGATTATGGATGGTGAAGACATCACAGGGCTGCCGCCGCATGAGCTGTTTCACAAGGGACTGTTGCGCACCTTCCAGATTGCACATGAATTTTCCTCCATGAGCTGCCGTGAAAACCTCATGATGGTCCCTGCGGGGCAATCGGGCGAAACCCTGTGGAACACATGGTTCGGCCGCAAGCGGATCGCGGATGAAGAGCGCGCGCTGCGCGCCAAGGCTGACGAGGTTCTTGAGTTTCTCACCATCGAGCATCTGGCCGACCATAAGGCGGGTC
This sequence comes from Lentibacter sp., assembly GCF_965657785.1. Taxonomy (GTDB): domain Bacteria; phylum Pseudomonadota; class Alphaproteobacteria; order Rhodobacterales; family Rhodobacteraceae; genus Lentibacter. Next base: position 70,783 of record NZ_CBFHPP010000001.1, read on the forward strand.
AGGTTTCGGGTGGACAGAAAAAGCTTCTGGAGCTTGGCCGCACCATGATGGTGGATGCCAAAATCGTCTTTCTCGACGAGGTCGGCGCGGGCGTGAACCGCACGCTGCTCTATACGATTTCCGACACCATCAAACGCCTCAACGAAGAGCGCGGCTATACTTTTGTGGTGATCGAGCATGACATGGATTTCATTGATATGCTCTGCAATCCCGTGATCTGTATGGCCGAGGGCCATGTTCTGGCCGAAGGCACGCTGGCCGAGATCAAAGCCAACCCCGAGGTCATTGAAGCCTATCTTGGCACGGGCCTGAAGAACAAAGATAAGGTGGGCGCATGAGGAGCCTGTCACTCTTGGGGCTTTGCCCCAAACCCCAGGATATTTTTAGAAAGAAAAAGGGGAGCGCGGATGTCTGAGCCATTTTTGATTGGTCAGAATATGACAGGCGGCTATTCCAAAGCCGGCCCTGATATTTTGCACGGCTGCACCATTTCTGTGGATCGTGGCGAAATCGCTGTGATTGTTGGGCCGAACGGCGCCGGCAAATCAACCGCTATGAAGGCGGTATTTGGGATGTTGGATTTGCGCGAAGGCTCGGTGACGCTGGATGGGGAGGATATCACCTCCCTCTCCCCGCAAGACCGCGTTGTCAAAGGCATGGGCTTTGTGCCGCAAACCTCCAATATTTTCCCGTCGCTCACGGTTGAGGAAAATCTCGAGATGGGCGCCTTTATCCGCCAAGATGATTATTCTGACACCATGGCGCAGATTTATGACTTGTTTCCGATCCTGAAAGACAAACGGCTTCAGGCGGCGGGCGAGCTTTCGGGCGGGCAACGTCAGCAAGTGGCCGTGGGCCGCGCGCTTATGACGAAGCCCAAGCTTCTGATGCTGGACGAGCCGACAGCCGGCGTCTCGCCGATTGTGATGGACGAGCTGTTTGACCGGATCATCGATGTGGCGCGCACTGGCATTCCGATCTTGATGGTGGAACAGAACGCCCGACAAGCTCTTGAAATTGCTGATAAAGGCTATGTTCTCGTGCAAGGGGCCAATGCGCATACGGGCACCGGCAAAGAGCTTCTGGCCAATCCCGACGTGCGCCAGAGCTTCTTGGGGGGCTGAGGGGTGCGGTTGCTTTTCCTCATTGGCCTGATCTGTCTTGGCTCTAGCGCGCAGGCCTTCCTGTGCCGCTTTGAGACCCAGTGTTATGAGGCCGAAGCCTGCGCCGCGGCGGATTTTGAAATCGAGGTGCAGCTCGCGAACCAAAGCATCTCAACGGAGGATGGCGACTGGATCATTGTGGCCAAGAAATCCGAAGACGCCCTCATCACGATCTTTGCCGCCGCCAAAGGCGTGGAATATCTCGTCTCAATTACGCCAGAGGCCGCGCGCCTCAGCGGACATCTTAACGCTGGGCCGCGCGCGATCCAGTATCTTGGCACTTGTGAAGGAGCCTTCTAAATGGACCTTTTGAACGCATTCGTGGCTTTGGCCAACTTCGTTCTGATCCCCGCGACCGCCTATGGCGCGCAGCTCGCGCTTGGCGCGCTCGGGGTCACGCTTATCTACGGTATCCTTCGGTTTTCAAACTTTGCCCATGGCGACACGATGGCCTTTGGCGCGATGGTCACCGTGCTCTTTACATGGTGGTTCCAGTCAATGGGGATCAGCTTTGGCCCGCTGCCGACAGCGCTTTTGGCCCTGCCCTTCGGTATCCTCGGCTGCATTGGCCTCGTGCTCTTCACCGACCGTGTGGTTTATAAGTTTTACCGCGCCCAAAAGGCCAAGCCTGTGATCCTTGTGATCGTCTCCATGGGGGTCATGTTTATCATGAACGGCCTCACCCGCTTTATCATTGGCCCGGATGACCAGCGCTTTGCGGATGGTGAACGTTTTATTGTCTCGGTGCGCAGCTTCAAAGAGATGACAGGGCTGAGCGAGGGCCTTGCCATTCGCACGACCCAAGGCATCACGGTGGTGACGGCTGTGGTTGTCGTGGCGGCGCTGTTTTGGTTTCTCAACCGCACCCGCACGGGAAAATCCATGCGCGCCTATTCTGACAACGAAGATCTCGCGCTGCTTTCAGGGATCAACCCCGAGCGTGTTGTCATGGTGACATGGATCATTGTTGCGACGCTCGCCACCATTGCGGGCGTGCTCTACGGGCTTGATAAGACGTTTAAACCCTTCGTCTATTTCCAGCTTTTGCTGCCGATCTTTGCCGCCGCCATTGTGGGCGGCCTCGGCAACCCTCTGGGCGCGATTGCGGGCGGCTTTGTCATCGCTTTCTCCGAGGTCACGGTGACCTATGCGTGGAAAAAAGTGCTGGTCTACGCTATGCCCGAGCGCCTTGAGCCAGACGGGCTGGTCCAGCTTCTCTCCACAGATTATAAATTCGCGGTGAGCTTCGTGATCCTTCTGATCGTGCTCATCTTCAAACCCACAGGTCTATTCAAGGGGCAGTCGGTATGAGCGATACACTCCGCAACAGCATCTATTTTGCACTCGTCGCGGTGCTGATCATCGGCACAGGCATTCTCCAGTCTTGGAACTCGGCGCTGTTTATCCTCAACATGGGGCTGATCTCGGCCATCATGGCGCTCGGCGTCAATCTTCAGTGGGGCTTTGCGGGCCTCTTCAATGTCGGGATCATGGGCTTTGTTGCGCTTGGCGGCCTCGCCACAGTGCTCGTCTCGATGCCCCCTGTCGAGGGCGCGTGGAGCGCAGGCGGGATGCGGATCCTCGCAGGTCTGACCCTCGGGATCATGAGCATTGTCTCGACCATCCTCGTGTTCAAACGCATGGACGCAGGGCGCAAGCGCACGATCGTGATGCTGGGCGTTCTCCTCATCGGCTTCTTTGCCTTTCGCGCCGTTTTTGACGGCGGCGTTGAAGCGGTTGAGGCGATCAACCCTGCCAATGCAGGCAACATCGGCGGCCTTGGCCTGCCCGTTCTGCTCGCATGGCCGATTGGCGGCGTTTTTGCGGCGGGCGCGGCTTGGATCATCGGCAAGACAGCCCTTGGCCTGCGCTCCGATTATCTCGCCATTGCGACACTCGGCATTGCCGAGATTGTCATTGCCGTGATGAAAAACGAAGACTGGATGGCGCGAGGCGTGAAAAACGTGATCGGCCTGCCCCGCCCTGTGCCTTATGAGATCGACTTGCAAAATTCGGCCGAGTTCGTTGCCAAAGCCAACGCCTACGGCATTGACCCTGTCACGGCTTCTACCCTCTGGGTCAAGCTGCTCTATGCAGGCCTTTTCGCGGTTGTGCTGCTTGTCCTATTTGCCATGGCGCAAGCGGCGCTGAAAAGCCCGTGGGGCCGCATGATGCGCGCGATCCGCGACAATGAAGTGGCCTCAGAAGCCATGGGCAAAGACGTCACCGCGCGGCATTTGCAAATCTTCATTCTCGGCTCCGCCATTTGTGGCATAGCGGGCGCCATGATCACCACATTGGACGGCCAGCTCACGCCAACCTCCTATCAGCCTCTGCGCTTTACCTTCCTTGTCTGGCTCATGGTGATCGTGGGTGGCTCGGGGAACAATCTTGGCGCCGTCTTGGGCGGCTTTGTGATCTGGTTCTTCTGGGTTCAGGTCGAGCCGATGGGCCTCGCCTTCCTGACGCTGATCACCTCGGGCATGGCCGAAGGCAGCGCGTTCAAAGCGCATCTCTTGGACTCAGCGGCTCATATGCGCCTGCTGACAATGGGGATCATTCTGCTTTGTGTGCTCAGGTTTAGCCCGCGTGGGCTGATACCCGAGAAATGAGCCAGATGCATCCGCTCCTGCGCCCCGCTCTCAAAGGCATTATCTTCTTTGGCGTGGTCTGTGCCGCCCTCGTGGCGCTCTGGCTCTTTATGCCAAAGGGCGAGACCAAGTGGTATCCGTCGCTTTGGATGCGCCTCGCGGCGGTCAGCCCCCTGTTCTTCTCGACCCAGCTGGGGCGCGGTGTCTTTGCTGTGCTGCGGCGGCGGATGGACGGGCGCGAGCGTATCATTTTTGCGAGCCTCTTTTGTGGCGGCGTCGGAGGTGTCGCTGTCTTGACAGAGGCGGCTGTGGTCTACGCAAGTTTTGGGGCTGCCGACGGGCTTGGATATCTTGAAATCCTGTTTCAGCCGCTCACCTCTCGCTACACCTTGCAGATCTTCGCAGGGATCGGCTTTGCCAGTTCCGCCGTTCTGGCGGCTGGCTTTGTTGCGCTCATGTCCGTGCCCATTCGCGTGCTCAGCATGGAGCAGCAAAACCGTAGAGACACCAGCCGTTAAGTCAGCGCCCCTTGAAAAGCCCGCCCAGAAGCCCGCGAATGATGCGGCGGCCTGTGGTGCCCTTGAGCTCTCGCATCACTTGTTTGGTCAGGGCTTCACCAAAACTCTCGCCCCGTGAGCTACGCGAGGACGAGCGGCTCACGCCTTGGCCTTGATAGCGCCGCGCCGCCTTGAATTCGCGCTCTTCTGCCTCTGCCGCCGCTTCGGCGCGTTCGGCTGCTTCGGCCTCGGCAGCGGCTTTGTCAGCGCGCTCGCTCAAGATTTCAAAGGCAGAGCGGCGGTCAAGCACAGCCTCATATTTCCCCGCAATATGGGAGCGCGCAATCACCTCGGCGCGCTCGGCAGCCGTGATTGGCCCGAGCTGGGAGCTTGGCGGGCGAATAAGCGTGCGCTCGGCAATCCCCGGGACGCCTTTCTTTTGCAAAAACGAGGTCACAGCCTCGCCGACACCGACCTCGCGAATGGCGGTCTCGATGTCAAAGCGCGGGTTCTTGCGATAGGTCTCTGCTGCGAGCCTGAGCGCTTTTTGGTCGCGCGCCGTAAAGGCGCGCAAGGCGTGCTGCACCCTGTTGCCAAGCTGACCGAGAATATCTTCGGGCACATCGTCAGGGTTTTGGGTGATAAAATAAACGCCCACCCCCTTGGAGCGGATGAGCCGCGCCACTTGTTCGACCTTATCCACCAAGACTTTGGGCGCGCCATCAAACAGAAGATGCGCCTCATCAAAGAAAAACACGAGCTTGGGCTTGTCGGGGTTGCCGACCTCAGGCAGCTCTTCAAAGAGCTCGCTCAAAAGCCAGAGCAAAAATGTAGAATAAAGCCGTGGCGATGACATCAAAGTGTCAGCCGCCAGCACATTGATGCGCCCGCGCCCGTCAGGATCAATGGCCATAATATCGCTCAAGGCTAAGGCCGGCTCGCCAAAGAGCTTGGCTCCGCCTTGGTTCTCAAGCACAAGCAAGCGCCGCTGGATCGCGCCGATAGAGGCGACAGAGACATTGCCATAGCGCAGGCTCAAGCTGTCTTTGTTTTCACCGACCCAAACCAGAAGCGCCTGAAAATCCTTCAGGTCCAGAAGCGGCATCCCCTCTTCGTCTGCCACGCGAAAGGCAATATTCACAACCCCTTCCTGCGCCTCGGTCAGCTCGAGAAGCCGCGACAGAAGCAAAGGCCCCATCTCCGCCACCGTGGTGCGGATCGGGTGGCCCTGTTCGCCAAACAAATCCCAGAAGGTGACAGGGAAACTCTCGTAGGCATACTCCTCAAAGCCGATCTTTTCAGCGCGGCTCATAAAGGCCTCATGCAGCTTTGTGCTCTCGCTGCCCGCCTTGGCCAGCCCCGAAAGGTCGCCTTTCACATCTGCCATAAAGACAGGCACACCCATGTTGGAAAAGCTCTCGGCCATGATCTGCAAGGTCACGGTTTTGCCTGTTCCCGTTGCGCCCGCGATCAGCCCGTGACGGTTGGCATATTTCAGCCCCAATACCTGCGCTTCTGCGTAATCCGCGCCACCGCCACCCATAAAAATACCATCAGTCAAAAGACGTCTCCCACTTAAATATCACTGATGCGCAGAATTGCGCACGCCTCCCTTACAGTATTTTAATGTTTTTGCTTCAGGATCAAGCACACTTCGCGCCTCATGTCCTCTTGGTGCGAAGTTGACTTCCTCCCTGTCAGACTGGGCCGCGCTTCTTGGCGCGGCCATTTTTATGCCTAGGCCGCAAAGTGCTGTTGACGGCTTCAATCATGTAACGTAGCATTCGACTTACTATAAGTCGGCCAAGTCCGACGGGGAGAAGACATTACGAAAAAGGAGCCGCTCGGCTCCTTTTTCTTTTGGTCAAACAGCCTCCATTGCGCCCTTTGTGTCAGGCCTCTGCGTCATATGCGCAGAAAAATGCTCATGGCTCAGACCGCCGCGCCCTTTTGGCCCTGACAGGCCCAAGCCTGCATGGTAAGCCCTTTGCAACGTTATAATTACAGGTGGACCATCTCATGTTAAATCCCTCGCGCATTGCGCTTGTTATTGCGCTTCTGGCGGCGCCGCTGAGCCTTTCGGCCCAAACCGCAACCGAGCAGACCCCCACCCAAACAGGTGAAACAGCCGAGACACCCGCCGCGCCTGCGCCCGAGGTTTTGAGCCTTGGAGAAGAGGCGATCCCCGAGCCCTATTTCAAATCAGAGTCAGGCGACTGGAAAATTCAGTGCTTGCGCGACCCTGCTCTGCCCGAAGGCAGCGAAAACCCGAATGAGGCGTGCCAGCTGTTTCAGGTTCTTCAGGACAGCAACGGCACAAATGTAGCCGAAGTCACAATTTTCCCTCTGCCCGCAGGCGGCAAAGCTGTGGCTGGTGCCAATATCCTTGTGCCGCTTGAGACGCTGCTCTCGGCCCAGCTGACCATGCAGGTCGATACAGGCAAGGCCCGCCGCTATCCCTATAGCTTCTGTAGCCCGATCGGCTGCTTTGCCCGCGTCGGCTTTACCGCCGAAGATATTGCAGCCATGAAAAAAGGCGCGGTTGCCAAGGTGATCTTGCGCCCCGCCCCTGCCCCAGATGAAGTTGTCACATTGGATATGTCCCTGTCAGGCTTCACAGCTGGCTTTGACTCGCTCTTGGCAAAATAAAAGCTTAAATCAGACAGATAAAGAAAGCCGCTTGCGAGGTGCAGGCGGCTTTTTTACTTTGCCACTCACACTTTGCGCAGTGCGATCACAGCGTTCAGCCCGCCAAAAGCAAAGGCATTGGACAAAACGGCGCTAACACGCGCCTCGCGCGCCTCATTGGGCACCACATCAAGCGCACATTCAGGATCAGCCTCTTCATAGCCAATCGTCGGCGCAATGATCCCGTCGCGCAGCGCCATAATACAGGCCAGAAGCTCGACAGCCCCCGTTCCGCCGATCAAGTGACCATGCATCGATTTGGTCGACGATATCATAAGCCTGTCGGCATGGGCGCCAAAGGCGTCCGCCACAGCGGCGCATTCGGTTTTGTCGTTTGCGGCTGTGCCCGTGCCATGGGCGTTGATATAGCCGACATCTTCACGGTTGAGCTTGGCGTCTCTGAGCGCGCCAGAGATGGCCCGCGCCGCGCCCTGTTTGGAGGGCATCACAATATCGGCCGCATCCGAACTCATGGCAAACCCTGCCACTTCAGCCAGAATTTCAGCGCCGCGCGCGCGGGCGTGCTCATATTCCTCAAAAACAAAGATCCCCGCGCCCTCGCCTTGCACCATACCGTTGCGGTTGGCGCTGAAGGGGCGGCACGCGTCTTTGGACATGACGCGAAGCCCCTCCCAAGCCTTTACGCCGCCAAAACAGAGCATGGACTCAGACCCACCCGTCACCATCACAGGCGCAATCCCGCCATGCACCATCTGAAACGCTTGCGCCATGGCGTGGTTTGAGCTTGCGCAAGCGCTTGCCACGGTAAAGCTCGGCCCCTTGAGGTTAAATTCCATGCTGACATGGCTTGCGGCTGCATTGTTCATCAGCTTTGGCACAACAAAGGGGTGAACGCGGTTCTTGCCCTCTTCGTAAACCGAGCGGTAATTCTCATCCAGCGTGGTCATACCGCCGCCCGAATTGCCCAAGACAACCCCCGACCGCGCCGCCAGCTCGCCCGAAAAGCTCAGGCCAGACTGCGCCACAGCTTCGCGCGCCGCAATCAATGTAAATTGTGTAAAACGGTCAAACAGCGACAACTGCTGACGGTTGAACAGGCGCTCAGGCTCAAACCCTTGCACCTGCGCTCCGATCTGGACGGCAAGCCGCTCCACATCCTGCATCACAAGCGGGCCAATGCCACAGCGCCCCTCAGCCATGGCCTTGAGCGTGTCAGGCACATTCTGCGCCAGCGCGTTGATCGTGCCTGCGCCCGTGATAACAACGCGCTTCATCAGCCTTAGCCCTGCTGCTCGGCGACGAGTGCTTCAATTCCCGCAATGATGCTCGCGACATTTGAAATGTCAAAATCCGATTTCGTCGGCTCATTTGCATTGAAGGGGATCGAAATATCAAACTCTTCCTCAATCGCGAAAATGCTTTCCACGAGGCCGAGACTGTCAATTCCGAGGCTTTCAAGCGTGCTGTCTACGCTGACATCAGATGGGTCCAGCAGAGCTTGCTCTGCAATGATCCTGATCACTTTGTCCTGCACGCTCATGTCACACCCCCAAAGTTGCTTAGGGTCCGTTTAGTCGGTCTCGGTGTTTTTGAAAACAGCTTTTTGCAACTCGGCGACCTGTTTAAAGAGCCGTGGCAAGCGTCTGATTGCCTTATAGCTTTCGACATGGGTGTCCATTTTCACAGCAGGATAGCCAAGCAAAACGCGCCCCTTGGGCACATTGGTGAAAATCTTGGTCGCGCCGCCAGCAATCACATTGTCGCCCACAAAGATATTGTCGTTGAGGCCGACCTGCCCCGCAAAAACGCAGTTGTTGCCGATGGTCGAGCTCCCCGCCATGCCAACCTGTCCACAAATCAGACAGTCGGTCCCGATCACCACATTATGGCCAATATGCACGAGATTATCGAGCTTGGTGCGCGCGCCAATCTTGGTGTCGCGCACAGTGCCACGGTCGATACAGGCGTTCGCGCCGATCTCGCAGTCCTCACCAATATACACAGCGCCGAGCGAATGGATCCGCTCCCAATGCTGGCTCTCACCGTCGCCTTGGTCGCCCAAAGAGGCCCGCGTGCGCTCGACAGCGCTCTGCTCAGGCGTCACAAAGCTGAAGCCGTCACCGCCAATCACAGCGCCAGGTTGCACAATGACCCGCGCTCCCAGCGTTGTGCGCGCCCCGATCCGAACGCCCTCGCGCAGAAAGCAGCCCTCGCCCAGCGTGGCACAGGCGCCGATAAAGCTTTGCGGCCCGATCACGCTCCCCGCACCAATGCGCGCCCCCGCAGACACAACAGCCAAAGGCCCGACAGTAACATCCGCGCCAAGCTCTGCCGCAGGATCAACAAAGGCCGAAGGATGAACCCCCTTGGGATAGCTTTCGCCGGGGTCAAACTGTTTTGACAGCCCCGAAAGCGCATAACGCGGGCGCGGCGGCACAATCGCCGCCTTTAGCCCAAGCGCTTCAAAATCGGCCCCCTCCCAAAGCACAGCCGCAAGGGCTGCACCCTCTGGGAGCCTCTCGGCAAAGCTGGGCTTCATCGCAAGCGCAAGCTGGCGCGGGCCGGCGTCTTGCGGCTCGGCCACCCCGTCGATCTCAAGAGACAGATCGCCAAGAGCCGTCGCTCCCAGCGATTTTGCTATGGCGTCAATCGTATAGCTCATGGACCCGATCCTGCTTGTGGGCCTTTTGCTTAGCCCTGAACCGCGCGGAGCACCACCCCTGCTTTTTGCAGAGCCGACCAGATTTTGGCATCCCGACCATAGACATCACGACGAAAGCGCGCTGGCCCCTTCACATCCGTAAAGGCCGTGCGATAAATCAGATGAACAGGCACAGACTCTTCCAGTTGCACAACCGTTTCGTTTTCTGTCTTCAGGTGTCTGTGAAACTCGCCCTTCGGGTCCTTGCTCTGCTTGGCAAGCAAGGCATAGGCAAACTCAAACGGTTCGCCCAAGCGGATACAGCCATGGCTATAGGCGCGGGTTTCGCGGCTGAAGAGGTTCTTGGCAGGCGTATCATGTAGGTAGATGTTATATTTATTAGGGAACATAAACTTCACAAGCCCGAGCGCATTGCGCCGTGAGGGCGGCTGCTTGATCGCATAAGGAAAGCTCTTTTCCGTGTATTGCGCAAAATTGATCTGGCTGCGCGCAACCTTGCGGCCACGATTGTCATAAAGCTGCATATGCCCCGCTGCATTCGGGTTTTTCTTCATCATGGGCAGATATTCTTTGGTCGCAATCGAGCGTGGCACATTCCATGTCGGATTGATCACCATAAACTCCATCACATCCGAAAACTCGGGCGTGCGGCGGTCGCTGTCATTCGCGCCCACAACAGAGCGGGTCTCAAAGGTGACTTTGCCGTTGTCGACAATCCGCGCACTAAAGTCGGCGATATTCACCAAAACATGGCGCTTGCCACGCTCCTGATTGAACCAGCGCTCGCGCTCCATCGCCACAATAATCGACTTGAGGCGATCAGCGGCTGAGGTGTTGATCTCGGCCAAAGTGCCTGCCCCCGCCACCCCATCAGTGGCAAGGCCGTTGTCGGCCTGAAAGACCTGAACGGCTTTTTGCATCGTGGCGTCATAGCTCGGCGTGGCCGAGCGGCGCAGATACCCCATAACAACCAAGCGGTCGCGCAGCGCCACAACATCGGCGCCCGTTTCGCCGGGCTTTAGGGCTTTGGCAGCCACAGGCTCACCATAACCGCCCGCGGCGATCAGCTTTTCAAAGCGCAGTTTTTCTTTCAACAGCCTCGCATATTCGGGCGTTCGGGGCGGCAACGCGCGGAAAAAACTGTTGGGGTTGGATTTGACAAAATTGACAAGATAGCTCTCGCGCGCCCGATAGGGCACAGCCCGCACAATGCCGCTGTCAATCTTTGAGGGCACAAGAACCCCCGTCTGCATATTCTGGGCAAGCTCGACAAATGTTTTGCTCATCTGGACTTCCACCAGCCCACGCGCCCGTGGGGTTGTGGCGCTGCGCAGCGCGTCCATCAGCCCCTCAGCGTCATAGCGCTGGCTCGGCAGCCCGTGCACATCTGCCTCCGATATGGCCTGAAACAGAGCGCGGCGGCGTTGGGCGTCCTTGCCGAAACTGCCCGTCCAGATCGGCTCATAGCCGTTGGCTTTATAAAACGCCGCAATATCAGCATCTCGGGCCGAGGCTTCCGCAACAGCCTGCTTAAACGCAGTGACCTGCGCCTCTGTCGCGGACGGGACAATCAGAAGGCCTATCGCAAAGACCAGCCCTGCTAAAATCAAGGATTTAAATCGGTTTGCGGAAATATACATAGAGCCCCCACTCGTGCTGAATACCTGTTCACCTGTTGTAAACAGTGTTTTGATATACCTCACAAGCGCTGTCCACTCACAATAGGCGGATCAGCCAAACAGAAAGGGGAAGATTTGCATCAAAGCCTCAATATATGGGCAAATGGGGCAGTTTCGCAGATTTTCAGCAAAATTTTGCCGAAAATGCTGGCTATTCAATAAATTGAACAATCAAAACTTGGCCCTTGATTCGATCTGTGCCATAAGATCGGAGCATCTGGGGAGATGAAGGCAGGACACGCGGGATACACCGCGAAACAGGTAAGAGCGACGGGACGGCGCTATGACTATGAACACAACATCCAGCTCCACGAGCCTTTCGAGACGTGCATTGCTCGGCGCATTCGCCGCAACAGCCCTTGTCTCGGCCCCCACATACTCCAAAGCCGCAGGCTTTTTGCGCGGCTCAGGCGACATCCGCCGCATAAAAATGTATTCCTCTCGCACCGGCGAGAAGATCGATATGATTTATTGGGTCGATGGCGACTATATCAGAGATGCGGTTCAGGAAGTGAACCACTTCATGCGCGACTGGCGCACGGGGGATGTCAAAAAAATGGATCTGCGCACGGTTGATATTATGGCCGCCTCGCTCAATCTGCTTGACGTCAACGAGCCGTTTTTGTTGCTGTCTGGCTATCGCAGCCCAAAGACAAACGCCATGCTGCGCTCGCGCTCAAGCGGTGTTGCCAAAAACTCCCTTCATATGAAGGGTCAGGCCGCTGACCTGCGCCTGAGCTCGCGCTCAGTCAGCCAGATTGGCCGCGCCGCAGCCTCCTGTGCCGCAGGTGGCGTTGGCCGCTACTCGGGGTCAAACTTTGTCCATATGGACTGCGGACCCGTCCGCACATGGGGCGGGTAAGATTGCGCGGCTAACACGCGCAAAGCGCCTTCACTCTATAAAACCATCTGATTTATAAGGATAAATCTTCGCCCTCGAGGATATCTCTGATTTCGCCAAGGCGCTCTGGCGTTGGCACATCTATCAAGAGCGGAACGATCTTGCGAACCGTCTCCAAATCGCGATTCCACCATTGAAGCGCGTCGAGTGCCTCCATAATTTCTAAGGGAAAGCGATGCTTCAAGAGCCTTGCGGGGTTGCCACCCCAGACTTCGTAACGCCCCACATCCTTGCTCACAAGTGACCCCGCCGCAATCACCGCGCCATTGCCAATCGTGACGCCGGACATGATCGTGGCGTTCATTCCGATCCAGACATCATGCCCAATGGTCACATTGCCGTTGGTCGCTGCCGCCGTGCCCGACATGCGCGGATATAGCTCGTTCAAATGGATCACACCAAAGGGATAGGTCGTGGCCCAATCCATACGATGATTGCCGCCTAAAAGGATGGTGATATTGGAGGCCAACGAACAAAACGAACCGATGGTTAATGAGGCCCCCTCGCCCCATTCCTTCAGGTTCAGATGACGCGTTCCATAAGTAAATCGTCCGACACTGACCAAAGACGCGCCGAAATAGGCCTGGCGCAGACTATTCCCGCCCGACTTGGGCAGGCGAAGCGCTTTTTTACGCCTGAAAATCTTGGGAAGCTTCAAGGGTGCCCTCCGAGCAGAGAAAACGGCCAATGGCCCGAAAACCGCTCTTTACCCTAATCAGCTTCGGCGAACTAGGCAAATCGCCCGATAGGCTCACCACAACTCCATCAGGCGCACGCCATGGGGCAAGGTCGCAAGATAGGCGCCCCCGCCAGATGTGGCGATGGTATATCCGAGGCGTGCAAGCCGCCTCTGACGGGTTTGAAAACTCTCGTGGCTGCTCACGATCGGTCCGACAAGCGCCTTGATCTGATTGCGCACAACAGGGTCACATCGTTGTATCATCGCTCACCCCATCAGCACACAAAGATCATTGCCGCGCAAAAGTGAAGTCACATAAGCGCCCTTCTCCGTATCGCGGATCGCATAGCCATAGCCGCGCAGGCGGTGCTTCCACTCCCGATCCGACACGGCCATCTTGCGCTCGTGAAGGACAACGTCTCGTATCGTTTGAATATCAGTCATCATTTTTCTGCTCCTTTACCACATTGCTGAAAACACACTGTTTACAAAATCAGCATTGTTCGCAGCTGTGGCGCAGGTTTAGCCAAAAAGAGGAATTTTAACGATTGTGAAGGTCATATTAAGGCAGATCAGCCCTTTAGCCCTGCTTCTGCCTCAATCTGGCGGCGCGATTTGCGCTCCCGCTCTGTGGCAGACTTGAGCTGCCCACAGGCCGCCATGATGTCTTCACCACGCGGGCGCCGAATGGGCGAGGAATAGCCCGCCTTGTAAACGATCTCGGCAAATTTCTCGATCTGCGCCTGATCAGAACGCTCATAGGCAGAGCCGGGCCATTCGTTGAACGGAATCAGATTGATCTTCGCAGGTATGCCCTTGATCAGCTTCACGAGACGGCGCGCATCCTCCAAAGAGTCGTTCACCCCCTTTAGCATCACATACTCAAAGGTGATCCGCTCAGAATTGGAGAGCTTGGGGTATTCGCGCAGCGTCTGAAGCAGCGTCTCGATGTTCCAGCGCTTGTTGATCGGCACAAGCACATCGCGCACCTCATCTGTCGTGGCATGAAACGAAACCGCCAGCAAACAGCCGATCTCTTCCGCCGTCTTGGCAATCTCGGGCACAACCCCCGAGGTCGAAAGCGTGATGCGGCGGCGCGACAGGGCAATCCCCTCCCCGTCCATGGCGATTTTCATAGCGTCGCGCACGTTGTTAAAGTTGTAGAGCGGCTCGCCCATGCCCATTAACACGATGTTGGAAAGCAACCTTGGCGGCGCATCCGCCGTGCTCGCGCCCGGCTCAGGCCACTCGTCCAGATCGTCCCGCGCGACCATGACTTGGCCGATGATTTCGCCCGCCGTCAGATTGCGCACAAGCTTCTGCGTGCCGGTGTGACAGAAGGTGCAGGTCAGCGTGCAGCCCACTTGCGAGCTGATACAAAGCGTCCCGCGGTTCGTCTCGGGGATATAAACCACCTCGACTTCATGGCCGCCCGCAATTTTGACAAGGTATTTGCGCGTGCCATCATCCGAAACCTGTTTCGTTACAACCTCAGGCACCTCAATCACAAAATGCGCCTCAAGCTCGGCGCGAAACGCTTTTGACAGGTTGGTCATAACGTTAAAGTCGCGCTTGCCCCACTGATAGACCCACTGCCAGACTTGGTTGAGGCGCATCTTGAGCTGCTTTTCAGGCGTGCCAATGCGCGCCAGCTCGGCTTTGAGCGCCTCGCGCGTCAGGCCAACAATATTCACCCGCCCCGCATCATACTCAGGTATTTTGCGCGGCACGGTGAGCATATCGGGCGTGATGGGTGTGTCTTCTGTCATAGGTCCTGTCCGCTTGGCTTAGGCTCTCATATAGCATTCGCGCGCCAAAGCAAAACCCCTCCCCGCCCATTAGGCAGGAAGGGGCTGTTTTCTGACTGAGTTCTGTCTTTAGAAGTGAGCCGAGTTGGCCCCCAGCGGGATCTGCTGGGGCGGGGCAAACTTCGTAAGGTCGATGCCCTCAACAGCGGCTTTGTATTCTTCCACAGTCGGGGTGCGGCCCAAAATAGCCGCCAGCACAACAACAGGCGTCGAGGCCAAAAGGCTCTCGCCCTTCTTCTCGCTGCTGTCTTCCACAACACGGCCTTGGAACAGGCGTGTCGAGGTCGCCAGCACAGTGTCGCCCTTGGCGGCTTTTTCTTGGTTGCCCATGCAAAGGTTGCAGCCCGGGCGCTCAAGATAGAGCACATTCTCATACTCGGTGCGCGCTTTGCTCTTTGGCGCAAAATCATCAAACTCAAAGTCCGAATAGCGCTGCAGGATTTCCCAGTCGCCCTCTTCTTTCAACTCGTCAATGATATTGTAAGTCGGTGCCGCCACAACCAGAGGCGCCTTGAACTCGACCTTCCCAGTGGCCGCCTCCAGATTGCGCAGCATCTGCGCAACAATCTTGATATCGCCCTTATGCACCATGCAAGAACCGACAAACCCGAGATCGACCTTCTTTTCGGCCTTATAGTAAGAGATCGGGCGGATCGTATCATGCGTGTAGCGCTTTGAGACATCAATGTTGTTCACATCAGGGTCCGCAATCATCGGCTCATCAATCACGCTGAGGTCAACAACAACTTCCGCAAAATACTTGGCGTTGTCGTCAGGCGTAAGCGCCGGCACCTTGCCAGATTTGATCTCGGCAATGCGCTTGTCCGCAATGTCGACGAGGTTCTGAAGCATTCCGTTCTCGTGCTCCATCCCCTTCTCGATCATGATTTTGATGCGGCTCTTGGCAATCTCAAGGCTTTCCACCAGCGTCTCGTCATTTGAGATACAGATAGAGGCCTTCGCCTTCATCTCGGCGGTCCAGTCGGTAAAGGTAAAGGCTTGGTCGGCCAGAAGCGTGCCAATGTGAACTTCGATGATACGGCCTTGGAAGACGTTGTCGCCATGCTGCTGAAGCATCTGCGCCTGCGTTGCGTGCACAACGTCGCGGAAGTCCATATGCTCTTGCATCTTGCCCTTGAAGGTCACTTTCACAGACTCAGGGATCGGCATGGTCGCCTCCCCCGTCGCCAGCGCAAGCGCAACAGTGCCCGAATCCGCGCCAAAGGCCACGCCCTTGGACATCCGCGTGTGGCTGTCCCCGCCGATAATGATCGCGCGATCATCCACAGTGATATCGTTCAGCACCTTGTGAATAACGTCTGTCATCGCGTGATACTGGTCTTTCGGGTCGCGCGCCGTAACAAGGCCGAAGTCGTTCATAAACTTCATCAGGCGGGGCGTGTTCGCCTGCGCCTTCAAGTCCCAGACAGAGGCCGTGTGACAGCCCGACTGATAGGCGCCATCCACCGAGGGCGACAAGACTTTCGCCGCCATCGCCTCAAGCTCCTGGCTTGTCATCAGGCCAGTGGTGTCTTGCGAGCCAACGATATTCACTTTTACCCGCACATCGGAGCCGGCGTGAAGCGGTTTGTCTGTCTTCACACCGACAGCGTTGCGGTTGAAGATCTTCTCAACAGCCGTCAGGCCTTGGCCTTCGTTGTGGATCTCTTTTGAGGGCGCATAAACAAGCGGCATCTCGATGCCCAGTGTCTCGGCGGCAAAGGTCTGAAGCTTCTTGCCAAAGACGATCGCATAAGAGCCACCCGCCTTCATAAATTCCATCTTCTGGGGCGTAAACGAGCTTTCCAGCGAAACAAGCTCAGTGTCGCCCGCCTCGTTATAGAGCTTTTTCGCCTTGCTGTTGATCGTCAAGACCGTGCCTGTCGCAACAGAATAGACCTGCTCCAGCACAGGATCGCCCGCATCATTCAAGATGGTCTTGCCCGCAGCATCCGTCTTCTTGACCCAGTTCTTAAGATCAAGTCCGATACCGCCCGTCACGCCGACGGTGGTCAGGAAAATCGGTGAAATACCGTTCGTGCCCGCCACAATCGGCGCATAGTTCACAAAAGGCACATAGGGGCTGGCTGGCTTGCCCGCCCAGAGCGCCACATTGTTCACCCCCGACATCCGCGAAGAGCCAACGCCCATCGTGCCTTTTTCGGCAATGATCATGACCTGCTTGTCAGGATGGGCCGCCTTGAGCGCCCCAATCTCCTCTTGCGCGGCTTTCGAAATAAAGCACTGACCGTGCAGCTCACGGTCGGCGCGCGAGTGCGCCTGATTGCCTGGCGAAAGCAGATCGGTCGAAATATCGCCCTCCCCCGCAATGAAGGTCACAACTTTGATTTCTTCCTGAACGTCTGGCAGCTTGGTGAAGAACTCAGCCTTGGCGTAGCTGTCCAGCAGGTCTTTGGCGACAGGGTTGCCCGCCTTATACGCCGCTTCAATGCGGTCGGTATCGGCTTCATAGAGAAAGACCTGTGTCTTCAAAACATCCGCCGCCTGCGCCGCAAGCGCCGCATCCTCGCCAAGCGCGATATCCAGCAACACCCCGATAGATGGGCCGCCCTTCATGTGCGACAAAAGCTCAAAGGCAAAGGCCGGCGTGATCTCAGCCAAAACAACCTGCCCGAGGATCACCTCTTTGAGAAAAGCCGCCTTCACACCCGCCGCAGGCGTTGTGCCGGGCAATGTGTTGTAAATCAGAAAGTTCAGCGAGCTGTCGCGCTCGGCGTGACCCGCGTCTTTGATCTGCGCAATCAGCTCGCCCACAAGCGCCGCATCATCAATCGGCTTGGGGTGCAGCCCCTCTTCTTTGCGCGCTTCAATCTCGGTCAGGTAGTCGGTATACAAGCTCATCTTAAACCTCGTGGATCTCTATTGGCAGGACAGGGCTGACAGCTCGACATTCGCGTTCTCAAGCCCTCAGTTGCTATTTGTATGCAGCGGTATACCAATGCGATCAAAAAAGCAAGAGCGCGCTGCAGCATTTCGCACGCAATTTACACAGTTTCCAAAGGCTCAACAGCCAAAAATTGCTCATTACCCATCACCCAAAGCGCGGCCTGAGTGCCCACAACCAATACCGCCCCGATCCCCTGCGCCTTTTTCTTTCTAAAAATATCCTGGGGGGAGCGCGAGGGGGGCAAAGCCCCTCTCGCACAAGCGACGACACAGTCGGCGCAAACCCCGTTCGCGCCCACATCCACCCTGCGCCGTTTAGTATCTGATATGAAAATGGCGCACCCGAGAGGATTCGAACCTCTGGCCTCTGCCTTCGGAGGGCAGCGCTCTATCCAGCTGAGCTACGGGTGCATCAAGGGCTCTATAGCTTCCCCCGCCGCGCCCCGCAATCGCGAAAATGACTGGACAAGCGCGCCATCTTGCCAAAACTAGCCGTCATGATCACACGCATCCCGCCGCTCTGGCTCCTCGTTTTTTTGCAAACGGTCGTTTCCGCGGCCTCCCTCGTCGTCGAGATCGTTGCAGGCCGTATGCTTGCGCCCTACGTTGGGATGTCGCTTTACACATGGACAGCCGTGATCGCCGTGGTGCTCGCAGGCTTCTCGGTCGGCCACTGGTGGGGCGGCCTCATGGCCTCCAAGCCCCAAGATACAGCCCTCAGGCAAACCGGCTGGGTGCTGCTCGCCGCCGCCCTCAGCACAGGTCTGGCCGTGGTCGTGCTCCAAAGCATCGCAGGACCCGTTCTCGGCGCTGTCACCCATCCGCTTTGGGCCATCATTGCCCTGTGCACGGGCGCATTTTTTCTGCCCTCGCTCTTTGCGGGCGTGCCCGCCCCCGTGCTCGCCCAGATCGGCGCCAATACTGCGCCCGACTCTGGCCGCGCGCTCGGCGCGCTCTTCGCCGCAGGCGCAATCGGCGCCATCGCAGGCACATTGCTCGCAGGCTTTGTCTTTATCTCCTATCTCGGCTCCGCGCTGACACTGGCGCTCGTCGCGCTCGTCTATGTCGCCATGGCGCTCTTGTCCTTCTGGCTCGCAGGCAGGCTGCCGCGCGCAGCGCTCCTCGCCAGCCTCATATCCCTCGCCTTTGCAGGCTACGCGCTGGCCACACCAAGCCCCTGTGACACCGAAAGCAAGTATTTTTGCATCCGCACGATAGATGTTTCAGACAGACCTGACGCCCCTGTCAATATGATGGTCCTCGATCACCTCGTCCACGGCAGCAGCGCCGCCCATGATCCGACGCTCATGTATACCGATCACGCCGCAATGCTCGACGCGCTCACCCTACTGCGCGCGCCGCAGGCGGGGTTCACCAGTTTCTTCATCGGCGGTGGCAGCTTCTCCATGCCCCGTGCCATCGCCGCACGCGGCAACCACGGCGCAATCACTGTGGCCGAAATCGACCCTGCCGTTACAAGAACCGCTGCCCGTGATTTCTGGTTTGATCCCGCCTCCGCCACCGTCCTTCACAGCGACGCCCGCGTGGCGTTGCGCCAGAACCCGACGCATTATGACATCATCATCGGCGACGCCTTCACAGATATCGCCGTGCCCCAGCACCTGATCACACAGGAGTTCTTTGAACTGGTGCGCAAAAGGCTCACGCCCGAGGGCAGTTACCTGATGAATGTGGTCGACTATGAAGACAACTTGCAGACCCTCGGCGCCATGCTGCGCACGCTTGCAACGGTCTTTCCCGTGGTCGAGGTCTGGGTCGAGCAGCGCCAGCCCGTCGCAGGCGCGCGCATGGTCTTTATCATCGCCGCAGGGACAGAAGCCACACCAGAGAACAGCTTCGTCACCCGCACACCAGACATCAAGCGCTTCGCTGCTCTGTCAGAGAGCATGGTCACGCGCCTCATGGCGCGCGACAGCCTAGTCCTCACAGATGATTTCGCGCCCGTAGATCGCCTGATGGGCCTGCGCGCAGATTAACCCAAAAGATTATGCGCCAGCTCCAGCGCATCGACGAGCACATCGACCTCATGTTTGGTGTTATAAAGCCCAAAGCTCGCACGGCAGGTCGCATTGACGCCCATATGCTGCATCAAGGGCTGCGCACAGTGGTGCCCTGCGCGCACGGCAACGCCCTTCTTGTCAAGGATCGTAGAGATGTCATGCGCGTGCGCCGCGCCCTCCATCGTAAAGCTGAAGATCGCCGCCTTGTCAGGGGTTGTGCCTTGCAAGCCAAGCCAGTTCAGCCCCGTCAGCTTTTCGCGCGCATAGCGCGCAAGCTCGGCCTCATGCGCCGCGACGTTCTCCATACCAAGCGCCATAAGATACTCAAGCGCCGCGCCAAGCCCGATGGTCTGCACAATGCCCGGCGTGCCCGCCTCAAACTTCATCGGCCCTGTGTTGTATGTGATAACGTCCTTACTCACATCGCGGATCATATCGCCACCGCCCATAAAGGGGCGCATCTCCTCCATGCGCTCTGTCTTCACATAAATCGCGCCAGAGCCTGACGGCCCATAGAGCTTGTGGCCCGTGATCGCATAGAAATCACAGCCCATCTCGGCGACATTCACAGGCGCATGAACCGCGCCCTGCGACCCGTCGACCAAAACCGCCACGCCCTTGGCGCGCGCCGCCTCACAAATCCGCGTCACATCGACATGGGTGCCGAGCACGTTCGAGAGCTGCGTAATCGCAACCAGCTTGGTCTTCGGCCCGATCGCCTCAATCACCTTATCCGCGTCCAAAGCGCCCGTCGCGTCCACATCAACCCACTTAAGGCTGACGCCCTGACGCTCGCGCAAAAAGTGCCATGGCACGATATTGGCGTGATGTTCCATGACCGAAAGGACAATTTCGTCGCCCGCCTCCATGCGCGGCGCCGCCCAAGCATAAGACACCATATTGATGCCCTCGGTTGTGCCCGAGTTGAGGATAATCTCGTTCTCAGAGCCTGCGCCCAAGAAGCGCGCAATGATCCCGCGCACGGCTTCATAGCGCTCGGTCGAGATATTGCTGAGGTAATGCAGCCCGCGATGCACATTGGCGTATTCTTCGGCGTAGCCCCGCGTGATCGCATCAAGCACAACCTGCGGCTTCTGCGCCGAGGCCCCGTTGTCCAGATAGACCAAAGGCTTGCCATTCACCTCACGCGACAGGATCGGAAAATCCGCACGGATCGTGTTTACATCATACATTGCTGGCCTCCAGTGGCGGCAGTCCAAAGCCGATAAGGGTCAGGATAATCATCAGGCCCACGGCCATCAGAAAAAGCGAAAGCGCAACAGTGCCAATACCTTTAAACATCGTCTCAAAACGGTGCGCGCCCGTCAGCAGGCCAATCAGCGCAAACAAAAGCCAGACATTGCCCACAAACGACAACATCGCCGCCAATGCCACCGACAGCACACCAATCGCCATAATGACACCGCTCATACCCAGCCCGACAAACTGCCACCACGTGACAACAGCCAGAATGTCCTGAAGCCGCCCCTGCCCGCCCAGAAACTTGCCAGCGAAGAAAAAGGCAAAGACAGACATCACAAGCGACAGCCCCAAGACAATCGCAACCCGCACAGGGCTGCCCAGAAGGCCGAGCATAAACGCCATCTGCGCTTCTTCTTCGGCGCTGATCCCCTCAAGGGGTATCGGCGGCGCGGCGTGAAAACTCACCGAGAAAAACAGCGCATTGAGAACGGCCGCAAGAACAAGCCCAAGCCAGAGCACATCGCGCTTCAGCCCAAGCGCCATAAGCTCTCCCGCAGCCCCCGCAGGCTGGGTCAGCGTGCGCATCACAAGCTCTTTAATCACCATGAGAGGCACTTTCCTTTGCAGCCGCACGGCTGCCGCTGATCCAAAACCACATAAACACTACGAACCAAAGCGCCCCCACGATCATTTGTGGTGTGCCCTCGCCGATAAATCCGCGCACAAGCCCGTGCAAAAGCATCAAGGGCGAGGCCGCCAACAGCGCCCAAAACAGGGCAAGCCTGAGCGCCCAAAGCGCGGCCTTACTGCGCAGCGCGCGAAACCCGCCCCAAACGAGAAAGGCCAGCCCGTACAGCACAAGCGGCATGATAAAAAGCCACGCAAACAGCGCACCGCCCAAAAGCATACCAATGTCCTGCCCCGTCAGATGGGCCTCCCGCGCCGCCCCCGGCCAAGCGCTGACAAACACCACAGCACAGCCCGCCATCAAAATGGCAATGGCGCGGTCCTCGCGCTGCCCCGCCGCCGCAAACCTGCGCAAAACCTGCGCAGGCCCACGGTATGTGGCGATAATGTCCATCACGACTGACATCAATCAGCCACGCGAATGGCGCAAGAGCCAGCCCTCAAGCCGCCCTGTCAACTCGTCCTTGAGGCCGTCGTCTTCGATCTCTTCGACAGCTTCCGCAAGGAAGGCCAGCGTCATGAGGTCGGTCGCCATATTGTGCGGCACACCGCGCGCGCGCAGATAAAAGAGAGCGTCCTCATCAATCGCGCCCGACGTTGAGCCATGCGAACAGGCCACATCATCGGCATAGATCTCAAGCTCTGGCTTGGCCAAGAACTGGCTGTCGCCATCCAGCAAAAGAGATTGTGACTTCTGATAGCCGTCTGTCTTCTGCGCACCAGGCTGCACAAGGATCTTGCCTTGGAACACACCGGTCGCCCCGTTGCGCAGCACCTTTTTGAAAACCTGACGGCTCTCGCAGTTGACGGCGTCATGGGTGATAAAGACGGTATCATCATGCACAAAATCACCATCCCCAAGCGCCGCACCAGCGACATGGGCAATCGCGTCATCGCCTGTAAATTCGATGATACATTCGTTGCGCGTCAGACGGCCATTGACCGTCAGGGTAAAGCTCTTGAAGACGCTTTCGCGGCCCAGCTCGACAAACATATGTGTTACAGCGCGGCGCTCGTGGTCGCGCCCCTGTGCGCGCACATGGTGAAACTCGGCCCCATCCGCCACAAGCACTTCAAGGCATTTGTTAAAGCGCGCCGCCGCCGGACCGTTCTCCAAAAGCGTCAGCGAGGCCCCCGCCTCGACCTTTACAACATGGTGCAGCGTCGCGTCCGATGTTGTGCTCTCATGGCGATAAATCAGGCTCACAGGCTTGCTCGGCGTGCGCACACAGCGGATCAAAACGCCATCACTGGCCAGCGCCGTATTGAGCGCCGCCAAGGGCCGCTCCACAGGGCTTTGCCCCTTGGTCTCAAGCACGCCGTAAAGCTCGCTCGCCCAAGAAATATCGGCCTGATCCGCGAGCCGTGCAATCTCGATCCCCTCAAGGCTGAGGTCATCTGACTGCGCCGCACTAAACACACCGTCCACAAACACGATCTTGAGCCTGTCAAAATCATTGAACACAGGCGCTTCGTCCGTCGCAAACAGCGCCGCCTCGGGCGCATCCGCCTGCGTCAGCGTGTCAGGGCGGGTATACTTCCAGTATTCGTCGCGCCGCGACGGCAAGCCCATCTCGCGCACCCGCGCCAGCGCATCCTTGCGCGCCGCTTTGCTCCAGCCCGCCGCATCAGGCAAAGTCACGCCGTCAAGCCGCGTTGCCGCCGCCTCCTGCTTTGATTTCAAAATCGCATTCATCACGCAGCCACCTCGGCCAGAATGTCCGCATAGCCGTTGTTTTCAACCTCAAGCGCAAGCTCGGGCCCGCCCGTTTTCACGATCCGACCCTCGGCCATAATGTGCACAACATCAGGCTTGATGTGGTCCAGAAGGCGCTGGTAGTGGGTGATCACAAGAAAGCCACGGCCCTCGTTGCGCAGCGCATTGACGCCATCGGCCACAAGCTTCATCGCGTCCACATCAAGGCCTGAGTCTGTCTCATCCAAGATGCACATCCGTGGCTCAAGCATCGCCATTTGCAAAATCTCGTTGCGCTTCTTTTCGCCGCCCGAAAAGCCGACATTGACGGGGCGCTTGAGCATTTCCGCATCAATCTTCAGCTCTTTCGCCTGTGCGCGGATCACTTTGAGAAACTCGGTTGAAGACATTTCCTCTTCGCCGCGTGCCTTGCGCTGCGCGTTCACAGCCGTGCGCAAGAAGGTCATATTGCCCACACCGGGGATCTCGACAGGATATTGAAACGCAAGGAAAAGCCCGAGCGCCGCCCGCTCTTCCGGCTCCAGATCCAAGAGGTCGTCGCCATCCAGCGTGGCGCTCCCACCCGTGACTTCATAGCCCTCTTTGCCAGACAAAACATAAGACAGCGTTGACTTGCCCGAGCCGTTCGGCCCCATGATCGCGTGCACTTTGCCCGCCTCAACAGTCAGGTTCACACCCTTCAGGATCTGCTTGTCTTCTTCTTCCAGTTTGACCCGCAGGTCTTTGATTTCCAACATATTCGCGCCTTTCTCTTATCTTCTGTATTTATGCTCCAGCCTTCAAATCGGCTGGAAAATTCTCAATCAGTCGGTCTTTCGCCTCAGCAATGCCGCTTGCATAGGGCAGATCGCCCATCGCAAGCTGGGGCAGCGCCGCGGCTATCTCGTCGTGCTTCAAAGGCAGCGGCATCACACGCCCCACCCCTGCCGCGTAATCGTAATATTTCAGCCGCGCGTGCTTCATCGGATCAAGCCATGTGTTGGGAACACCATAGCTGTCCGCCACAATCAGCCCGTGCAGGCTTGACGAAATCACGTGCGCACAGGCGCCGATCTCGCGGCAGACCTGCTCAGGCGCGCCCTGCACATCAATATACTGCACAGACGGCTCGGCCTTCAAAAGCGCAGCAATGCGCGGATCGCCCAGCTGGCTGTGGTGCAGCACCAAGCCGATTTTGTCGTGCCGCAGGGGCCGCGCGCCAAGCGCTTCGGCGGTCAAAAGCCCAGGATCGCCATAAGCCTCTGTTTTTACGCCCAAAAGAGAGGCCGTAATCGGCCCGCGCAGCATATGAATATCGACATTGGCGACAAACTCGGGCTTCAGCGGCCCCATCATGCCTGTCCCCCAGATCGCGGGGCGATGAGCGGGGTGCTTTTCGTTGCCCCAGACCCGCTTGGCAAACTGCATAATCGAACCAACCGCAAAAATCTCGGCCTCGCGCGGCTCGCAATGCGCCACAGCCCGCCCGGAGGCATAGGCGGTCACAAGCTGGCTCAGCGCGTCGCCAAAGTTCGGCTTGGCGTTCCACCAGTAAAGAGAGAGAGGCGCATCAGCCATGCTCAATACTCCTCACGGCGCGCATTGATCTTGGGCGCAATCTTGCTGTCATAAGTCTCCATCAGCTTGCCGCTCCAAAGCGTCACAACAGCGGCCACCGCCCCGCCGATCATCCAAGCTGGCAAATCGGCCCAATTGAGCACAAGACCAATGATGGCTCCCGCCGTAACAGGCACAATTAGCTTTTTGTTCTTTTCGATAAATTCCATAGTGTTACCCTACACTTTTCATGCAAAAAAGGGAGCCGGAACCAGACCGGTTCAGACGCCCAAAAGCAGCCCTGCCAGGTAAGGCAAGACTGCTCCTATTGGTAAAAAACAGGTTTGAGAAGCTTAGATACTGCTCTGTAGAACGCCCGCGAAGGTGCGCAGATTGTTTGCCATATTGCCGGTCTGTCCCAGCACCCGCGCGGTATACTCTGGCGAAAACAGGCTTTCCCAAAGGACGGGCATCTGCCCCGCCAGATCGGCTTCTGCGAGTACCATCACAGCAAAGCCCGCCATCAACGCAGACTTGGCTACGCCGCCCCGAAAGCCGATAAACGTCGCCGCTGCGATCAACACCACAACTCCAACCGCCAGCTCGCCCGCGTGGCGCATAATGACCATGGTCATATTGCCCCCCGCCATGAACTGCCCCAAGACATGAAAGCCGGCGAGCCGCCCCGCAAGCATCGCCACCGCGCCCATCGCAAAGGCCAAGGCCCAGTTGGGCAGCGCCAGAATGAGCGTGCCGCTTGGCCGCTTGGACCTCTTGGCCGCGCGTTTGAGCGCGCTCGGGCTGATTTGCGTCTCGCGCAGATCGCCCTCGCCTGCAATCAGCTTGTGATTGCCTGCCTCTTGCGCCGCAAGGCGCTTGATCCGCGCCTCGAAGGCGTCGAGATTTCTGTTGAACATGACCACACCTCACATCTTGGCTTGCCAACAAAGCTAGCAAACCAGTTCGGCACAAATGCGGCAGAACCCTGCCTTCATTCGGGCAATATGTGAGGCGCAGGCGCTGCATCAGCCAACCGAACCTTCAAGGCTGATCGCCACAAGCTGCTGCGCTTCCATGGCAAATTCCATCGGCAGCGCTTGCAGCACTTCCTTGGCAAAGCCATTGACGATCAAGGCAACCGCCTCTTCCTCGCCGATCCCGCGCTGACGGCAGTAAAACATCTGCTCGTCATCCACCTTGGAGGTCGTCGCCTCATGCTCCACGCGGCTCGAGTTGTTCTTCACCTCGATATACGGAACCGTATGTGCCCCGCATTTATCACCAATCAGCAAGCTGTCGCATTGCGTGTAATTGCGCGAGTTCTTGGCTTTCGGGTGCATAGAGACAAGCCCGCGATAGGTATTCTGCGCCACACCCGCGCTGATGCCTTTAGAGACAATCCGCGACTTGGAGTTCTTGCCGAGGTGGATCATCTTCGTGCCCGTGTCGGCCTGCTGGTGGTTGTTGGTAATGGCAATCGAGTAAAACTCGCCCTGACTGTCATCGCCGCGCAAAATACAGCTCGGATACTTCCACGTCACAGCAGAGCCGGTCTCCACTTGCGTCCACATCACTTTGGCACGGTCCCCGCGGCAGTCTGCGCGCTTGGTCACAAAGTTATAGATCCCGCCCTTGCCATTCTCATCCCCGGGATACCAGTTCTGGACCGTGGAATACTTAACTTCCGCATCTTCCTCGATGATAATCTCGACAACCGCCGCATGAAGCTGCGCCACATCGCGCTGCGGCGCGGTGCAGCCCTCAAGATAGCTCACATAAGAGCCCTTATCCGCAATGATCAATGTTCGCTCAAACTGCCCCGTGTTTTCCGCATTGATGCGGAAATACGTCGAAAGCTCCATAGGACAGCGCACACCGGGCGGCACATAAACAAACGAGCCGTCAGAGAAAACAGCCGAGTTCAGCGTCGCGTAATAGTTGTCCGTCACAGGCACAACAGAGCCGAGATACTTCTTCACAAGCTCCGGGTGATCGCGGATCGCCTCCGAAATCGAGCAAAAGATAACCCCCGCGTCCATAAGCTCTTTCTGGAAGGTCGTGCCCACCGAAACAGAGTCAAACACCGCGTCCACAGCCACCTTGCGCGGCGCATCCGTCAGCGCCTCGGCGCCCTCGACACCCGCCAAAATCATCTGCTCTTTCAAGGGAATACCGAGCTTCTCATAGGTCGCCAAAAGCTTGGGGTCGACCTCCTCCAAAGACTTCGGCTTCACTTCCATGCTCTTGGGGCGCGCATAATAATACTGGTCCTGAAAGTCGATCTCGGGATAGTCGACCATGGCCCAATCAGGCTCTTTCTGCTCTTTCCAGCGCGCATAAGCATCCAGCCGCCAATCCGTCATCCATTGTGGCTCTTCGTTCTTCTCAGAAATCAGCCGCACAATATCTTCATTCAGACCAAGCGGCGCATATTCCATCTCGATCTCGGTTTCCCAACCGTATTTGTATTTTTCGCCAAGCGAGCGAACGGCCTCAACCGTTTCTTCCTCAACACCGTCTTTGACAATCACTTCATTCATCGCTTGCTTCCTTTTTCCGTCCTGTTCGTGTCACGCCGCGCGCGCAACCTGCTTTTTTGCTTGCGCCGCCCAGACCTCGGCAAAGCGCAAAATATCGTCCCGTTTCGTCTCAAGCCCAAGGCTCACGCGGATCCCGCAGCCCGCCTCGGCCTCATCATATCCCATCGCCCTGAGCACAGGGCTCGTCTTCACCTTGCCACTGGAGCAAGCAGACCCCGCCGAAATAGCGTAGCCCGCAAGGTCCATCTGCATCACCTGCGTCTCCCCCTTCCAGCCCCTGCTGAGCAAACAAGAGGTGTTGGGCAAACGCGGCGCATCTTTCCCGACTAAAATAGGTGGAATATCGCCCGCCACAAGAGCCGCCTCCATTTCGTTGCGTAACGCTTCTACGGCTGCCCATCGGCCTTGGTTCACATCTCGCGCCGCAGCCTCAGCCGCCGCCGCAAATCCCGCAATCCCGATCAGGTTCTCGGTGCCCGCACGACGGCCCATCTCCTGACCGCCCCCCTTGAGCACAGGCTCAAGATCAATCCCGCGCCGCATCACAAGCGCGCCAACGCCCTTCGGCCCGCCAAGCTTATGCGCCGACACAATCGCCATCAAAGGCCCGGAGCGCAGAAAATCAACAGAGAGCTTGCCAAAGCCCTGCGTGAAATCACTCATCCAAAGCCCCTCAGGCAATTCCTGCACCACGCCCGTCTCAGAATTGGCCAGTTGCAGCGTCGCAAACCCCGCCTCAGCCACGCTCACACGCCCATGAGCATCAGTGTCCAAAGACGGCTCACACCAAGAGGCCACAGCATCATGCTCCACACCGGAGCAAACAAGGCCCCGCCCCGCAAGCGCCATCGCCGCCGCCTCGGTGGCCGAACCGGTAAAGACAATCTCGGCCCCCTCAGCCCCAAGCGCCGTGGCCAGCCGCGCGCGGCACCCTTCCAAAAACGCCTTCGCGCGCCGCCCCTCGGAATGCACAGACGACGGGTTGCCAACAATATCACAGGCCTCAGCCATCGCCGCACGCGCCTCAAGCCGCATGGGCGTGGTCGCATTGTGATCAAGATAGATGCGCATCACAAAGACACCCCCGCCGCGCGCCTGTCTTCTGCGCCCCTGCCTTCCTCTTTCCCCAAATATCCTGGGGGTCTGGGGGCAAAGCCCCCAGCTCGGCGTGGCCGCAGGCCGCGCAATCCCTGAACAGAAAAGACCTCGCTCATTCCTCGTCCACCACAGCAAAGAGCGAGGGCACAGCAGGGCAAGGCGCAAGCTCGTTCTGGATCACATCCGAAAGCCGCGCCGCGTGCAAATAGACATAAACATGAGCCGAAAGACCCTCCCACAAGCGGTTGGTCACAGATTGCGCGCGGCTGCCTGAGGCGGCGCCGCTGGCGCCAGCGCCCTTTTGCAAGGCATCCACAGTCTCGTCTACCGCCGCCAAAACATCCACCACGCGGATGTCCACAGGCCGCTGCGCCAGCTTATAGCCCCCGCCCGGCCCGCGCACCGAAGCCACAAGCTCCGCACGCCGCAGCTTGACAAACAATTGCTCAAGATAAGGCAGGGAAATATCCTGCCGCTTGGAAATATCGCCCAAGCTCACCAAAGCCTCTTCGCCTTGAAGCGCAATATCGGCCAAAGCGACCATAGCATATCTGCCCTTTGTGCTCAGCTTCATGACCGGCTCCTTTTGCGACAAGAAAAACAGGCGCTTGTTGACCTCGCCCTTGTCACAGACTATCTCGCTACCAACCCCAAGCGCAAAACTTGGATTTAGAATAGTTCTAATATGCTCGACGGATTTAGTCAAGAAAGCCCGTGCGCATTTTCAAGGAAGAGACAAACTATATGCCCGAGGTAATCTTTCCAGGCCCAGAAGGCCGTCTTGAAGGCCGCTATCACCCGCAGCCAGAGCGCGACGCACCGATTGCAATCGTGCTTCATCCGCACCCGCAATTTGGCGGCACGATGAACAACAAGGTGGTCTATAATCTACATTATGCGTTTTATAACATGGGCTTCACGGTCCTGCGGTTTAACTTCCGCGGCGTGGGCCGCTCACAGGGCGAATATGACCAAGGCGTGGGCGAGCTGTCTGATGCGGCCTCGGCACTTGATTACTTGCAGTCGATGAACAACAACTCCAAACATTGCTGGGTGGCGGGCTTTTCCTTCGGCGCGTGGATCGGAATGCAGCTTTTGATGCGCCGCCCCGAGATCACAGGGTTTATTTCGGTGTCCCCGCCCGCAAATATGTATGATTTTTCATTCCTTGCGCCCTGCCCCTCGTCGGGCCTTGTGATCAACGGCACAGCCGACCGCGTCGCGCCGCCGGCCGATACGGTGACATTGGTCGACAAGCTCCATGAGCAAAAAGGCATCACCGTGACCCATGAACAAGTCGAAGGGGCGGGCCACTTCTTTGAAAACAACCACATGGACACGATGGTGGACAGCGTGCAGGGCTACGTCAAACGCCGCCTCACCGAGAATTCGCGCTGATGTCGACGATGCAGGAAACCGCCTCGCAACTGGCGGATGACACGATCAAGATCATGGAGCAATCGGGCGATGACCGGTTGCACTTTGAAGTCGCAGACCTCTTGGGAAAGTCCTCGCAGACTCTCGAGGAAGCCTATCTCACCGAGGTGCGCGTGCGCATGGCAGGCAAAGCGGCACGGGCGTTTCTGCACAAAAAGGCAAAAGCCTTGGTGGATGCCAAGACCCCGAAGGCATGACAAGCCGACTGGATGCCCAAATGGCCTTCCTGATGGAGGCCGACAAGCTCAAACAGATCGTTCGCGGCACCACACTGGCCGATGGCTCCCGTTATGAAAACTCTGGCGAACACAGCTGGCACATCGCGCTCTATGCGCTGGTGCTCGGCCCCGACGCCCCCGCCGATGTCAGCGTGGATCGCGTCATCAAGATGTTGCTTTTGCACGATATTGTCGAAATAGACGCAGGCGACGCGCCGATCTTTGGCGACCATGACGCCACCGAGATGGCCGCCAAAGAAGACGCCGCTGCAACGCGGCTCTTTGGCCTCTTGCCTCCCGATCAAGCCCAGAGTTTCCGCGCGCTCTGGGACGAATTCGAAGCCGCTGAAACACCTGACGCACGCTTTGCCAAATCACTTGACCGCTTCCAGCCGCCCAACCAGAACCTCGCTGCGAACGGCGGCTCATGGGTCGATTATGACACACGCTACAGCCAGTTCGAGGCCCGCGTCGGCAGCAAGATCAAACGCGGCGCACCCTGGCTTTGGGACTGGTTGCACCCCAAGGCCAGCGCCTGGTTTGAGGCGCGTGGCAAGCTTTAAGGATCGAATTTTCGCTGCGCGAAAATCCGACCCAGCGAGGGGGCCAGCCCCCTCGTGCTCCCCCGGGATATTTTTGGAAAGAAAAAGACCTAGAGCCGCGGGATCTGCGGGGCGGCGCTTTTGGGCAGATGCCCTGTGAGGCGCGCATCAGGGGCGACTTCAACCGCGCGTTTGTAGGGCACAAAGCCCGAGCGGATATAAAAGGCCAGCGCTTTGGGGTGATCGAGGGTGCAGGTGTGCACAAAAAGCCGCGAGATATCCTCATCCCAGGCCCGTGTCAGCGCCTCGTTCATCAGCCAACGCCCCGCCTGACCGCCGACGTGCTCTGGCGTCAGACCGAAAAACGCCAGCTCACAGCCCGTATCGGCGCGAAAATCAAGTTCCAGCAGCCCCGCCTGTTCTGCGCCGCTCATGGCCACATAAAGATGCACCCTCGGGTCAGATAGAACCGCGAGCAAAGCCGCATCCGTCATCTCAAGGCGGCTTGACCAGAGATAATCGCCCCCGACCTTTTCAAACAGCGCCCGATAGCGCGCCGCGTCGGGCGTTGTGATCCGCGTGAGACGAAGCCCCCCCGCCGCACAGGGCCGCAGCGGCGGGCGCGCGTGCATCTCAAGGTAAGTCACAACCGAGGCCGTATAGCCCTCGGGCAACTCATGATATCCGCTTTCAAGCATTTTTCGCAGCCTTTCTGGCCTTCTTCTCATCAGCCACTTTCTGCGCCAGATCGCGCGCAATCGCGAAAGCGCCTTTGATTTTGTCGCCGTCACTCTTCCAGTCGCGGCGCACAACGATCTTGTTGTCTTTGACCTTGGCCAGCCCCTTCTGGTCGCGGATAAACTCGACAAGCCCCACCGGCGAGGCGAATTTGTCGTTGTGAAACTGCACAGTCGCGCCCTTCGGTCCGCCGTCAAGCTTGGCAATGCCTGCCTTCTTGCACATCGCCTTAATGCGCACGACAAGGAGCAATGTGTTCACTTCGCGCGGCAAGGGCCCGAAGCGGTCAATCAGCTCGGCAGCGAAGCCCTCTAGTTCAACTTTGCCGTCCAACCCACTGAGACGGCGATACAATCCGAGACGCACATCCAGATCAGGCACATAATTTTCAGGGATCAACACAGGGACACCCAGCCCGATCGAGGGCGACCAGTCGCCCGCCTCCACAATGCCCTCGGCCTCGCCCGCGCGGATCTTGGCAATCGCCTCTTCCAACATCGACTGATAAAGCTCATAGCCCACATCGCGCATCTGGCCGGATTGCTCTTCACCAAGCAGGTTGCCCGCGCCGCGAATGTCCAAGTCCTGTGACGCAAGCGTAAAGCCCGCACCCAGCGTATCAAGGCTCCCAAGAACGCGCAGACGCTTCTCGGCGGTGGCGGTCAAAGGCTTCCTTGGCCGCGTTGTCAGATAGGCATAGGCGCGGGTTTTGGAGCGGCCCACCCGCCCTCTGATCTGGTAGAGCTGCGCCAGACCAAACATATCAGCACGGTGAATAACCATCGTATTGGCGGTCGGAATATCAAGCCCACTCTCCACAATCGTCGTCGCCAAAAGCACATCATATTTGCCGTCGTAAAAAGCGTTCATCCGCTCATCAAGCTCGCCCGCCGCCATCTGCCCATGCGCCACAATATAGCTCACTTCCGGCACATGGGTTTTGAGGAAATCCTCAATCTCGGGCAAATCCGTGATGCGTGGCACCACATAAAAACTCTGGCCGCCGCGATAATGCTCGCGCAAGAGCGCCTCGCGGATCGTCACCCCGTCAAATTCGCTCACATAGGTGCGAATGGCGAGACGGTCCACAGGCGGCGTGCCAATGATACTCAGATCGCGCACCCCCGACAAAGACAGCTGAAGCGTGCGCGGAATAGGCGTCGCCGTGAGCGTCAGCACGTGCACATCCGAGCGCAGCTCCTTGAGGCGCTCCTTATGTGCGACGCCAAAATGCTGCTCCTCGTCAATGATCAGCAGGCCCAAATCGCGAAAGCGCGTGTCTTTGGCCAAAAGCGCGTGCGTCCCGATCACAATATCAACCGTGCCGTCTTTCATGCCCGCGCGGGTGAGCTTGGCGTCCTTTGCGCTGACAAACCGGCTCAGCGGGCGCACCTGCAAGGGAAAGCCGCGAAAGCGCTCGGCAAAGCTTTTGTAATGCTGACGCGCCAGCAAAGTCGTCGGCGCAATCACCGCAACTTGCGCGCCCTGCATCGCAGCAATAAAGGCCGCGCGCATCGCCACTTCGGTTTTGCCAAAGCCGACATCGCCACAAATCAGACGGTCCATCGGCTGGCCAGAGCCAAGATCGTTTAGCACATCTTCAATCGCGGCGAGCTGGTCATCGGTTTCCTGATAGGGAAAGCGCGCGGCAAACTCTTCCCAAGCGTGCGCCATCGGCTCCATAATCGGCGCACGGCGCAGCGCACGCTCGGCCGCAACCCGAATGAGCTTATCCGCCATCTCGCGAATGCGCTCTTTAAGGCGGGCCTTTTTCGACTGCCACGCGCCGCCGCCGAGACGGTCCAGCAAGCCTTCTTCATGGCCATAGCGGCTCAAGAGTTCGATATTTTCAACCGGAAGATAAAGCGTTGAGTTTTCGGCATATTCAAGCTTGAGGCACTCATGCGCCGCGCCCAAAGCCGTAACAACTTCAAGGCCGTGATAGCGCCCGACGCCGTGATCGACATGAACAATCAGATCGCCCGCAGAGAGGCTCTGGGCTTCGGTCAGGAAGTTTTCGGCTGTGCGCTTGCGGCGCGGCGCGCGGATAAGCCTGTCGCCCAAAATGTCCTGCTCGGCGATGACAACCAGATCAGGCGTCTCAAAGCCCTGCTCAAGCGGCCAGACGGCCAGATGAAGCCCGCGTTTGCCAATCCGGCGGGCGTCCTTGACAGTGACCGCGCCGATCAGACCTTCATCATCAAGCAGACCTTCGATCCGCTCACGCGCGCCCTCTGAGTAGCTCGCGAGAAGCACAGGTTTTTCGCCCATTTTGGCGAGGATATGGTCTTTCAGAACGCTGAACAGATTGGTGTTTTCCTGCTGACGCTCGGGGGCAAAGTTGCGCCCGATCCGCCCGCCTGCGTCTATCACGCCCGCACCCGTGGGCTGGGGCAATGTCACAAGCTTGAGCGCGCGCAACGGCGCTATGGCTTTGGCCCAAGCCGCCTCATCAAGGTAAAGCTGTTCTGCTGGCACAGGCTTATAGACAGAGTCCATCCGCCCGCGCGCGCCAAGCGCGATCTTGCGGGTTTCGTATTGGTCGACAATGCCCTCCCACCGCGCCTCGCGCTTGGCATCAAGACCCTCATCAAAGGTCAGCCTGGCATTTGGCACATAGTCAAACAGCGTTTCCAGACGCTCATGGAAGAAGGGCAGCCAATGCTCGACCCCTGCGTGTTTGCGCCCCGCCGAGACGGCCTCATAAAGCGGATCATCGGTGCCCGCCGCACCAAATTCGAGGCGGTAGTTCTGGCGAAACCGCGTGATCGAGGCCTCATCAAGCAAGACTTCGGAGACAGGCGCAAGCTCGACGCCACCTAGGGTCTCGGTGGTGCGTTGCGTGGCCGCATCAAAGCGGCGCACCCCGTCAAGCACATCGCCAAAGAAATCAAGCCTGACAGGCCCGCCATCGCCGGGCGGAAAAATATCAATGATCCCGCCGCGAATGGCGTAATCGCCGGGCTCCGTAACGGTGGGGCTTTGCGAGAAGCCCATGCGCACCAAAAAGTTGCGCAAAGCCTCCTCATTGACGCGCTCCCCCACCGTGGCCTTGAACGCCGCCTCGCGCAGCACCTCGCGCGCGGGAATATACTGCATCGCCGCACTCAGCGTGGTCAGCAGGATATAGCGCTGCGGCATCTCATGCACGAGCGCCGCCAGAGTGGCCATCCGCGCCGCCGAAATATCAGGGTTGGGCGACACACGGTCATAGGGCAGACAATCCCACCCTGGAAAGGCAAAGACAGGCAGATCAGGCGCATAAAACTGCAAACTCGCGCGCATCATCGCCAGCCGCTTGTCATCGCGCGCAATATGCAAGGCCGCGCCCGCCTTTTCGGCCTCCGCCACCAGAAGCTGCGCATCAAAGCCCTCAGGCGCACCGCTCACGGTGATATGGTCTGTCCCCAGCTTGGCCATATCCTAGCCCAGCACGCCATAGGTGAGGTTCTGATACATCCCCCAAAGCGCCGTCACAAAGATCGAGATCATCCCGATCACCTGTGTGATGGTGCGCTGACGAAACATCAGCTGTTGTAGCCGCGCCCCCGCCGCATCTTCCTCACGGATCAGCCGCGCCGTCGACAAAGACAAAGCCCCAATCAGCGACATCGGAAACCCGAGCAAAAACAAAGCCTGCGCAAATTCATAGCCATAAAGAAACCCCAACATTCCGAGCATCGTCAGGAAAAAGCAGGCAAACCCCAAAAGCCAAAGCCCCGAGACCGAGCCAATATGCAGCAAACGGTTGGTGTTGATCCGCACGATATCCAATAAGTCGTCCTCATATTGCCCGCTATCGCGCTGCGCCCGCAAAACCATATCCCACGGCACCCCCAAGACCCAATGCGAGGTCGTCGACCACATCACAGCCAAGGCAATCCAGAACCAAAGGTTGCTGAACGAGCGCATATCAATCAGCTCAAAAACCGTAGAATACCAGTCCAAGGCCCGCGCCCCTCACATTGTTTCGCCCCTCATAGCGCGCGTTTCTGGCAATTCCAACCTTGAGGTGGCGCAATTTCCATGACAGTTTCAGCACGCATAGATTTTCGGAGAGACACGATGCGCGCGATCCAGGCCCCCTTCCCCGCAACACGGCTGCGCCGCACCCGTCAAAGCGAAGGCATCCGCGCGCTTGTGGCCGAAAACACCCTCTCCCCAAGCGATCTGATCTGGCCGCTCTTCGTGCGCGATGGCGCAGGCGTAGAAGAGCCTGTGCCCTCCATGCCGGGCGTGATGCGCCGCTCGGTTGATAAAGTGGTCGAGGCCGCCCGCGAGGCCAAGGCCCTCGGCATTCCCGCAATCTGCCTCTTCCCCTATACAGACACCGCCCATCGCACCGCCGATTGCGCCGAGGCGTGGAACCCTGACAATCTCTCCAACCGCGCCACCCGTGCCGTCAAAGCGGCTGTGCCAGAAATCGCGGTGATGACAGATGTCGCGCTTGATCCTTACTCTGACACAGGCCATGACGGCTTTGTCGTCGATGGCAAAATCGTCAATGACGAAACAATAGACGCGCTGATCAAACAGGCCCTCTCCCAAGCCGAGGCTGGCGTCGATATCATCGGCCCCTCTGATATGATGGATGGCCGGATCGGGGCCCTGCGCGCCGCCCTTGAGGGCGCTGGGCACAAAGATGTGCTCCTGCTCTCCTATGCCGCCAAATATGCCTCGGCCTTTTACGGCCCCTTCCGCGACGCGGTCGGCGCGGCCGATGCGCTCAAAGGCGATAAGAAAACCTACCAGATGAACCCCGCCAATTCCGACGAAGCCCTGCGCTGCGTTGAGCGCGACCTTTCTGAGGGCGCCGATATGGTCATGGTCAAACCGGGGATGCCCTACTTGGACATCTGTCGCCGCGTCAAAGAGGCTTTTGGCGCGCCGACCTACGCCTATCAGGTCTCTGGCGAATACGCGATGATAGAGGCCGCGGCGCAAAACGGCTGGATTGATGGCGACAAGGCGATGATGGAAAGCCTAATGTGCTTCAAACGCGCAGGCTGCAACGGCATCCTGACGTATTTTGCCCCCCGCGCCGCACGGCTCTTGGGCTCCTAAACGGCCCCAAACTCGCCTCAAAGGCGATTGATCGGGCAGATTTACGCTCAATTTTTAGAGTTTGGGGTGACAGCACCGCTCAAAAGGCGTATGATTAATACAAGCTGGGCAAAACCAGCACTTTATTCAGGCAATACGGCAGTGAAATCATGACAATACTTTCTCGCAGATCTTTTGCGCTTGGCGCAGTCGTTAGCACAGCTCTTCTGGCGGGCTGCGGCAACGGCGTCGGCTCCAAGGGCAGCGCCTCTATTGATGCGCGCGTTGAGCAGACCCTCAATTTCCTCTACGGCCAATACCCCTCCACACAGGATTTGGCGCAAAAATCAGCAGGTATGCTGGTGATGCCACTGGTCACAGAGGCAGGCTTCGGGATCGGCGGCGGCTACGGGCGCGGCGCCTTGCGGGTCAATGATGTCACGGTCGATTATTACTCCGCCACCAAAGGCAGCGTCGGCCTTCAGATCGGCGCACAGCAATACGCCCATGTTCTCTTTTTCATGACAGATGACGCCTTGATGAATTTCCGCCGCTCCAGCGGCTGGGCCGCAGGGGCAGATGTGGAATATGTCTTCCGAGATCAGGGCGAAAACATTCGCGCCGAAACAACCACAGCGACCTCTCCTGTGCTGGCCGTGATCTTCGGACAAGCGGGCCTGCTCGCAGGCGCGTCTTTGGAAGGTGTGAAATACAGCCGCATCATTCCCTAACCGATCTGGGCCGCGGGTCTTCTCCCACCCGCAAGCGCCCATAAGTCTCCCTCCCCAGACGATCGGGGGGGGCTTTTTCTGGGCAGCATCTCCCTTTTGGCGTGAGACAAAACACATAAGCAACAACAGCTGCGCCAAGACAGCCGCGCGCCGTCAGCCGTCTCCCGCCGCCCTTTCTTTTTGCCAAAAATATCCAAATCAACGGCCCGCACCACGGGCTGCCTTTGCGTTGACGTGCTCCGCCGCATCAAGACCTGTAAACATTCTCCTATAGCTGCGCACGCGGCCTTAGCTAATTTTCTCTTAACACAAGCGGTGTTTGGGGGGTGCACGCCCGGTGCACACAAAGTGCACGCTTATCACCCCCCTAGAATCAGCCGCTCCAAGCGGCGTTAACCAAGCGGTGCGCAGCCTTAACGATTGGCATATTTTAAGCGCTCCGCATCGCGTCGCGCTCAGCAGCTACAATTTCAAACTAAAAGTCATTAAATATCAATGTATTAACCCCATAATCCGCAGTCAGCCCAAATGAGCCAGCCCGCCCCCATTGCACCCTATATCATGGCTCTGATATAAGAATTACAACAAGATATAGATCCACAGGACAGGCGAGAAAATCACGTGAACGACACGCCCGAAACACCTGAAAACAAAGACGAAAACACGCCTGCGCGTTACGTCTATGATGGCCCCAAAATCTCGATCGTCGATGAGATGAAAAGCTCCTATCTCGATTACGCCATGAGCGTGATCGTGAGCCGCGCGATTCCCGACCTCAGAGACGGCCTCAAACCCGTGCACCGCCGCATCCTGTATGCCATGCACGAAACCAACAACGCGCATGACAAGCCCTACCGCAAATCAGCCCGTCCTGTGGGCGATGTGATGGGTAAATATCACCCGCACGGGGACTCCGCGATCTATGACGCGCTGGTGCGTATGGCGCAGGATTTTTCGATGTCGCTGCCGCTTCTGGACGGTCAGGGCAACTTTGGCTCCATGGACGGCGATAACGCCGCCGCGATGCGCTATACGGAAGTGCGCATGGACAAGCCCGCCGCCTTTATTCTGGCGGACATCGACAAAGACACCGTTGATTTTCAAGACAATTATGACGGCAAAGACCGCGAGCCGACGGTTCTTCCCGCACGTTTTCCCAATATGCTGGTCAATGGCGCGGGCGGGATTGCGGTTGGGATGGCGACCAATATTCCGCCGCATAATCTTGGTGAAGTGGTTGATGCCTGCCTTGCCCTGATCGAGCAGCCCGACCTTTCCAGCGAGCAATTGATCGACTATGTGCCCGGCCCCGATTTCCCCACAGGCGGGATCATGCTGGGCCGCACAGGCGCGCGCAAAGCCTATCTTGAGGGCCGTGGCAGCGTCGTCATTCGCGCCAAAACCCGCGTCGAGGAGATCCGCAAAGACCGCTTTGCCATTGTGATCGACGAGATCCCCTATCAGGTTAACAAAGCGACGATGATCGAACGCATCGCCGAAGCCGCCCGCGACAAGAAAATTGAAGGCATCTCCCACGTCCAAGACGAATCCGACCGCAACGGCGTCCGCGTCGTCGTCGAGCTCAAACGGGATGCGACGGCCGAGGTTGTGCTCAACCAGTTGTTCCGGTTTACGCCCATGCAAACCTACTTTGGCTGCAATATGCTGGCGCTCAATGGTGGCCGCCCCGAGCAGCTCACACTGCGCAATTTCTTGACGTATTTCATAGACTTCCGCGAAGATGTTGTTGCACGTCGCACAGCTTACGAGCTTCGTAAAGCGCGGGAACGCAGTCATATCCTCTGTGGCTTGGCCGTTGCCGTTTCCAACGTCGATGAGGTCGTCGCCACGATCCGCGCCTCCGCCGATGCCGCCGAAGCGCGCTTCAAACTGATGGAACGCCGCTGGCCTGCGGGCGATATCGTAGGATATCTTAAACTTATTGATGATCCGCTCCATCCCGTGAATGACGATGGAACCTACAACCTCTCCGAAATCCAAGCCCGCGCCATCCTCGAATTGCGTCTTCAACGCCTCACCCAAATTGG
Source organism: Lentibacter sp. (assembly GCF_965657785.1). GTDB lineage: Bacteria > Pseudomonadota > Alphaproteobacteria > Rhodobacterales > Rhodobacteraceae > Lentibacter. The sequence goes on from NZ_CBFHPP010000001.1 coordinate 109,878, forward strand.
CGTCAAGGAAGTCACCGATGAACTTGAAGAATTGGCAGGTAAGATCAAGGAATATTTGGAAATTCTCGGGTCGCGTGAGCGCATCATGGGGATTATTTCTGACGAGCTGAAAGAGGTTCGCGAGCTTTTCGCCGTGCCCCGTCGGACCGAGATCGTTGATTGGTCAGGCGACATGGACGACGAAGACCTGATCGAACGCGAAGACATGGTCGTCACTGTTACCTCGGGCGGCTATATCAAGCGCACCCCTCTGGCCGATTTCCGCGCTCAAAAGCGTGGCGGCAAGGGCTTGTCGGGTATGCAAACCAAAGAAGAGGATGTCGTCACAAACCTCTTCGTCGCAAACACCCACACGCAGCTCTTGTTCTTCACAACCGATGGTATGGTCTACAAACTCAAGACATGGCGTCTGCCCCAAGGCTCACGCACTTCAAAGGGCAAGGCAATTGTTAATATCCTGCCAATTCCGCCTGGTGTGTCTGTTGCAGCAATCCTCCCGATCGACCGCGACGAAAAGGACTGGGCAGAGCTTCAGATCATGTTTGCGACCTCTGCGGGGGATGTGCGCCAAAACCGTCTTTCAGACTTCACCAACGTCATGCGCAACGGCAAGATCGCGATGAAGCTTCCTGAAGATGGATCAGTGCATATGGTGAATGCGCGGATTTGTTCTGATCAGGACGATGTCATGCTCGTAACGAACGGTGGCCGCGCCATTCGCTTCCCGACAACAGATGTGCGGGTGTTCAATTCCCGCGCCTCTACCGGTGTGCGTGGTGTGCGCCTCCAACCAGGTCAACGCGTTGTTTCTATGTCCATTATTCGCCACTTTGAGGCCAGCTCGGATGAGCGCGCGGCCTATCTCAAAATGCGCCGTGCCATGGCGGGCCTTGCCGATGATGCCGAGGGCATTGATGACGAGGGCGATGCAAATGCCAGCATCTCGCAGGAGCGTTATGTCGAAATGTCAGCACAGGAAAACCTGATCCTGACCCTGACAACAGGCGGCGCAGGCAAGCTCAGCTCAAGCCATGATTATCCCGTTCGCGGGCGTGGTGGCATGGGTGTTACGGCGATGGACAAAGCCATGCGTGGCGGTGAAATCGTCGCCTGCTTCCCCGTTGAGATGGAAGATCAGATCATGCTCGCAACCTCTAAGGGCCAATCCATTCGCGTGCCTGTAGAGGGTATTTCCTTCCGCTCGCGCAGTGCGGGTGGTGTTAAGGTGTTCAATACAGGAAAAGGCGAAGAGGTCGTTTCTGTGGCGTGGATCGCGGACCCCAGCGATGATGATGAAACAGCCGCAGCGGCTGAAGAAGAGTAACGCAAAAAGCGTTTAATTTTGCACAGTATATGTGCGAAATTCTGTGTTGTGGCACAGCGCCGACAATATTACGTGCGTGGCAAGTTTGAAATACTGTCAGACGGGCCACTGGGGCTGGATGGGCGTGCATTTTTGCACGCCCTTTTTCATTTGATCCACAAATTAGAGTTAACCGTGCAATTATGCACAGAATGCTTGCACCTGTGCCCGTATTCAAAACTTGCGCACTCTATTATCCATCCCGTCACACTTTATAGGGACGTAACAATGACACAACAAATTAACTCAGCACTTCTTGTCGCGCGCATATTTTTAGCGCTCTTGTTCATCATCGCGGGTCTTGGCAAGCTCGGAAATGTCGAGGGCTTCGCAGGGTTTATGGCCTCTGGGGGCATTCCAGCGATTTTGGCCTGGCCTGTCATCCTGTTTGAAATTCTGGGTGGCCTAGCGATCCTTGTAGGATTTATGACCCGCCCTGTCGCTTTGGCGCTCGGCGCCTTCTGCCTTGTCTCGGGGCTGCTGTATCACTTTGACCCATCGGATCAGAATCAGATGACAAACTTTCTTAAAAACGTCGCCTTAACAGGCGGTTACATAGCACTTGCGATTGCAGGCGCAGGGAAGTTCTCGCTTGATGGCCGCAAAGGCTAAGAAAACACACGCGCCGTAAGCCAAGGCCTATGGCGCGTGTCTTCAGCTAAATTTCTGTTCAAGATATGTCAGAAGCGGCGCTTCGTTGGGCGTTTGGCTAGAGGCCCGCGATATCAAATCACGCGGGCGATATAGACCACCATGAACCTGAACAGCATCGCGAAGCCATCCCGTTGCGCCGCTTAGATCTCCCGACGCCAGCTCGTTGTCCAGATTGGGGCGTGCAAGGCGTAATGCTTCATATAGGCAGCCGGCATAAACATTGCCCAAAGCATAGGTCGGAAAATATCCCCAAAGTCCGCAGGACCAGTGCACGTCTTGCAACAGACCATTTGATGGCTTGTCGACAGCGTAGCCAAAATCAGCTTCAAAGCGGGCGTTCCAAGCCTCCTCAAGGTCACGCGCCTCAACCTTTCCGCCAATCACATCGCGCTCCAGATCAAAGCGCAGCATAATATGAAGATTGTATTGAACCTCGTCCGCCTCCGTGCGGATATAGCCTTTGTTGAGGCGATTGACCGTGCGAAAAAACACCTCTTCATTCGCCACACCAAAGTCGCCAAACGCCTCTTTCATTTGCCCGAAAAGCCAGCCTGTAAAGGCACGCGAGCGGCCGAGTTGATTTTCATAAATACGGCTCTGGCTTTCATGAACACCAAGAGACACGCCTTCGCCCAGCGGAGTAAGCAAGTGCTCAGGCGCAATGTTTTGCTCATAGGTTGCATGGCCGGTCTCATGGATCGTTGAATAGATACAATTGAAAGGATCGTGCAAAGCCGTGCGCGTCGTGATGCGCACGTCATCGCCCGACCCTGAAGAAAACGGGTGCACGGCCTTATCGAGCCGCCCTTTTTGCATATTATAGCCAAAGGTCTTGGCCAGAGCGCGCGCAAGGCGCATCTGCTTTTGTTCATCAAACGCGTGGTTGAGTTCTGCGGGTTGATCAGCGCCCATCACTTTGTCGCGTAGCGCAACAAGCCGTGGCCGCATCGCCACAAAGGTTTCAGCCACATCATCGCCACTGGTGTCAGGCTCATAGTCATCCAGAAGAGCGTCGTAAGCATTGCCGCCCTCTGCGAGCGCAGCAGATTCTTCACGTTTAAGCGCAATCATGTCTGATAAGGCGGGTAAAAAGGCAGCTACATCTTCGTTGGCCCGCGCCTCAGACCAAATCCTTTGTGCGCTTGAACTGAGCCTTGCAATCGCCTCCGCAAGCTTGGCTGGAACACGTTGATTGCGTTCAAAACTGCGGCGGATATGCCGGATGTTCGCTGCGGCGACGGCGTCAAGCGTGACCGGGTCAATTTTGGAGAGCCACTCGCCAATGCGCGGATTTGTGCGCCGCGCATGAAGCACAGCTTCCATCGCGGCAAACTCTTCTGCGCGTTGGTTGGCAGCCCCCTCGGGCATCATTGTCTCCTGATCCCAACCGAGCCGACCGGCCACCTGCCCCAAAGCCTCCGTTTGGCGCTGAAACGCCATCAACTCGTCATATGCTGACATAACCTAACCTTCTCGGATGGAGGATGCGCGCGGGTATTGCGCCATGAAGCGTGCGCGAATGATCAAAACCCAAAGCAGCGCGGCCGTAGCTTGGTGCAAGATTGCAATTTCCCATGGCGCGGCCGTAACGACTGTATAAACGCCCAGAACAATCTGGAAGAACAGCACATAAACCGCGCTGGAGAATGCAGATTTTGTTTTGCTATTTGCAGACTTACGGGCCTTAAAAAAGATCATGATTGTGAACCCGAGAAGCAGATACCCAGCCATACGGTGAATAAATTGTACAAGTCCGGGATTTTCGAAAAAGTTCCGCCAGACGGGTTCGATCATCAGAGGATTGGGCGGGATGAATTGCCCGCCCATCAGGGGCCAATCGGTATAAGAGCGGCCCGCATCAATACCCGCCACGAGAGCGCCCAGTAGGATCTGCAAAAAGGTAAAATGCATCCAGCCAGTGCCGAGAGAAAAGAGCTTAGCATCACGCAAACGGCGGGCTTGCATCAAGTCTCTCTCAGGGCGGGACAGCAAGAGTGCATACCAAGTGATAAACCCTATGATAACGAAGGCCAGCCCAAGATGGGTGGCGAGCCTGTAGCTGGCGACATCGGTCATCGACCCTGTCAACCCAGAGGACACCATCCACCACCCGATCGCGCCTTGCAAACCACCAAGGCCGCCAAGCAGCAACAGCCGCGACGTCCATCCCGATGGAATTTGACGACGCAATGCAAACCACAGAAAACCAATCGCCCAGACCAGCCCGACCACGCGGCCAAGCTGGCGGTGGCCCCATTCCCACCAATAGATCACTTTAAAATCGTGCAGCTCCATCCACTTGTTTTGCAACTGGAACTCGGGAATCATTTTGTATTTCTCAAACTCAGAAAGCCAGTCCGCTTCATTGAGAGGCGGGATAGCCCCCGTCAGCGGGCGCCACTCTGTAATCGAGAGGCCAGAGTCCGTGAGACGCGTCAGACCACCGACAACAATCATCGCAAAGACCAGAATACCCAAAAGGATGATCCAAGCTCGGATCGCAAGACGCTCACCGCCCTGCCCTTTGTCGATAATTCCACCTTTGGGAGTTGCAGGTCCTGAACCCTTTTCTCCGCTCACATCCTCAAATATCGCGCGTTTCTCGGCCATGTCTTTCCTCACATCCTGTCGCTTGAGTTAAACTAGGGTGCGCCTTGGTGAGCTGCAAGCGCCGTCAGTCGTCTTTGCCCCTGATAAGTTGACGCAGTGCGCCATGCAACATTTGCACATCCGCCCGCGTGAGCGGCATACGGCTCCAAAGATTGCGTAAATTTGTTTTCATATTCGCGGCCTTTTCGGGTGGAAAGAAAAAACCACGTTCCTCAAGACGCTCTTCCAGATGCCCAGCCCAAGCCTCAATATCGCCGCCTGTCGCAGGGTCACCGCTGCGCGCAATTTCCATCCGCTCATGGCTGATCTCACCTTGTGCACGGCGCCACTCATAGGCGGAGAGCAACACACATTGCGCCAAGTTGAGTGAGGGAAACTCTGGATTCACAGGCACGGTGATCAGCGCGTTCGCACGCGCCACATCGTCGTTTTCAAGCCCCGCCCGCTCCGGCCCGAAGAGCACAGCGACTTTTTCTCCAGCCGCGATCTTTTCAGCAGCCAAAGCCATAGCGCGCTCGGGGCTCATCACAGGCTTCGTTAAGCCCCGAATGCGCGCCGTTGTCGCAAAAACGTAAGTCGTGTCCTCAAGCGCCTCAGCCAAAGTTCCAGTGACTTGGGCCTCGTCAAGCAAACGGCCCGCGCCTGAGGCCATCACAACTGCTTTCTCGTTCGGCCAGCCGTCGCGTGGGGCAACAACGCGCATACGATCCAGCCCAAAGTTCCACATGGCCCGCGCCGCCGCACCAATGTTTTCTCCCATTTGTGGGCGAACAAGAACAAAAAGAGGCTGTGGGCCTTCTGTGGGCATAGAGAGGTTTCCTTTCTCAGTTGACGCCGTTCTAGAAGAAAGCACGCCCCGCGCCAAGACACCAATCGCCAAGGCCTAAAGCCTCTTGGACAAGGCAAAAAATCACGCTAGAAGAGCAAACGCCAATTCAGGAGTCCAATATGGCACAAGACGATACGCCACAGATCTATTTGATCACCCCGCCTGATTTTGAGCTAAGCAGCTTTCCAACGCAGCTTGCCGCCGTGCTCGACACCCGCGAAATCGCTTGTGTGCGCCTTGCCTTGGCGAGCCACGACGAAGATACACTCTGTCGCGCGGCGGATGCCTTGCGCGAAGTCACCATGGCACGCGATGTTGCCTTGGTGATCGAGCGCCATATTCTACTTGTGGAACGGCTCGGCCTTGACGGGGTGCACCTCACTGATGGCAGCCGCTCGGTGGCAAAGGCCCGCAAAGCCCTTGGCCAAGACGCAATCGTCGGAAGTTTCTGCTCAGGCTCGCGCCACGATGGCATGGCAGCCGGCGAAGCGAGTGCTGATTACGTCAGCTTTGGCCCAATCGGCGATACAGCGCTGGGCGATGGCACACAGGCAGAATTTGATCTCTTTGAGTGGTGGTCACAGGTGATAGAAGTGCCCGTGGTTGCCGAAGGCGGGCTTGATGCAGAGCTGATCGCAAAATTTGCCTCCGTGACCGATTTCTTTGGGTTGGGAAGTGAACTCTGGTCTCAGGAAGACCCTGTAAAAGCGTTGAAACAGCTTTATGCGGCCATGAGGGAAACCTAACTCAAAGGCCCGAGGGCCTTGTCATAAGCTTTGCCCGCAGTCAGCTTTTCTTTGGGCAACCCATCCCGAACGGCCACTTCTGCGGCTTTGGCGAGCGCCTTACGATCCTGAAAGTCGGCCACTGCTAGCGGCCTGTGGTATTTAATCCTAACCTCGCCGCCACGCGGCGCAGAAAGCGTTTTCAAAAGATGTGGGCCAAAGGCCATGTCGCCCCACCAGCCATAAAATCGATCCTCCTCGCCCTTGGGGGCCTCATAAACAACTGTCACTGGCTGCACAGCAAGACGCTCGCGCAAAGGATCGGCAAAAAAGGCCTGAAACAAAGTTGGCTTGAAGGGCAAAAGACGTAGCCCGTCTGTCGATGTGCCTTCTGGAAAGAACAAAAGCTTATGCCCCACCAAAAGGCGGGCCTCAAAAATATCTTGCTGGATTTTGGCATCCCTCGGATCGCGCCGAATGAAAACTGTTCCCGTTGCTCGCGCCAACCAGCCGATCCCGGGCCAGCTTGCAACTTCGGATTTTGAGACAAAATAGACCCTCTTGCGCGCATTGAGTGCGAAGATATCAAGCCAACTGCTGTGATTGGCTACAATGGCTCCAGCTGTGGTCATCTGAGCGCCTTCGGTTTCATGCTTGATTCCCAAAATGTAGAATGCGCCGCGGCATACAAACTGGGTGATATAAGGCGTCCAAGGTCGCCTAAGTCCAAACAGCGGGCGCTCGGCGAGACGCAAAGCAAGCAAGACAAATAACCCTCCAAAAACCAACGCAGCCAGACACAGGCCCCGAACGGCCACGCGCAGCCACCCTAACAGGCTTATAGGCGCCTCTTCGGCTGGGCGGTCAGAGGTCCAGGTCATTTGCGCCCCTGATAAAGAGAGCGGCGGCGCGACGGCATGGCCGCCGTATCCATGATCAGGCAAACATCTGTTGTGTTAAACGCGCGGTCCGTAAACGCGCCCTCGCCCACAGCCCCTCCGAGGCGCAGGTAAGCCTTGATCAAGGCCGGCATTTCCATCATGGCACCACGGCGGTCGATCTCTTCTTCTTGCATCAAACCCATTGGCTGATAGCCCGCCTCCAAAGCCCGCACACGCAATGCTTCGGGTGCACAATATCTATAATGGAGCAAAGAAAGCGGCAAGCGCAGCTTGGTGGCATCCGTGCCATGAAAGCTTGCGACGCCAAACAGAATTTCAATCTCGCGCTCTTGGACAAACTCTGCGAGCGCGTTCCAGAGATGAAACATAGCGCTACCCCCGCGATAATCGGCATCAAGGCAAGACCGCCCCAATTCCAAGAGCCTGCGGCCTGAGGTTTTCAGTTTACTCAGGTCATATTCGTTTTCCGAGTAAAACTGACCTGCAGCGTCGGCCCCCGTCTCATCGAGAAGGCGATAGGCCCCGACCACATGATCAGGCGCACTTGCATCGCGCGCGTCATCCACCAGTATCAAATGCTGGCTGTGCACATCAAACCCGTCTCGCTCAAAACGATGAACATGATCAACCAATGCCCCGTCACTGCCAAGCTCTTCAACAAAAACGCGATAGCGCAATCGCTGTGCCCCCAAGATATCGGCATCCGTTTGGGCCAGTCTGACTGAAAATTGCGGCTCGCTCATAGGCTCTCATTTGCGCTGGCAGGTCCTGCGCTATTTAGGGTGTGATATTCTCAGACGCAAGAAGTGACAGTTTTAGATGATCTGTTAACTGTTCAGTAACTTCTATTCGTCATCAAAGACCCAGACCAGTTCGACGCGCGTTCCGTCTATCACAACTTTACCTGCTTCAGGAAAGTTCACAGTGGTTTTGCCGCCAGTGTTGGACTGCACCTGACCAATGCCCCAGTCGGGCATTTGCGGGTGGCGCACCCGCATTCCGGGTGTCAGGATGGCGTTCAAGTCGATCATATTGCGACACTACAGGAAGGACACCATATGGCACAAGACCCGCTCTCCTTGGCAAAACTGATCGCCTCAAGGATCTGTCACGATCTGATCAGCCCCGTGGGTGCCATTGCCAACGGGATGGAGCTTATGGCCCTCTCTGGTGGTGATAACACACCAGAATTAGATCTCATCTCTGACTCCGTCGCAGGCGCGAATGCCCGAATTAAGTTTTATCGGGTCGCGCTGGGGCTGTCCTCTTCCGAGCAAAAGCTGGGCCGCTCGGAAATCAGTAAGATTCTCGACGATTATTACAAAGACACCCGCTTTCACTGTGACTGGGACACCCAAGATGACTGTCCCCGCCCCGAAGTTCAGGCCGCTTTTCTTGCGCTGCTTTGTCTTGCAACGGCCTTGCCCACAGGCGGCCAACTACGTGTGACAAAGTTCGAGGGCGTTTGGACAATGTCCGCCGAGGCTGCCATGATCAGAACAGATGATGCGCTTTGGGCCACCCTCACAAGCGGTATCGCCCCTGAAACATTAAAGCCGGCCGAAGTCCAATTTGCCATGCTCCCCGAGTGCACAAGCGCTCTGGCCCGCCGTCCAACCTATCAGGTGAGTGACACAGCCATACAGATCACGTTTTGAGCTGTGATCAGGCGCGCACTGTGCCGTTGCCCTCAACCAGATACTTAAAGCTTGTCAGTTGTGCCGCGCCGACTGGCCCGCGTGCGTGCATTTTGCCTGTGGCAATGCCGATCTCGGCGCCCATGCCAAACTCGCCACCATCCGCAAACTGGGTTGAGGCGTTGCGCATCAGGATCGCACTATCAAGCCGCTGAAAGAACCGCGCCGCAGCGGCGTCATCTTCGGTCAGGATGCAATCAGTATGGCTTGAGCCAAATGCGCGGATGTGGGCGATCGCCTCATCAAGGCTTCCGACGGTCTTGGCTGCAATGATCATATCAAGGTATTCACAGCCCCAGTCTGCCGACGTGGCCGCTGAAACACCCTCGATAGCAGAAATCACCTCATCACCGCGCACCTCGACACCAGCGTCGAGCAGCGCTTTGATAACACCTTGGCCAATCGTGTTCATCACATCTTCATGGATCAGCAAGCACTCCGCAGCGCCGCAAATCCCAGTGCGCCGCGTTTTGGCGTTCAAAATCACATTGAGCGCTTTCACAGGGTCGGCGTTCTTATCCACATAAATGTGCACGATCCCCTCAAGATGGGCAAAAACAGGCACGCGCGCCTCACGCTGCACAAGCCCCACAAGCCCCTTACCGCCGCGCGGGACAATCACATCAATATAATCGGTCATGGTCAGCATCTCGCTCACCGCCGCGCGCTCGCGCGTGGGCACAAGCTGGATACTCGCCTCAGGTAGTCCCGACGACTTCAATCCCTCAACAAGACAGCCATGCAAAGCACTTGAAGAGTGAAACCCTTCCGACCCACCGCGCAAAATCACGGCATTGCCCGCCTTGAGACAAAGCGCGCCAGCATCTGCCGTGACATTGGGGCGGCTCTCATAAATCACGCCAATCACGCCCAAAGGCGTGCGCACACGGCGAATATGAAGTCCCGTCGGGCGGTCCCAGTCTTCCAGCACCTCACCAACAGGGTCAGCTTGCTCGGCCACTGCTTTTAGCCCCGTTACAATACTCCCGACCCGCGCCTCATCCAGCATCAAGCGGTCCATCATTGCAGGGCTCAAGCCCTTTTCAGAGCCATAGGCCATGTCTTGCGCATTGGCCGCTATGATCTCTTCACGCCGCGCCCAAACCGCATCGGCAGCAGCCAAAAGCGCGTCCCGTTTCTGATCAGAGGAGGCAAAGGCCAGCTCCGCCGCAGCAGCGCGCGCCTTTTCCCCCATCGTCTGCATCATCATAGCAATCTCAGTCATCGGATCGTGCCCTTTCAAATGGTCAGCGCCATATCGTCTCTGTGTATCAGCGCTGCACGCCCGATATAGCCCAGAATAGCTTCAATCTCGTCGCTCTTATGGCCTTTGATTGCGCGGGCTTCCTCGCCTGTGTAGCGGGCTAGACCGTGCCCAAGCACAGCCCCGTTCGCGTCGCAAATCTCTACAGGCTCCCCGCGCCCAAAGCTCCCGCTCACATCGGTGACACCCGCAGGCAATAAGCTCTTGCCTTGTGCCAACGCTTTCGCCGCACCCGCATCAAGCAGGATCCGGCCTTGTGGTTTCATCGACGCTATCCAGCGTTTGCGCGCAGCCTGAGGATCGCCTTCGGCAGCGAAAAGCGTATGCGCCGCCCCCTCTTCAATCGACATCAGCGGCTGAAAAGTCGAGCCAAGCCCAATAATCATTTCACATCCTGCGCCTGTCGCGGTTTTGGCCGCCATGAGCTTGGTCTTCATGCCGCCCTTGCTGAGGCCTGTTCCCGCATCTCCGGCCATCGCCTCGATGTCTGGCGTGATCTTTTCAACACGATCAAACCGCGTTGCGGTCGGGTCAAGCGCAGGGCTTGCCGTATATAGCCCGTCGATATCGCTCAGAAGCACCAAGAGATCAGCACCAACCGTCACAGCGACCTGCGCTGCCAAACGGTCGTTATCACCATAGCGGATTTCGTCGGTCGCAACGGTGTCGTTCTCGTTCACAATCGGCACAACCCCAAGGCTCAAAAGCTGCTCAAGCGTGGCCCGTGAGTTGAGATAGCGGCGTCTGTCGGCACTGTCTTCCAAAGTCACAAGCACTTGACCTGTGATTATTCCGTGCGGCTGCAAGACTTGCTCATAGGCACGCGCAAGTCGGATCTGGCCCACAGCCGCCGCGGCCTGTGACTGCTCCAGCGCGAGCTCTACAGGTGGCAAACCAAGCACGCCGCGCCCCAAAGCGATAGAACCAGAGGACACGAGCACAACATCCTGCCCCCGTGCCTTCATCCGCGCAACATCCTCGGCAAGGCTCCCAAGCCAATCCGCTTTCAACCCGCCAGCCGCAGGATCAACCAGCAGGGCCGAGCCGATTTTGACAACAACGCGCCGTGCCGTGCTTAGGGCTGCCATGGCGCTTCCTCCATGCCAAGCGCTGCCTCCGCGGCCCGCATTTCGGCAATCTTAGCCCGAAGGGCGCGCAACACGTCGGTTACGCCTTCGCCTGTGACGCCTGACATCAGCATCAGCTTCGCCCCAGTCGCCGCCTCAACCTCTTCTTTGAGAAAGTCGCGTTCCTCCGCATCCAGCGCATCAATCTTGTTAAGCACAGTGACACGCGGCTTGGTTGCCAGCTCGCCGCCGTAGGCCTCCAGCTCTCCAATAATCGTCTTATAATCGCCAACAGGGTCGCCAGAGGTGCCGTCAATCAAGTGCAACAGCACAGCACAGCGCTCGACATGGCCCAGAAAACGCACGCCAAGTCCCACACCTTCATGCGCCCCCTCAATCAGGCCCGGAATATCGGCAATCACAAACTCGGCACCATCAACACCGACAACGCCAAGGTTGGGGTGGAGAGTTGTAAACGGATAATCGGCAATCTTGGGGCGCGCGTTGGAGGTTGCGGCCAGAAACGTGCTCTTGCCCGCGTTCGGAAGTCCGAGCAGACCTGCATCCGCGATCAGCTTGAGACGCAACCAGATTGTGCGCTCAACCCCCTCTTGGCCCGAGTTCGCACGGCGGGGGGCCTGATTGGTTGAGGATTTGAAATGCAGGTTCCCAAATCCGCCGTTGCCGCCCTTGGCAATGCGCAAGCGCTGGCCGAGTTCTGTCAGGTCGGCAATCACGGTCTCGCCGTCTTCTTCAAGGATTTCCGTGCCCACAGGCACCCGCAAGATGATATCATCACCATCCTTGCCTGTGCGCTGGCTGCCCATGCCCGATTGGCCATTGTTGGCAAAAAAGTGCTGCTGATAGCGAAAGTCGATAAGCGTGTTCAGCCCGTCCACGACTTCTACCCAGACATCACCACCGCGACCGCCGTCGCCGCCGTCAGGCCCGCCATATTCAATAAACTTCTCACGTCGGAAGCTGATACAGCCGCCGCCGCCCGAACCGGAGCGAATATAGACCTTTGCAAGATCAAGAAATTTCATATCGTCTCCTTAACGCCCGTTGTGGGGCGGCTCAACTGAGTTTGCAGATGTATGTCCATGTCGCCACATTGCTGTTGCGCGCAACACAAAAAGTCTCCGCATCGCCAATATACTCAAACCCTTGGTTTGTCAGTACACGCGCTGATGCTGGGTTGTCTTGAAAAACACTCGCAAAGATCGTCTCGCAACCTTGCGGGTTGGCCTCTATCAAAGCTTCAACAGCGCCCGAAGCGATCCCCGTGTTCCAAAACGCAGGCGCGACCCAATAGCCGATCTCTGATTGGTTCCGGTCCATCCGTGACAGGCTGATGATCCCTGTCAAACTGGGGCCACCGTCTTTGCTGGCATCAATCGCCCAGATGTCCTCAAGCCGGTCTACACTTTGGGCGCGTTTGATAAACGCCTCCGTATGACCAGGCGGCAAAGGATGCGCAATGCGGCTTGTATTGCGCGCCACGCGTTCGTCACCAGCATAGAGATCAATCATCGCCTGATCCGAAGCCATAAGTGGCCTCAATGAAAAGCCATCTTTATTAATAATATCTTGCGCAGCACTTCTAATGTGTATCATGTGCTCTCCCCTTTAAAACAAAACAAGCAAAACAGAAGCCACAGTCAAAGCTGCAAGGCTCCACATAAGGTATTTTTCTTCTGGCCTCCCTGCCAGAAGCGCGGCAATCCTGTCACCTGCATAAACCCACATAGGATGCAGAATGAGCTGCAAGCCCAGTAGACACAGAGCGATAGTGAGTGTCGCCTCAAAGCTTGGCGTGCCCGGGGCCGTAAAACTTGTGAAGCCGGTGGTGATCATGGCCCAGGCCTTCGGATTGAGAGGATGCACCCAAAGCCCCGCCAAAAACCCAGGCGCAGCTCCCACGGAGGCACTTGCACTTAGCCGCATATTTGCGACGTTCCACGCCAGCCAACAGATATAAGCCACACTGGCCCACTTGAGCACCTCAAAAATCCAAGGCGCCGTTCTGGCAAGTTCCATAAGCCCAAATCCGACAGGCCAGATAATGAGCTGCTTGCCAAGCGCAACGCCCGCCACAAAAGGCAGCGCCGCGCGAAAGCCAAAGCGTGCGCCTGTCGCCATAAGCGCCATATTGGCCGGCCCAGGTGTGCCCACCTGAGACGCCCCAAAGACGATAAATGCTGCCACAGAAACGCTCATTCTTGAGCTCCAAAATACGAAAAAGGGACCGGTTCTTCACCGATCCCTTGTTTGTCTTAAAACCTTAAGGTCCGGTTACTCAGCGGCCTCCGCCACTGGGAGAACCGAAATAAAGGTGCGGCCTTTGAGACCTTTGTGGAACTTCACGTTGCCATTAGCTGTGGCGAAGATCGTGTGATCTTTGCCCATGCCAACGCCTGCGCCCGGCCAAAACTTTGTGCCGCGCTGACGCACGATGATGTTACCACCGATGACAACTTCGCCACCGTATTTTTTAACGCCAAGGCGGCGACCCGCTGAGTCGCGACCGTTACGGGATGAACCGCCAGCTTTTTTATGTGCCATATCGTTTCTCTCCTACTGCGCTTACTTGGACAGATCAGCGGCTTGTGCAACCCACTCGGGCTTCACTTTCACTGCGTCAAAGCTGTCTACGTCTACTTTTGCGAGGTCTGCAAAAGTGGTGATGCCGGCTGCAACGAGCTTCTTCGCGGCGGCTGGGCCCACACCTGTGATTTGTGTCAGATCGTCGCCCGCAGCGACTGGGGCTGCGGCGGCTTTTGGTGCAGCTGCTTTCTTGGCGGCTGGCTTCTTCGCGTCGGCTGTTTTGGCTGTAAAGCCAGAAACGGACCCTGTGCCAATTGCGGCTTTCACGCCGGTTTTGTCACCACCGCTTGCAAGAATGTCAGTGATACGCAGAAGCGTGAGCTTTTGACGGTGACCAACAGTCCGCTTGGAGGAGTGCTTACGACGGCGCTTAACGAAGTTAATCACCTTCTTGCCTTTGATCTGGTCGATCACTTCGGCCTGAACGGCTGCGCCGTCGACCATAGGAGCACCAACAACAGGTGCATCACCACCAAGCATCAGAATTTCGTTGAACTGGATTGTTTCACCAGCATCGGCTGCAAGTCTTTCAACACGGAGCACATCGCCCGATTGAACTTTATATTGCTTGCCGCCTGTTTTCAGGACCGCGAACATAGGTCTTTCCTTTTCATCATCCGCATTCTGTGGCCCCTGCTTTTGCAGTGTTTTAGCAGGGAATTGCGCCCCGCCGCCTCGAACAGCGCGTTCCTCTTGGGAACGTCATTAATAATAAATCCAGAGCGGCTTCCCCCTCCAGATGCGCGCTTATCGTGAATAGAAGGCCCCAAGTCAAGCGCGTTTGGCAAAGAAAATCGCCATATTCTTCGGCTTTTTGCCAGTTCTGGCTGCGCTAGAGGTCTTCCCCAAACATTTGAACAGAAACCCCTAAACCAATCGCATAACTCAGATCTTCGCTGAGCGCCCCGTAGCCCTCAAAAATTGCAGCATTGAGGGCTATGCCCTCATCTGTCTTGGAAAACGCCGTATAGGCCGCAAGATCCGCCTCATGCAAATCGCCAAGAGCGGCACAGAGATACGCCGATATCCAGGCTTCAAGCGCAACCCGGATTTCAGGCACCCGCGCCTGAACCTCGGCCAGCACATCCCCCTCGTCCATCTCAAAAACGCCGCCCGCAATCAATCCACGGTAAAACGCCAGATCCGAATTCAGCGTGCCCGCCACATTGCGCTCCAAGAGATCATTCACCTGCGCAAATTCGAGCAAAGCTTCGGCCCGTTCAGGCGGCTCAAGACACGCCGCTTCGGCTGTCTTTTGGGCGCCCTCAAGCAGTAAGTATCTGCGCCCCGCCAGCTCGGCCTCAACAATCCTTTGGCCACGTTCGGACTGATAAAACGTCATCAACGCGGCAATATCAGCCTTGCCAAAACTCTTCTCCATGGCCGAGCGCAGGCGAACCTGCATCAAGGTAGGGACGTAAAGACGCTCAAAAATATCGCGCCACGCCGCGCCGCTACCGTCAGGCAGCATCGCGTCACCGACAGTCTCGCCATAGTCCAGAAACTCTTCGCGCAGCACATCAATCAAAGCGTCAGAGCCAAGTGTCTCAAGCAGATCATCCACAGGCGCCGCCTGTGTCACCTGTGCCGTAAGCGCCCAAACCGATAAAGGCGCTGCGCCAACTCGCCTCAAAGCTCTTCGCCCGGGCTTAACTCGGCCATCCGCAATGCAAGTTTTTCATAACGGTCCGCCATCAGCGCATATTGCACCCCATTCATCAGCTCATAGACCTGCTGCATAATCGGATCTTCAAGCGCTTCGGCATAAGCCTCAACCTCGGAATCACTGAAGCCCTCATATATCCGCGCCGCACTGGCAAGCGCGGCGGCCTCGATTTCAACAGACATCTCGGCCGCCTGCTCTTCCATCAAGCTGCGCAGGGTAGCCTCGTCGATCCGGTTGATCACCCCCGCATCCGACGCCGCAAGCAAAAAGCGGATTTGCACGTCTTGTGCCGCTTGCGTCCCGATATTTTGCGGATCTATGGCGTGATTCATCCGCTTGAGAAACTCAAGCCGCACAGAGCCATCAGCAACCATCGTGGCCACCAGCGCCTCACCGCGCGCGCGATCCACGGCGCTGTCTTCTGCCGAATGCGCCGCGTTTTCCACCGCAACCAACCGCATCCCCAAATCAGACGCATAAAACGCTGCCGCGTGGACCAGCATCTCATCACTTAAGGCTTGCGCCAAGAGTGTCTTGGCATCTTGACGAATGGCCTTTGGCTCAAACACCTGATCGGCAAGAGCCGTCCACTGCAAGCCAAAGTCTTGCGCTTCCAAACCAAGGATCTGCGGAGCATTTGTCGCTCCGAGCCGTATGCTTTCCAAAGCAACGTCAAATCCTGTCACCGTAAGAAAAGCATCCAAGCGCGCATCGCTGGCCTCAGCTTTACCAGAGGTTGCTCCAAAAAGCGTCACACACAAAACGATAGCATAAAGTGCTATGACCATCCCTTGAGATCGCTTCTTACATAATATACCTGCCATTGCTCACCCTTCAGACCATCATATGCCCTTAACCTAGACCAATGCCCTTCTGGTTCAATGGCAAAGCCGCACTTGATCGCCAACAAGGCGATTAGACGCTTAGACGTCTTGCTCCGACCCCCTCGCCTCTTTAGGTTTTAGTGCAAGACCTTCTCTCTCGGGTCAAAAGGAATAGCCAATGCCAGCAAACGCCCTGCAAAAAGACAGTGTGAACAGTCGCGCCACGGTTTTGGCCAACTCCACTGATGCGCCCAACGCGCGTCTCGAGGCGCAGGTTGGCCGTCATCATGTCCTCCTGAAATGGGTTGCAAGCGATGAAAACCGCTGCACCAAAACGCTTCTTGAACGCCCTAACCCACTTGGATTGGACACGCCAAATGGATCATAAGTCCTTTCTTCAAACTTTAAACGCTGATGAAAAGGCGATCCTCACCCGCCGCTCTGATGCGGCAGGTCTGAGGCATCTTGCAGGGCACCTCGGCCTTATTATGACACTCGGAGCGCTCATAGCCTTCAAAGTCCCATTCTGGGGGCTATTGCTTCTGCCCCAAGGCATAGCGCTCGCGTTTCTTTTCACGCTTCAGCATGAAGCAACGCATAAAACGCCCTTTGCCACCGAGCGCCTCAATGAAACCATCGGTCATCTCATTGCGCTCCTGATTGCCCAGCCCTTCACTTGGTTTCGTTACTTTCACCTCGCCCACCACAAACACACCCAAGATCCCGCGCAAGATCCGGAGTTGGCGGGTCTGCCCAAGCCAGACAATTGGCCGAGCTTTTTCTACCACCTCTCCAGCCTCTCCTATTGGCGGGACAAGGTCGTGCTCTTGCTGATGCACGCAGGCGGCAAGGCCGAGGCCCCTTACCTGCCAAAGCGGGCTCACACCATGCTCAAACAAGAGGCGCGTGTGCTTCTGGCGTGCTATGCGCTGGCTGTCGCTTTCTCTGTCTTTGTCTCGCCGCTGTTGTTTTGGGTCTGGCTCGCGCCACTTGCCTTGGGGTTCCCTGTGCTGCGGCTTTACCTTCTTGCCGAGCATGGCCGCTGCCCGAATGTTGAAAATATGCTCGAAAACAGCCGCACGACCTATACGGGCAAGCTCGTGAACTTTCTCGCATGGAATATGCCATATCACGCCGAGCATCACAGCCACCCGCAAGTGCCGTTTTACTTACTGCCGCGCCTCAATTCTATTATGGCCCCATATATCGGCACAACAAGCCAAGGCTACCGCGCCTTTGCACAAAGCTACACAGCGTCCTTTAAACGTTAAACTGACTGCGCGGCCGCCACGGCGCGTTGCCACCGCGCATATTTCGCAGTGCGGGTCTTTGCACGCATCTGGGGCTGAAAGCTGCGGTCCAGCTGCCACATCTGCGCAAAACCCTTCTGATCGGGATAAAGCCCGACCGCATGCCCCGCGAGCCATGCTGCGCCAAGTGCCGTTGTTTCAAGCACCACAGGCCGATCCACCTGCGCGTTAGTGATGTCAGCCAAAAACTGCATGGTCCAGTCCGAAGCGCACATCCCACCATCTACTTTCAGAGCCGCCTCAGCATTTGCGCCCCAATCCGCCCGCATGGCCCCAAGCAAATCCCGCGTTTGATAGCCAACCGACTCCAAAGCGGCCCGCGCCATTTCTTCTGGCCCCGTCGCACGCGTCAGCCCAAACGCAGCACCGCGACAATCAGGGGACCAATACGGCGCGCCAAGTCCCGTAAACGCTGGAACAATAACAACGTCTTGCGCGGGGTCCGCCGCCTCGGCCAAAGCCTGCGTGTTTCCCGCCGAACCGATAATACCCAGCCCGTCGCGCAGCCATTGGACCACAGCACCCGCTACAAAGATCGACCCTTCAAGCGCATAAGTGACCTTGCCCTCAAGCTGGTAGGCGATCGTGGTCAACAGCTTATGGTCAGACGTAACAGCCTCGGCTCCCGTATTCAAAAGCGCAAAACAGCCAGTGCCATAAGTCGCTTTCATCATTCCAGGCTCAAAACAGCCCTGCCCGATCATGGCCGCCTGCTGATCGCCTGCAACCCCCATGATCGGCACAGCTGTGCCAAAAAGATCAGCCTCTCCAAACCAGCCCGCACAGTCCTTCACCTCGGGCAAAAGGCTCATCGGAATATCTAGCAAAGCGCAAATTTCTTCGCTCCATGCGCCTGCATGAATGTCATAGAGCAAACTGCGGGAGGCGTTCGTCGCATCTGTTGCATGGACGCGCCCCCCTGTCAGCTTCCACACAAGCCAGCTATCCACCGTGCCGAACGCCAGCTCTCCCGCCTCGGCCTGTGCGCGCGCCCCCTCCACATTCTCCAAAAGCCACGCCAGCTTGCTGGCACTAAAGTAAGGATCAAGCAAAAGCCCCGTCTTGGCGCCAATAAGGGCCTCATGCCCTGCTTCTTTTAGCGCAGCGCAGAACCCGCTTGTGCGCCTGTCCTGCCAGACAATCGCGTTATATATCGGCTTTCCTGTTGCACGGTCCCAAAGGAGCGTGGTTTCGCGCTGGTTGGTAATCCCGATGCCCAAAAGAGCCTCGGCCGAAATCCCCGCCGCATCAAGCGCGCCCTCACATGAGCGCAAAACCGTTTGCCACAAATCTTCTGGTGCGTGTTCAACCCAGCCAGACTGTGAGAAATGCTGTGCAAATTCCTCTTGGGCACTGCCACAGGGGCGCATCTCTGCATCAAAAACAATCACGCGCGAACTGGTCGTGCCCTGATCAATCGCCAAAATATAGCTCATACTCCGCCCCCTCAACAGGGCCTGATCTCGCAAGATAGGCCTCAAGCCCCGCAACACCCTCAGCGCTCATATGCAATCCCAGCTTGCTGCGCCGCCACAGAATATCTTCAGCACTCTGGGCAAACTCATGTGCAACCAACCAATCCACTTCAACCGTGCTCAGCCCCGCGCCCAACTCGTCAAGCGCCTGACACTTGCCAAACATATCAAAAACATCAAGCCCATAACTGCGCACCAACCGCGCAACAGTGCGCGCCTCAAGAAACGGATATGTTGCCGCCACCCGCGCTTCCAATTCAGGCTTAACGCCAAATTCAAACCCCCCGCCCGCAAGCGCAGCCCCTTTTGTCCAAGGGCGACTTTCGGGCGCAAGCCTATCCACAGCAGCTTCTGCCAGCTTGCGATACGTGGTGATTTTCCCGCCAAAAACCGTCAAAAGCGCAGCCTCTTGTGCTTCAAACCGCAGCTCATAATCGCGCGTCGCAGCCGAGGCGCTGGTTTGTCCATCGTCTTGCAAAGGCCGCACACCCGAATAAGACCAAACGACATCAGACACCGTAATATTTTTGCGCAAATACCCGTTCACAAATGCAATCAAATAAGACTGTTCCGCCTCACTAGCCTCTGGCGTTTCGTCGGCGGCGCCGTGCTCGGCATCTGTGGTGCCAATCAAGGTGAAATCGTCCTCATACGGAATAAGAAAGCAGATCCGCCCGTCCGCACCTTGTAGAAAATAGCATTTGTCGTGGTCATAGAGCTTGGGCACAACGATGTGAGATCCGCGCACCAGTCTGATTTGCCCGCGCATCGCTGTGCTGACATGGCCCAAAGCCTGCGCAACCCATGGCCCCGCAGCATTGACCAATGCGCGCGCAAGATGATGGCTTTGGACACCATCCTGCGCGACAGTCACGCGCCACAGCCCGTCCACACGCTCTGCCGCAACAAACGTCGTGCGCGTCAGGATTCGCGCGCCCCGCTCCGCAGCATCCCGCGCGTTCAGGCAAACAAGCCGCGCATCATCCACCCAGACATCAGAATACTCAAATGCGCGCTCAAAACCCGCCTCAAGCGCCGCGCCTTCAGGCCGCCCGACAAGGCTCAACGCTTTTGTGGCTGGCAAAGCATTACGACCGCCCATGTGGTCATACAGAAACAGCCCCAGACGGATCATCCAGTCGGGCCGCCGCCCCTTCATCCATGGCATAAACCGCGCCAATAGCCTTGACGCGGGCGTCTCTGCGTCAAACCGCATCTCTTTATTGAGCGGCAACACAAAACGCATTGGCCAACTGATATGAGGCATCATACCAAGCAAGACTTCGCGCTCCTTCAGAGCCTCTCTCACAAGGCGAAACTCAAAATACTCCAGATAGCGCAACCCGCCATGAAAAAGCTTGGTCGAGGCCGAGGATGTGCCCGAGGCCAGATCATTTTGTTCCACAAGCGTCACAGAGAGCCCGCGCCCCGCCGCATCACGGGCAATACCACAGCCGTTCACCCCACCGCCAATTATGAAGATATCCCTGATCTCGCCTGACATATTGCTCACCTCGCCCTTTTGTTATGAACGCCCTCACACCAAAAGAAAACCAGTAGAAAAACTGACGAAGCATCCCATCCTGATCAATTATCCCAATAATGCTCACGAAACGGTCCGTTTTCGCCACATTTTAGCATCACGTTAAGCCTTATCGGCTTGGGTGTGGGGCTATAGCTGTGAGGACTTCGCCTTTGAAACGCGCTTCTAGCCTGCCACGACACGCCCGCCTGTTTGAGCTGATCCGTCAGCAAAATCTGGCGTTGGCTGCACGCCCGAAATCACAACAAAAATCTTGTGACACGTCAGACGCCCAGAGGCTTATTGTCCTCGCCCACAAAACTTTGCGGCCCCCTCAGAGCACTATCCTCTAAAGCCCGTCGCAATCACAAATTTCTCAGAGCTGTCAGAGCGCGAGCTTGGCGGCTTCACGTTGACAACTTTGGTGAACTTTTGCTTCAAAAGTTTCTGCAGCTCGCCCTCAGCGCCCCCAGCCAAGACTTTGGCCACAAAGGTTCCGCCCTCTTCAAGAACATCAAAGGCAAAATAAGCCGCCGCTTCACAGAGCGAGATAATACGGAGGTGGTCGGTTTGCTTATGCCCTGAGCTGGAGGCCGCCATATCGGACATGACAACATCAGCCTTGCCCCCAAGCCATTCCTTGACCTGATCATCCGCCCCGTCATCCATAAAATCAAGCTGGTGAATCTCACAGCCCACAATCGGCTCGACAACTTGCAAGTCAACGCCAAGAAGCGTGCCAACAGGCCCTGCTTTTTCGCCAAGCGCATTTACCCGTGGCACAGCCACTTGCAGCCAGCCCCCTGGCGCACAGCCAAGGTCAACGACCCGCGCCCCGGGCACCAGAAAGCCAAACTTGTCATCCAGCTCCATGATCTTGAACGCAGCGCGCCCGCGATAGCCCTCGGCCTGCGCGCGCTTAACATAGGGGTCGTTGAGCTGTCGCTGAAGCCAGCGCGTAGAAGAGCTTCGCCGCCCGCGCGCTGTCTTGACCTTGACTTTCAGTTCGCGTTGCCCGCGCCCCGAAGTGTTTTTTCCATCTGGTTTTTTTGCCATGATCTCGCTCTAGCCTAAAACAGGCCGTCCTCCAAGACGCCATCCGCACTCATCTGCGCATAGAGCAACCCCTCGCGCAGACCACGGTCTGCCACGCTCAGGCGATCCGTCGGCCAACAGCGTAGCAATGCCTGTAAAATAGCACTCCCCGACATAATCAGTGCCTGACGGTCCTGCCCGATCCGTGGATCAAGCCTGCGCCCCTCAGGCCCAAGAGCCAGATAATCGCGGATCACCTTATCAATCTCTTCAGAGCTCATGCGCAGCCCGTCTACTTTCGTGCGGTCATAGCGCTTGAGCCCCAAATGACTTGCCGCCACAGTCGTGACTGTGCCCGACGTGCCGACAATCTGAAACCGCTCGCGTTGCTGAACCCCTTGATAAGGCGTAAAATCAGCAAGATTTTCCTCAAAATACCAGCTCATAAGAGCAAACCGCGCCGCATCATCTTCGACATCGTCAAACTGGTCTTTCAACGTCGCAACACCCAAAGGTACAGAAATCCAGTCGACCACCTTTGCCATCGGCTCATTGCCTTCTTGGTGGCTAAAGCCGCGATGCATCCTCATAATCGCCTTGGCCCGATGTTTCTTGGGCACCTCGGACAAATCGATCCAAACAAGCTCGGTGGAGCCGCCGCCGATATCAACAACCAAAAGCTGCTCTGTTTTGGGGCTCACCAAAGGCGCACAGGAAATAACCGCCAGCCGCGCCTCTTCCTCGGCAGGGATGATATCCAGAACAAGCCCCGTCTCGCGCTTGATCTTGGCCAGAAACTCGGCCGAATTCTGAGCGCGCCGACAGGCTTCTGTCGCCACAAGCCGCATTTTGCGCACTTTGTGACGCTTCAACTTCTGCTGACAGGTCTTCAACGCCTGTATCGTGCGCTGCATAGAGCTGCGCGAAAGCTTGCCGGTGCCCTCAAGGCCAAGGCCAAGCTGCACAGACTTAGAATAGCTATCAACCACATGAAACTGACTGCCCGACGGTCGGGCAATCAACATACGGCAACTGTTCGTGCCCAGATCCAGCGCCGCATAGAGCGGCCCTGGTTCAGGCGGTTTCGGCGCGGGGCTCTCAACCGTTTTATAGGGAGCGCCCGCACCTTTGGGACGCTTGGGCGTCATTGTAACGCCCTCCATTTCGTGTTGCTTTCAAACTATGCTGCGCACCAAACTTCTGCAAGGGATATCGAAGATCATAGAGCTCCCATTTTTGAACCGCACTGCGCCAACACATCCTCATTAAGACCATGAAGATTTTTCAAGGCGGCCAAAGCGGCGGCCCTGTTCATTTTTGTCGTGAAATCTGCGCAAGGTCGCTCAAATGCGCCGCGAAGTCGAAAACGAGCGCTGCGGCGCGGCTCGCGTCCTTTAGACCTGATCATCAAAGAGGAAAGGGAATCATCCATGCCCGACGTTACAATTGTTTATTGGCGCGACATTCCGGCTCAAGTCATCGTTGGCAAAGGCCGTCGTGGCTCCAAAGCGCCCTTGCCTGAACGGTTTGAGCAGGCAATCGACCGCGCCGCCATGAAGATCGGCGCAGAAGACAGTGACGCCTACATGGCCGAATGGCGCAAGGCTGAGCCCTTCACAGTCGAAGGCGAGCCAGACGAGATCGCCGCGGCGGAAGCCGCGCGCATCGACGCAGAATACGACAAAGAGCGCATCAAAGCGCTGATCGCAAACGAAGGCTGGGCCTAAGCGCTCATGAACATCAGGGAGGCCATAATGGCACTGCTCAATTTTCGCAAAAAAACGGCTGACACAGCCACGGCCACGGCCAACCCTGCCCAGATGGAGGCCTTTCTTCAGGGTTACTCTATTGAGGTGATGCCGCGCACCGCCTCCAAAGTTGAGGATTTTCGCGACATCCTCCCCAAAGGCACACGTGTCTACATCGCCCATATCGAGGGCACGCCGATTGAAGAAATGGTCGAGACAGCAGCGCGCATCAATGCCGAAGGCTTTGATGTCATGCCGCACTTCCCCGCCCGTATTATTCACGACGAAGCCATGCTCGCCAACTGGATCGCCATGTATCAGGGCGAAGCCAACGTCAATCAGGCTCTCCTGCTCGCGGGCGGCGTCGACAAACCGCATGGTGCCTTCCATTCTTCAATGCAGCTCCTTGAGAGCGGTCTCTTTGACAAAGCTGGCTTTAAACGCCTTCACGTCGCAGGCCACCCTGAAGGCAACAAAGACATCGACAAAGACGGAAGCCACAAAAACGTCGAGGACGCCCTCCAGTGGAAACAGAAGTTCTCCGAGCGCACCGACGCCAAAATGGCCCTCGCCACACAGTTCGCCTTCGAAGCTGGCCCGATCATTGAATGGGCCAATGGCCTCAAAGCCGCAGGCGTCGACATCCCCGTCCATATCGGGATCGCGGGTCCAGCGAAGCTCCAGACGCTGATCAAATTTGCCATCGCCTGTGGCGTCGGCCCCTCCCTCAAAGTGCTCCAGAAGCGCGCAATGGATGTGACCAAACTGCTTCTGCCTTATGAGCCAACAGAGGTTCTCGCAGAGCTAGCCGCCCACAAAGCGGCCAACCCCGACTTCAACATCGAGCAGGTTCACTTCTTCCCGCTCGGCGGCATCAAAACCAACGCCACATGGGCAACGGACAACGGCGGCGCTTCCGGCGTTCCTGTAAATGCCGTGGCAAACCAAGCATAAGAAAGCGCGATCAATGACCAGAACTATCGTCGAATCCAAAACCAAAACCGCGATCATCGGCTTTGACCAGCCCTTCACCGTGATCGGAGAGCGCATCAACCCGACGGGGCGCAAAATCCTTAACGAAGAGCTGGAGCGTGGAGACTTCACCCGCGTTCAGGCCGACGCCATCGCCCAAGTGGCGGCTGGCGCGACCATTCTTGATATCAACTCGGGCGCCGTCTTCTCGGGCAAAATGGCCGAAGACCCCCGCTATGCGGACAACAACTTCGTTGAGCCGACGCTAATGCGCGAGCTGATTGAAAAAGTGCAGGAAGTCACCGACTCACCGCTCTGCATCGACAGCTCGGTGCCCGGTGCGCTTGAGGCTGGCCTTGCCGCCGCTGAAGGCCGCCCGCTTCTGAACTCGGTCACAGGCGAAGAAGAGCGCCTTGAGCAGGTGCTTCCACTCGTTAAGAAGTATAACGTGCCCGTTGTCGCCATCTCAAATGATGACACAGGAATCTCCGAAGACCCTGACGTGCGCTTTGCCGTCGCCAAAAAGATCGTCGAGCGCGCAGCCGACTTTGGCATCCCTGCGCATGACATAGTGGTCGACCCGCTCGTGATGCCAATCGGCGCAATGGGAACAGCAGGCCTTCAGGTTTTCACGCTCGTGCGCCGCTTGCGCGAAGAGCTCGGCGTAAACACAACCTGTGGTGCGTCCAATATCTCATTTGGCCTGCCAAACCGCCACGGCATCAACAACGCCTTCCTGCCCATGGCGATCACTGCGGGCATGACCTCAGCGATCATGAACCCTGTGGCAATCCCCGTTGGCCCCACCAAAATCGCCGAAAAGCGCGCCGAAGTTGAGGCTTCTGGTCTCGTTCTGCCAGCTGATATGGACGATGAAACCTTCTGCCAGCTCTTTGGCCTTGGCTCAACAAAGCCCCGTGCAGGCAAGGAAATGGAGGCCATCCGTGCCGCCAACTTCCTGACCAACAATGATGACGGTGGCTCAGCTTGGATCAGCTTCAACCGTGTTGCCCCCAAAGCAGGCCAAGAAGGCCGTGGCCGCGCAGGTCGCACAGGCGGACGCCGCCGCGGCTAAACTTGCAAGACCGGTGAAAAAGCGCTCCAGCTCCACGCTGGGGCGCTTTTTTGTGCCGCCTCTTGGCCTGTCATGCGCTCAGATCACTCGGCACAAGGCCAGGCGGCAAGATCCTGATCAAAAGAAGCATGGCGCAGTTCGCTGCCCACATCCAAACCATAGAGCGCTGCCAACCCACCGTTGATTTCCAACACGGCCAGCGCCTTGCCATTGCTGGAAATAAGCGTTTCATCAAGGGGTTGCGCGCGATGATGAATGTGACTGACACGGCCCGTTGCGTCCACAAACAGCAAATCAAGCTCAATCAGTGTGTTGCGCATCCAAAAGGCAAGCTGCGCGGGCCTCTTAAAGACAAATAACATTCCCGCGCCCCTTGGCAGCTGCGCGCGGTGCATCAGCCCCTTGGCACGCTCTTGGGCGGTATCTGCAATTTCAACCTGAAACTGGGTTGCGCCCCAAGGCCCGCGCAACGCGACCAAGTCATCCTGACACTGTGCTGACACAGGCCTGGCCCCGAACGGCAGAAAAACGAAAAGAGCGGCCATCATAGCCGCCCCCATAAAGTTCATGCGAACCTTTAAGTCTAGATCGCGCTTTCCCAAGAGCAAACCTCCGTTGCCATGCGCCCACGTTTGCCATCAATCACTTTGATCGCAACCGCCTCGCCCGGCTGAAGGTCGGCAAAGCCTGAGCGGCGGAGCACTTCGATATGTACAAACACATCATCGTCCTTGCCGTAGACATTTGCAAATCCAAACCCCTTGCTTTTATCAAACCATTTGACACGCGCCGCTTCGAGTGTGGCCGCTGCGATGATCGCAGGGTCAATATCCTCAAAGTCAGCCAAAGCAGGCTCACCCGTGTTTTCTGGCGGTTCGATTTCAAGCACTTCTGTCGCCTGCACACCGCGCTCGGTGATCTGCGCACTCAAAGCAATCCGCGCGCCATCAGCGATCGAATTCTGCCCAAAGTTCCGCAACACATTGGCGTGCAACAAGATATCTGGTCCGCCTGTATCAGCAACCACGAAGCCAAACCCCTTTACAGGATCAAACCACTTCACGCTGCCGCGAACTAACATTACGTCTTCCACAATCAAAATTTACTTTCCTGTCCGTTTCACTCCGTCCCCATACGTTTAATGCAGGTAAACAGTTGATTAATTCAACAGAAAAATTCGGATTTTTTGAAAAATAATGTGAAATAACACGCATAAATCTGACGCCAACCAGCGTCACATTGTGCTTAAACTAGGGATTCAAACGTAAAATCTCCCAATCACACGCAACAGTCGCCCGACGCCAGCGAAAACGGTCATGTAACCGAAAAGCCCCATCTGCCCAAAACTCGATTTCAAGCGGGGTGATACGATAGCCCCCCCAAAACGGAGGCCGCTCAGGATTCGGTCCTTTTTCCGCCGTTATCTTTGCCACCTTGGCCATCAGGCTCGCACGCGAGCTCAATGGCTGAGACTGATCCGAAGCCCAAGCCCCCAAACGGCTCTTGAGAGAACGCGACTTATAATACTCATCCGCTTGCGGGCCTTCGACTTTGCTGATCAGCCCGCGCACCCGCACTTGGCGGCGCAAAGACTTCCAATGCATGACAAAAGCGCCCTTGCCGGCGCCTTCGAGTTCTTGGGCTTTGGCCGAGCCATAGTTGGTATAAAACACAAAAGCATCCGCCTCGATCTCTTTGAGCAAAACCATGCGCGCATTGGGCAATCCGTCCTGATCTACAGTCGAAAGCGCAATCGCATTCGGGTCGTTCACTTCAGAGCCTTGCGCTTCATCAAGCCAGCGCTGCGCAATAGCAAAGGGATCCTCGCCAGCGAAGTGTCCTGTTCTATCTGCCATGGTATTTCCTTTGTCTTTCAAGTCCTGAGACTTGAAGCACCCTAGGCAATCGCCTAAAGACGTCAATAACTCATTAACAAATATTCATCAGGGCGGAGATATGAATGTCTAATCAGCTTTTGGCAGGGAAACGCGGGCTTATTATGGGCCTCGCAAACGACAAGTCGATCGCTTGGGGGATCGCAAAGGCCTGCGCCGAGGCCGGCGCCGAGTTGGCTTTCTCCTATCAAGGCGAGGCCCTGCTCAAACGGGTCACCCCTTTGGCGGCGCAACTGGGCTCGTCCCTCGTCGTTCCCTGTGATGTGGCCGACGAAGCCTCCATGGACGCGCTCTTTGAGACGCTCAAGGCCGAATGGGGCCAGCTCGACTTCGTGGTCCACGCCATCGGCTTTTCTGACAAAAACGAGCTGCGCGGGCGGTATGTCGAAACCAGCCGCGACAACTTCACCATGACAATGGACATTTCGGTTTATTCCTTCACAGCCATCATGCAGCGCGCCGAAAAGATGATGTCTGAGGGTGGCTCTGCCCTCACCCTGACATATTACGGTGCCGAGCAGGTGATGCCGCATTATAACGTGATGGGCGTTGCCAAAGCGGCGCTGGAAGCCTCGGTCAAATATCTCGCCGAAGATCTCGGCAAAGACGGCATCCGCGTCAACGCGATCTCCGCTGGACCGATCAAGACATTGGCCGCCTCTGGCATTGGTGACTTCCGCTATATTCTCAAGTGGAACGAGTTGAATTCGCCGCTGCGCCGCAACGTGACAATCAACGATGTCGGCAAATCCGCGCTCTACCTGCTCTCTGACCTCGGCTCAGGCGTGACAGGTGAAAACCTTCACGTTGATGCGGGCTATCACGTCGTCGGTATGAAAGCCGTCGATGCGCCTGACATCGACGTTGTAACAGGCCGCAAAGACTAAGCCATGGAGCTGGGCCACATCATTGCGTTCAACCTGACGCTGCTGGCCTCTATGGCCAGCCCTGGCCCAGCCCTGCTCCTCGCGCTCAAAACGACGCTCTCCTCGGGCCGCATGGCGGGGATCGTCACAGGCCTTGGTCTTGGCACAATGGCCGCTCTCTGGACAGGCCTAGCCCTATTGGGACTTGAGGGTGTGTTTAAACTCTTCCCATGGGCTTATACGCTGCTCAAAACAGGCGGCGCGCTCTACCTGCTTTATATAGCTTACGGTATGTGGAAAGACGCGGCAAAGCCTCTGCCGCCTTCTTCCTCCGATGCGCCAAAGCTGCGACGCGCCTTTTTTACAGGCTTTGCAGTCAATATGGGCAATCCGAAGTCTGTCATATTTGCCTCTGCCGTGCTCTTGGTCATTTTTCCTCAAGATATGAGCCTCGCTGCAAAAGCCAGTATTGCGCTTAATCACTTGCTCATCGAGTGGACCGTCTACACCCTCTTTGCCATTGCGCTTTCCACATCAGCCGCGCGCGCAGGATATCTGCGCCTCAAACCCTTGTTTGATCGCTTTGCAGCCCTCATTCTCGGCGCTCTCGCGCTGCGCCTCATCTTTTCAAAATAATCCACAAAGGAATCGCCGCCATGACAGACCGCCTGCCCCACGAAAAAGGCTTTCACATCTCCTGGGACCAAATTCACCGCGACAGCCGCGCGCTTGCGTGGCGACTGGATGGCAAAGGCCCTGATGCCGGCCAATGGCGCGCCGTTGTCGCTGTCACCCGTGGCGGCATGGCCCCCGCCATGATCGTCGCACGCGAGCTTGACATTCGCACGGTCGATACAATCTCGGTCAAATCCTATCACTCAGGCGGCGGCGCAGCCGACCAGCGCCGCGAGGCCGAAGTGCTCAAAGCGCCCGAAACTGGCCTCATGGGCGACGGCACAGGCATCCTCGTGGTGGATGATCTCGTGGACAGCGGTAAAACACTCGAACTGGTGCGCTCGCTATACCCCAACGCCCACTTTGCCTGCGTATATGCAAAGCCCGAAGGCGAAAAACAGGCCGATACCTTCATCACAGGCGTCAGCCAAGACACATGGATCTTCTTCCCGTGGGATATGGCGTTGCAATATGTTGAGCCCTACCGCGGCAAAGACTGACACCCGAGACTATTGCCCCTGCAGGACGCTCCGCGGGGGATATTTGACGAAAGAAAAAGCAAGGGAGGCATCGCCCTTTTTCTTTCTGAAAATATCCCCGCCGGAGGCTCCCAGATCACAACAGGAGTCACGCTATGACATTGCCCCGCACCGCAACAACCTTTCCTCCCCCCGTGCAGGAAGCGCGGCGCTGGCTTACGGACGTGAGCTTTCCGCCCGAGCGCCCTTTGATCAACGTCAGCCAAGCGGCGCCCACCGCACCACCGCCAGCGCCAATGCGCGAAGCCATGGCCGAAGCCATCCTGTCACAGCCCGAGACACATCTCTACGGCCCCACGCTCGGCCTGCCAGCTCTGCGCGCCGAAGTGGCCGAGCAGTGGCGAGCAAGCTATGGCGGCGAAATTGCAGAGGCTGAGGTCGCAATCACATCAGGTTGCAATCAGGCTTTCGCCGCAGCCATCGCCACGCTCTGTGCCGAGGGAGACGAGGTCATCCTTCCGACTCCGTGGTATTTCAACCATAAAATGTGGCTCGATATGTCAGGCGTGCGCAGCATCGCCCTGCCCGCTGGCGCAGGCCTTTTACCTGATCCCGACGCGGCCCGCGCCCTGATCACGCCACGCACCCGCGCCATTGCGCTCGTCACGCCGAACAATCCCGCTGGCGTGGAATATCCAGCCGCACTTGTCGGCGCCTTTTATGATCTGGCCCAAGAGCACGGCCTTGCGCTGATTGTGGACGAAACCTACCGCGACTTTGACAGCCGCACAGGCGCGCCGCATGATCTCTTCACGCGCCACGGCTGGCAGGACACCCTGATCCAGCTATACTCCTTTTCCAAAGCCTACCGCCTCACGGGCCATCGCGTCGGCGCTGTCGTGGCCTCGCGAGCACGCTTGGCAGAGGTCGAAAAGTTTCTCGATACCGTCACCATTTGCCCCAACCAGCTTGGCCAGCGTGGCGCGCTTTGGGGGATGCAAAACCTAAGCCAATGGCTCGCAGGGGAGCGCGCCGAAATCCTCGCGCGCCGCGCCGCCATTGAGGCCGAATTCCCGCGCCTTGAAGCACAGGGCTGGCAGCTTCTCGGCCTCGGTGCTTACTTCGCCTATATGGCCCACCCCTTTGAGCTGGCCTCGGATGCGCTCGCCCAAGAGCTTGTACGCCAACAAAGCGTCTTATGCCTGCCCGGAACCATGTTCCGCCCCGAAAAAGAGGCCGCAGGCGCGCGCGAGCTGCGCATTGCTTTTGCCAATGTGAATGCGGCAGGTGTCAAAACCCTGTTTGACAGGCTGCAAATGACCCGCGCTTGAGCCTTGCTCCCGCGCGCGCAAACCCTTAGACACTGCCCTCAAGAATTGGGCATGAGGAGAGCGTGATGAGCGCGAGTGGTAAGACAACCAAAACTTTGGTCTGGATCCTGATGGCGATGCTCATCTTGGGCCTTGGCGGCTTCGGAATCACCAACCTCGGCGGCTCCGTGCGCACCATTGGCACCGTGGGTGACAAAGACATCACCACCCAGAGTTACAGCCGCGCCCTGCGCCAGATGTTGCAGGGCCAAAGCTCGGCTTCTGGCAGCCCGCTCAGCTTTGCCGAAGCCCAAGCCCAACAGTTCGACCGCCTCGTGCTCTCACAGCTCGTTGCCACGCGCTCGCTTGACGCCGAAACCGCCGCGCTCGGCCTCTCTGTCGGTGACGCACGCCTCGCCCGCCAGATCGTCGAGACAGACGCTTTCAAAGGCCTTGACGGCAAGTTCAGCCGTGACGACTATCGCTTCCGCCTTCAGCAAATCGGCCTCACAGAGCGTCAGTATGAAGAGATCGTGCGCGAAGAAATGGCTCGTGGGGTTGTGCAGACAGCCCTGTTCAACAACATTCAGCCAACAGCCAGCTATGCAGACACGATCCTGAACTTTATCGGCGAAGAGCGCGACTTCACATGGGCAATCCTTGACGAAACCCTGCTCGACGCGCCCTTGCCAGAGGCCACCGAAGCAGAGCTTGTCGCATTTCACAGTGAAAACTCAGCCAATTACAAAACGCCTTTCTTGCGCAAAATCACCTTTGCCATGCTCACGCCCGAGCAGATGATTGACGCCGTAGACGTCGACGAGACAACGCTGCAACAGCTCTTCAACGAGCGCGCCGCCGAGCTCAACCGCCCCGAGCGCCGCCTTGTCGAGCGCCTCGTGTTTCCAGCCGAGGCTGACGCCACAACCGCGGCCGAGGCCCTCACAGCAGGCACCAAAAGCTTTGAAGCTGTCGTGGCAGAGCGTGGCCTGACCCTCTCTGATATCGATATCGGTGATGTTCGCAAGGATGAGCTTGCAAGCGCTGGCGACGCTGTGTTTGCCGCCCGCGCAGGCGATATTGTCGGCCCGTTCACAACCGATCTTGGCCCCGCCCTCTTTCGCATCAACGGCATTCTCGCTGCGGTCGAGACAGAATATGACGACGTCATAGACGAGCTGCGCGATGAATATGCCCAGAGCCGCGCCCGCCGCCTGATCGATGTCGAGCGCGAGGCCTATGAAGACCTCCTCGCCGCTGGTGCCACGCTCGAAGAGCTGGCCGCCGAAACCAAGATGGAGCTTGGCAAGATCGATTGGCATGACCGCGCCGAAGCGACGCCCGCAGGCTATGCCGCCTTCCGCGAGACCGCAAACCGGATCACGCTTGAGGACTTCCCCGAAATCATCGAGCTGGACGATGGCGGCCTGATTGCCATGCGCCTTGATGCCGAAGAGCCCGCCACTGAGCAGCCTCTCTCCGCTGTGCGCGCAAACGTCATTGAAGACGAGCGCCGCCAACGCCTGCTAAACGCTCTTGAAAACAAAGCCCGAGCGCTTGCAGCCACTCTTGGCGAAGGCCGCGCCTTTGCCTCGATTGGCCTCGCACCACGTGTCGAAACAGGCCTCACACGTGCCGAATTCATCGCGGATGCGCCAGCCTCGCTTATGGTGGATGCTTTTGCTCTCATCACTCAGGGCGAAACTGCCGTGGTGCGCGGAAGCGACACCGTCGCGCTCCTCCAACTGGATATGATCATTGCCCCTGATCTGACTGATCCCGAGTTGGCCAGCACCCGCAGCCTGTTGGAAAGCCAGTATGAAAACGATCTGGCACAAGACATCTACAACCTGTTCGTGAGTGACATTCAGTCACGTATGCCCATCACCCTGGATGAAACCGCAATCAACGCGGTCAACACCCAGTTTTAAACACAAAGGCAGATCCCGTGGAGCTGACCCCCTCTTTCACACATTTCGAGCAGGGCTTTTCTGCGGGCCAAAACCAGCTCGTCTACACCCGTCTTGCCGCCGATCTTGATACGCCTGTCTCGCTGATGCTCAAGCTCACAGGGGCGGCCAAAAACGCCTTTATGCTTGAATCCGTCACAGGCGGCGAAGTGCGGGGGCGCTATTCCATCATCGGGATGAAGCCTGACCTTGTCTGGCAATGTTACGGCACAACAAGCCGCCTCAACCGTCAGGCGCGGTTTGATGAAAGCGCCTTTGAAGAGCAGTCAGGCGACCCGCTTGCCAATCTGCGCGCGCTGCTCTGCGAAAGCCGGATCGAGATGCCCGAAGATTTGCCCGCCGCCTCGGCAGGCCTCTTTGGCTACCTCGGCTATGACATGATCCGCCTTGTCGAGCATCTGCCCAATGTTCCTGAAGATAGGCTTGGCTTGCCCGATGCCGTGCTCCTGCGCCCCACGGTGACGGCCGTTCTGGATGGCGTCAAAGGTGAGGTGATTGTCGTGGCCCCAGCCTGGGCCTCTGACGGGCTGTCTGCGCGCGCCGCCTATGCCCAAGCCGCCGAGCGGGTGATGGACGCCGTGCGCGATCTTGAGCGCGCCCTGCCCCAACAAGCCCGCGATCTGGGAGACGCCCAGGACGACAGCGAGCCCACCAGCAATTTCACCCGCGACGGCTATAAAGCGGCTGTCGAAAAAGCCAAAGACTACATCCGCGCAGGCGATATCTTCCAAGTCGTCCCAAGCCAGCGTTGGTCACAGCCCTTCCGCCAGCCGCCCTTCGCGCTCTACCGCTCGTTGCGCCGCACCAATCCGTCGCCGTTTATGTTTTACTTCAACTTCGGCGGGTTTCAGGTCGTCGGGGCCTCGCCCGAAATCCTCGTGCGCGTCTTTGGCAACGAGGTCACAATCCGCCCGATC
Organism: Lentibacter sp.; assembly: GCF_965657785.1. Taxonomy (GTDB): domain Bacteria; phylum Pseudomonadota; class Alphaproteobacteria; order Rhodobacterales; family Rhodobacteraceae; genus Lentibacter. Next base: position 143,335 of record NZ_CBFHPP010000001.1, read on the forward strand.
GCAGGCACGCGTCCGCGCGGCGCGACCCCCGAAGAGGATAAGGCGCTTGAGCTTGACCTCCTTGCCGATCAAAAAGAGCTCGCCGAGCACCTGATGCTGCTCGATCTCGGTCGAAATGACACCGCCCGCGTGTCCAAAATCGGCACAGTGCGCCCGACCGAAGAATTCATCATCGAACGCTACAGCCATGTCATGCACATTGTCTCCAACGTGGTGGGCGAGCTTGCGCCCGAGCATGACGCCCTCTCCGCCCTGCTTTCGGGCCTGCCTGCAGGCACCGTCTCGGGCGCGCCCAAAGTGCGCGCTATGGAGATCATCGACGAGCTCGAGCCCGAAAAGCGCGGCATCTATGGCGGCGGCGTCGGTTATTTCGCCGCCAATGGCGATATGGATGTCTGTATCGCCCTGCGCACCGCCCTCGTCAAAGATGAAACACTCTATATTCAGGCGGGCGGCGGCGTGGTCTATGACAGTGACCCGGAGGCCGAATATATGGAAACCCTGCACAAATCAGGCGCAATCCGCCGCGCCGCCGCCGATGCAGCCCGCTTCACAGGCAATGGGAACGCCTGAAATGCCGTCTCTCCCCCTCTGGCCCTCACTTCTTCCTCTTTCTGAAAATATCCCGGGGGTTTGGGGGCAGCGCCCCCAACAGATCGGATTTTCGCAAAGCGAAAATTCGACCCAAGAGCAGCCATGAGCCGCCTTATCCTGTTCAACAAGCCTTTTGGCGTCCTGAGCCAGTTCACGGACAAAGGCACCGAAGGATCTGCGCGCGCCACGCTCTCTGATTTCATCACCGAAAAGGGCGTCTACCCCGCAGGTCGCCTTGATCGCGACAGCGAAGGGCTTTTGCTCCTTACGGATGATGGCAGGCTGCAAGCAAAGCTCTCAAATCCGAAATTCAAAGAACCCAAAACCTACCTCGTCCAAGTCGAAGGCACGCCCGATGACGCCGCCCTTGAGGCGCTCTCCCAAGGTATCACGCTCAAAGACGGCCCCACCAAGCCCGCCAAAGCTCGCCGCGTGGCACAGCCACTCTGGCTCTGGCCGCGCACCCCGCCGATCCGTGTGCGCAAATCCATTCCCGACACATGGATAGAACTCACCCTGCGCGAGGGCCGCAACCGTCAGGTCCGCCGGATGACAGCCCATGTCGGACACCCGACCCTGCGCCTCATTCGCGTCAGCATCGGGCCGCACAGCCTTGAGGGTATAGCCCCAGGCGCATGGACAAAGCTCGACGTTTAATCATGCCTAAGGCGTCTTGAGCAAACCGCTCACAGGCGCAAGCTCAAGCCGGTCGCCCCGCTCCTGCAAGCCCCAGAGCAAAAGCGCGCTGATCGTATCGGCGCGCAACCGCCCGACCATCACAACGCCGCCCTCGGCCTCCGCCTTTAATGCGGCATGGCTCAAGAAACGCTTGATCGTGCTGGCATTCTGCCCCTTGCTGTCAAAGTCGCGAAAGACTGTCGCCGAAGGCACGCCCTCTTTGGCCGCCACTTTCTGCGCTGTGTTCAGCCCCTTGGGGAACAAAAGCATCCCGTGGCCGCTGTCCGCCAGATAGGCACTCACCTGTGCAATCACTTCACGGCTGTCTTGCAAAGCAGCGTCTGGCGTCTCCATAATCGCCACCGCCTCTGGCAGCTTGTCCAGCAAAACAGGCATCGACACTTCCACATCAGACGCGCGCGCGCCGCGTGGCAGATTGACCATCGCAAGCACTTCAAATCCAGCGGAACGATAGGTCTTCATAGCCGCCTCGGCACCGCTCCATGAGGTGTCCACCGCAAAGCTCAGCGGATATGGAAAGGTGCTCAGCGCCTCAACGCCAATCTCGCTCGTGCCATCATCAATCAGCACAATCGCCATCTGCGGCACGCCCTCGGTGGGCACAAACGGCGCCGCAAAGCGCTCAATCGGTGGCAAGTCGTTAATATCAACCGTCCCGCTGACCTCGGCGTCAGCCCCTGCCGCCGCATCGCTCTGCCCGCTGCCCATGCTTGGCAAGCGGCTGGAGGAGCCATCGCCCAAAGTGCGCGCAGGCGTTCCGATACTCACGCGCGCAGTCTCAACAGGGCTTTCGGCCCCATTCGTCGGCTCAGGCGCGCGCCCGCCCTCGTCTTCCTCGGGCAAGCTCGGGATCGTTAGGGTGATCTCTTCGCGGTCTTCGTCAGGCACAGGCGCAGGCTGCGGTTCGGCTTCCGGAACAGGTTCAGCCACGCTCGGGGCTTGCGGCTCGGCTGTCTCGGTTGACACCGCCAGATCGCTTTCGGCCTCAGGCGCCATCGGGGCCTCCAAAACACTTTGCGCGGCAACAGGCTGGTCGGTTTCAGCGCGCTGCTCAGGGGCCACGCCCTGATCAGGCGCGTCCAAAGCGGCCGTGGCCAGTTCGGCGTCGGGTTTGGCGGCAGTTTGCGTGTCAGTCGCCGTCAGGCTCTCCGGTTCAGGCGCAGTGGCCGAGGGCGCTTGGCCCATCACAGGTGCGCTCTCCTCGACTGTCACATCAGGAACCGCCACAGGTGATGTCTTAGCCTGCGGTATAGCGTCAGCTTCCTGCGCCGCTTTCACAGGAGCACTTTCGGGCGGCAAGTCTGTCGCCAAAGACAGCGCCCCCACGCCCACACCCGCCACCAGCGTTCCAACGATCACACCACTCAGAAATCCGCGTGCCACTCAACTCACCTCTGATTTATCTGCCTCATCGGGCCTCTGCCCCTTGACGCTCCGCTCTAACCCTGACCATTTATACCGCGACCTTAGGGTGAGCCTCCAGCCCTTTCCTAACTGCGAATGACAAGATGCTGCTACTGATAGATAATTACGACAGTTTCACCTATAATTTGGTGCATTATTGTGGCGAATTGGGCGCAGATGTCCATGTTGCGCGCAACGATGCGCTCACGGTGGCCGAGGCTTTGGCCCTTGCGCCCTCCGCAATCCTTGTCTCACCGGGGCCAAAAGACCCCGCCCAAGCCGGTATTTGCCTTGAGCTGACACGCGCCGCCTCCAAGGCCCGCATCCCGCTCATGGGGGTTTGCCTCGGGCATCAAACCATCGGCGAGGCCTTCGGGGGCAAGGTCGTGCGCTGCCACGAGATTGTGCATGGCAAAATGGGCACAATTCATCACGAGGGCAAAAGCGTTTTCGCAGGCCTGCCCTCGCCCTTTGAGGCCACACGCTATCACTCGCTGGTGGTTGAGCGCGACAGCCTGCCTGACTGCCTTGAGGTCACAGCCGAGCTGTCTGACGGAACCATCATGGGCCTCGCCCACCGCGAGCTGCCAGTGCATGGCGTCCAGTTTCACCCCGAATCAATCCGCTCTGAACACGGGCACAAGATGTTGAAAACATTCCTTGATATGGCAAAGGAGCCGGCATGAGCCACATCCTCAAACCCCTGATCGGGGCCGCGGCCGAGCGTCCGCTCAGCCGTGCTGAAGCCGAAACGGCCTTCACCGAGCTCTTCAATGGCGAGGCCACCCCAGCCCAGATCGGCGGCTTTCTCATGGCCCTGCGCACCCGCGGCGAAACAGTCGAAGAGTTCGCCGCCGCCGCCGCCGTCATGCGCTCCAAATGCCACGCCGTCAAAGCCCCCGAAGGCGCAATGGATATCGTCGGCACAGGCGGCGACGGTAAAGGCACGCTTAATATCTCAACCGCGACCGCCTTTGTTGTGGCGGGCGCTGGCGTGCCTGTGGCCAAACACGGCAACCGCAACCTGAGTTCCAAATCAGGCGCAGCCGATGCGCTCGGCGAACTTGGCATCAATGTCATGATCGGCGCAGACCTCGTTGAAAAAGCGCTGCAAAGCTGCGGCATATGTTTCATGATGGCCCCCATGCACCACCCTGCCATGGCCCATGTCGGCCCGGCCCGTGCCGAGCTTGGAACCCGCACCATCTTCAATATTCTCGGCCCGCTGACAAACCCCGCAGGCGTCAAGCGCCAGCTCACAGGCGCATTCAGCCGCGATCTCATCCGCCCTATGGCCGAAACGCTCGGCCAGCTCGGCAGCGAACGCGCTTGGCTTGTCCACGGCTCTGACGGAACCGACGAGCTGACCATCACAGGCGTCTCATGGATCGCCGCCCTCAACGAGGACGGCAGCATCACCGAGCAAGAGCTGCACCCCGAGGAAGCGGGTCTGCCCGTGCATCCCTTTGAAGACATCATCGGAGGCACACCATCAGAGAATGCCACCGCCTTTCGCGCCCTGCTGGCAGGGGAGGCTTCGGCCTACCGCGACGCCGTCTTGCTGAACTCTGCCGCCGCCCTTCACGTGGCTGGCAAAGCTGATACACTGCGCGCAGGCGTCGAAATGGCGCGCGACAGTATCGACAGTGGCCGCGCGGCGCAGAAAACCGCCGCCCTTGCCAAATTCACATCGGAGGCCTCATGAGCGCGACCATTCTAGACAAAATCAAAGCCTACAAGCTTGAAGAAATCGCCGCAGACAAAGCGACAGTGCCTCTGGAGGCCGTCGAGGCCGCTGCCTCCGCAGCCGCCCCTGTGCGCCCTTTTGCAGACGCGCTTTTTGAAGCAAGCAAAGCAGGCTATGGCCTGATCGCTGAAATCAAAAAGGCCAGCCCGTCCAAGGGCCTCATCCGCGCCGATTTTGACCCCGCCGCCCTCGCTCAAGCCTATGAAGCAGGCGGCGCAACCTGCCTCTCCGTGCTCACCGACACACCAAGCTTTCAAGGCGACAAAAGCTTTCTTACAGCGGCCCGTGACGCCTGTCGCCTGCCCGCGCTGCGCAAAGACTTCATGTATGACACCTATCAAGTCGCCGAAGCCCGCGCTTTGGGGGCAGATTGTATCCTGATCATCATGGCCTCTGTTTCTGATGCCCAAGCCCAAGAGCTTGAAGAGGCTGCAAGCCAATGGGGCATGGATGCGCTGCTGGAGGTCCATGATGCCGAGGAACTGGAACGCGCCAGTGCGCTCAAGTCACGTATGATCGGGATAAACAACCGCAATCTCAATACCTTCGAGACCTCTCTTGATGTCACGCGCACACTTTCAAAGCGCGTTCCGGCAGACCGCATGATCGTCTGCGAAAGCGGCCTTTTCACGCCCGAAGACCTCGCCGACATCGCCCGCTACGGCGCGCGCAGCTTCCTGATCGGCGAAAGCCTGATGCGTCAGGAGGATGTCGAAGCCGCCACGCGCACGCTTCTGGCAAACCCCTTCAGTGCGGCAGGTGCCTGATGTCAGGCCTCACCCATTTTGACGCCACAGGCAACGCCCATATGGTCGATGTGTCTGACAAAGCTGTGACCTCTCGTGTCGCTACAGCCAAGGGCCATATCCGTATGGCTCCCGAAACCCTCGCCATGATCACAGAGAACCGCGCCAAGAAGGGCGATGTTCTCGCTGTGGCACAGCTCGCAGGCATCATGGGGGCCAAAGAAACGGCCCGCCTTATCCCCCTCTGTCATCCCCTGCCCATCACAAAAGTCGCGCTCACCCTTGAGCCAGACGAAAGCCTCCCGGGCGTGCAGATCACAGCCACAGTTAAAACCACGGGCCAGACAGGTGTCGAAATGGAAGCGCTCACAGCCGTCTCTGTGGCCGCACTGACGGTCTATGACATGGTCAAAGCCGTCGACAAGGCGATGGAGATCGGGGCAACCCGCGTTGTGTTGAAAGACGGCGGTAAATCAGGACGTTATGAAGAAAAATGATCTCAGTTGAAGAGGCCCTCGACCAGTTATTCGCCCTTGCCCGCCCTGTGGAAACAGAGCTTTGCCCCCTGACTGAGGCGTCAGGCCGTGTGCTGGCGCGCCGGGTAGCCGCCAAGCTCACACAGCCGCCGTTTGCGGCCTCTTCCATGGACGGTTACGCGCTCAATTCCGTTGAGGCCGATTTGCACGCCCAATTTGTGGTCATCGGAGAAGCCGCTGCAGGCCACGGATTTTCAGGCCGTGTCGGCGCGGGCCAAGCGGTGCGCATCTTCACGGGCGCGCCCGTGCCCGAAGGGGCCAATTGCGTTGTGATTCAGGAAGAGGTTGAGCGCCGCGGCAAGCTGATCACGCTGCTCACCGACGACACCAGCAAGCCTAACATCCGCCCCGCAGGCCAAGACTTCGCCCTTGGCGACGAGATGAGCGCGCCGCGCTTGCTCACCCCCTCCGATATCGCCCTCGCCGCCTCGATGAACCACGCCGAGCTGCCCGTCTACAAGCGCCCCGTGGTGGCCCTTGTCTCGACAGGTGACGAGCTGGTGCAGCCCGGCGAGACGCCCGCAGAGGGCCAGATCATCGCCTCCAACACCTATGGCCTCAAAGCCCTGCTTGAAGCTCACGGCGCAGAGGCGCGCATCCTGCCGATTGCGCGTGACACCCGTTCAAGCCTTGAGACGGTCTTTGCGCTCTGCGACGGCGCTGATCTCATTGTCACAATCGGCGGGGCCTCCGTCGGCGATCATGATATCGTCGCCGATGTGGCCGCACGCCTTGGCCTCAACCAGAGCTTTTACAAAGTCGCGATGCGCCCCGGAAAGCCCCTCATGGCGGGCCAAATGGGCGACGCTGTGATGATCGGCCTCCCCGGAAACCCGGTGTCTGCCATGGTTTGTGGTCATGTCTTCTTGCTGCCTGTCTTGCGGGCCATGACAGGTCTTGGCGCAGCACCCGCCGAGCGTTTCACAGCCGAGCTGTCCGAGCCCCTGCCCGCCAATGGCCCACGCGAGCACTATATGCGCGCCTGCGTCACCAAGGGCCAGCTTCGCGCCGAAACCCGTCAGGATTCGGCCCTTCTCTCGGTCTTGGCCTCAGCCAACGCGCTCTTGATCCGCCCGCCCCATGACGGCGCGCGCGAAGTCGGGGAAAGCGTCTCCTATATCCGCCTCTAACAGAGCAGCGCCTTGGCCGCACGCAAGCCCGGGTCTTCCCCGTCCCCGCCGAGCCGCTCCATCGTCAGCCGCATCGCCTCAGCCTGCGCCTCAGGCGCGCGCAAGACCTCAAGCACCGCCTCGGTCAGCCCCTCAGACGTGCAGGCCTTGCCGATCCGCTCAGGCACACTGCGGGTCTCGCTCACAAGGTTCACAAGCGTGACCGTGTCAATAAGGAGCATCCGCGCCATAATCATACGGCTCAGCCACGCCATATCATAGCCAATCACCATAGGTGTTTTCGCCGCTGCCAGCTCAAGCGAAACCGTCCCCGACGCGGCCAGCGCCACATCCGCCGTAGCAAAAGCCGCGCGCTTCTCGGTCGCGTCTTTTGGCGTCACAAAACGCGTCTCCGCTGGAAACAGCTCTTGATGCTCGGCCATAAACCCGCGCACCCCATCCGCCACCACAACAACAGCTCGCATCCCTGCACGCTTGGCCAAAACCGCGCGCGCCGCCGCGCCAAAGCGTTCCGAGAGCCGCTTCACCTCGCCCAAACGCGAGCCAGGCAGAAGCAAAAGCAAAGGCGCATCACCAAGACCATGCGCTGCCCGAAACGTCGCGATGTCGAGATCCGTCGCCTCAGGCTCCGCCACCACAGGATGGCCGACAAACGCGGCCTCCATCCCTGCGGCCTGCATAAGCTCAGGCTCAAAAGGCAACAAAGTCAAAACCTTATCGGTAAAGCGCGCAAGCTTTGCGGCGCGCCTGGGGCGCCATGCCCAAACAGAAGGTGCCACATAATGCACCGTCCTGATCGCCCGATTGGCCGCGCGCACCTCTTTTGCCACACGCTTGCAAAAATCGGGGCTATCAATGGTCAGCAAAATATCAGGCTCAAACGCCAGCGCTGCCGCCACAGTCTCGTCTTTGCGCCGCAGCAGCGCGCGATATTTTGGCAAAACTTCCGCCAGCCCCATGACACTCAGCTCATCCATAGGGAACAGAGAGACCAGCCCCTCGGCCGCCATCAGCGGCCCGCCAACGCCCGCAAACTCAACGTCAGGCAAAAGGCGTTTCAGCCCGAGCATCACAGATTGGCCAAGCTTGTCGCCAGAGGCTTCGCCCGCCACGATAAAGATACGCTTCACACCAGCCATAAAAACAGCCCCGCGCGGTCAAGCGTCTCAATCACCTGGTCCTGCTCCAGAACAATCACGCCCCCCGCCTCCAGAATGATCCCGTCAAAGCCAGCCGCCACAACGGCCGCAGCCGTCGCCAGCCCAATCGTGGGCAAATCGACACGCCGGTCCTGATTGGGCTTTGGTGCCTTATAAAGCACAGCCCCCTTGCCCTCGCCGTGCCGCGAAAAACGCGCAAGCAGCGCATCTGTGCCGCTCACATCCTCTTGGGCCAAAACATCTTGGCCCCGCAAAACACAGGCCTGCCCCAGATCGGCCTGCCCCATGGCCGCCAACAGACTGCGCCCAAGTGCAGGCAAGCCCTGATGCGCCTCTTGTGGCTGGCTCCGGGTCGCAACCCCTGCCGCCATGGTCAGCCCCGCCAATAGCTCATGCGCAGCGCGCACATCAAACCCCTTCGCCTCAAACAGCGAGACAACGACGCGCAGCGCCCCGTCATCGCCAAGCCTCAAAGCGCGCAAAAACCTCGGCACCAGCGGCAGCGTTTTGAAATCAAGCTGGCGAAGGCGCAGCCGTGGCCGATCAATCGCGCCACAAAAACAGACCTGCGTCACACCACGCGTCTGCAATGCGCCTAGAAATGTCCCCAAAGTCTCAAGCCGAAATGTGAGGTCAACAGAAAGGGCATCTGGCGCAAAGCCCTCCAAAGCGCAAATGAGAGGCCGCTCGCGTTGCGCATCAGCAATCGCCTTGGGCAATGCCCCGCGCCCTGCGATCAGCGCCAGCACGTCAGTTCCCTGGCGTGAGAAAAGAGCGGTCGCTCGCGCCTGTCACAAAGCCGACGATCTGCTGCACATAGTCGCTTTCGCTATCCTCGCCCAAGCGTCGCGCACGCTCCTGAAACGTGCCTTCGCCCTGCGCCAGCATCTGAAACGCCGCCCGAAGCGCCGTAATATCGGCCCGCGCCACACCGCGTCGCTTGAGGCCCACAAGGTTCAGCCCGTCAAGCTCTCCGCGCGGCCCCTGCACAAGCCCATGCGGGATCACATCATTGGTCACCATGCTCAAAGCGCCAATGATGGCCCCCTGACCAATGCGCACAAACTGGTGAATGCCACAAAGCCCCCCGATGATCACATCATTTTCAATCACACAATGCCCCGCCACAGCCGAGGAATTGACCACAATCACACGGTCCCCGACATGGGCGTCATGTGCGATATGACAGCCCGCCATAAACAGCCCGTCATCTCCAATCTGCGTCAGCCCGCCGCCGCCCTCGGTGCCGCAGTTGATGGTGACGTGTTCGCGAATACGGTTGCGCGCCCCGATTTTCAGCGCGGTCTTCTCGCCCTTAAACTTTAGGTCTTGCGGCACTTCCCCGATCACCGAAAAAGGAAACACAACGGTGCCTTCGCCAATCTCGGTCTGCCCTGTCACAACAACATGGCTCTTGATATGCACATTGGCGCCCAAGACCACATCAGCGCCGATCAGCGAAAACGGCCCGATGATACAGCCCTCGCCAATCTGGGCGCCCTCTTCGACAATGGCACTGGGGTGAATATCGCGGCTCACTCTGCGGCCACCTTCGGCAGATCCATCATCGCGGTAAACTCGACTTCGCAGGCCATCTCGCCCTCAACTGTCGCAACCCCGCCAAAGCGCCAGACTTTGGCACCGGGTTTGCCGCGCAATGTGGTCAGCTGCATTTCAAGCACATCGCCCGGAACAACCATGCGGCGGAATTTGCACTTCTCGATCGCCATGAAATAGACCAACAGCTCTTTATCCGCCATATCAAGCGCAACGCCCACCATAACAGCCGCCGTCTGCGCCATAGCTTCGACAATTGTCACACCGGGCATAATCGGCTTGCCCGGAAAATGGCCCTGAAAATGCGGCTCGTTCATGCTCACATTCTTGATGCCACGGGCTGATTCTGTGCCGATAATGTCTTCCACACGGTCCACCAACAAAAACGGATAGCGGTGCGGAATAATCCGCTGGATAAGGCCGATATCGGCGCGCAGAACCTCGGTTGTCATTGGTATTCCTTCCAGTCAATCTGCACTCTCAGTAGCAAGAGCGCCGTCGCGAAACAAGCGGCGCAGGCCAGAGCCGCATTATTCCTCTTTCGGGGCCGCCTCGGCTTTGCCAAGCATTTCGCCACGCCCGATCGCCTCGTCAATCTTGCGCACAGCGTCATTGGTAATATCAATCGCGCTATCGCGCAAAATCACCGCCCGCATATCCAACAAAACATTTGCGCCCCGCTCATTCATCAGCTCGACAAGAACGCCCTGAGCTGTCGCCAAAAAACGCTGCTCCGCTGAGGTGCGCTTGTCCTCAAGAGCGCGGGCACGGTCTTGGCGCTCGCGGCGAATGGCCTGAACTTTCTTGTCAAAGGCCTCCGCCGCATCCCGAAAGTCAACCGGCGCCATGCTCGGGCGCTTTTCGGTCAGCTCTTTCTCTTCGGCGCGCAATTCCTCTTCAAGTCGGCGGTTGTTGGCCGACAGCTCAACGGCTTCGGCCTCGAGGGCCTGCGAAATATTCTGGCCAAAAAGGGTCTCTGCAAAAAGCCTGTTGGGATCAACAATCACAACTTCGGCCCGTGGTGCGCTCAACCCTTGAGCAAAAACGCCCGCCGCCCAAAGACATAGTCCAAGGGCGAGCGGAAAGACATATGATCTGAGCGGCGCAGCCATCCTAGAACTCGGTTGAGATCGTAAACTCAAAGCTCTGGTCTTTGTCCTGCACTTCTTTTTCCAGAGCCTTGCTCCAGTTCAGACGCATCGGGCCAATCGGCGTCACCCAAAAGACAGAGATACCAGCCACATGGCGGACCGATCCGCTCTCATAATGCGTAACGCCAGGGGTAGAACTAACCTGATCAAGCCCCCAAACATTGCCGATGTCATAAAAGACGCCGCCCGTGATCCCGTATTCCTCAGGCAAGCCCAGCGGGAAAAGCGCCTCAAACTTGGCCGAAACAAAGTAATTGCCGCCCAAAGCGTCGTTCATGTTTGCACCAGCGTTATAATCCCGTGGGCCAATCCCGTCGGGTGCAAAACCGCGAATGATATCCTCGTCAAACAGCCAGCGGTCTGTCGCGCGACTACCAGGGCCAGAGAAGTTCACAGCCCCGCCCGCAATCGTGGCCCGCAGGGTGATTTCATCGCTCAAGATACGGGTCTGAGCCACCATTTTGGCTTTAGACTTCACAAATGTATCGTCGCCGCCCAAGCCGCCGAAATCCTGACTTACGACAAAACGCAGCCCCTCATTGTCATCCAGCGAGGTTTTGCGCGAGTCCCATGAATAGGTATACCCAACAGAGCTTTGCTTGCGCCGCCCCTGAGCGATCTCCGCTGACAGAACATCTCCCACACAGAGAAACAGGTTGCTACAAGTGCTCGGCGCAGGCCCCGACAAAACAGTCGTATTATCCACCGTCATCTTGGTCGCATCAAACTTGTAGTTCACCCCGAGCCGCGCGCGCTCCCCGAGCGCAAACTCAAGACCCGTTGCAAAGTTTCCCTTGTCGGTGTTGTAATTCGAATTTGCGGCCGTTGTTTCCACAAGCCCAATATCAAAGAAAAACTTCACATCCCGCCCAAGGAAAGCCGGCTCTTCAAAGTAAAGCCCGTAGTTGGTGTTATCCGTCGCGCCCGAAGCCCGAAAGCGCACGGTCTGACCGCGGCCAAGGAAGTTCGTCTCCGTATATTGCGCCACGAGGCCAAAGCCGTTGTCGGTCGAAAATGTTCCGCCAAAATTAAGCGAGCCGGTCGGCTTTTCTTGCACATCCACGTCAACAATCACGCTGTTGGGCGTCGAGCCTTCCCGCGCATTGACTTGAGCGTCGCCAAAGAAACCAAGCGCGCGGATCCGCTCCGCACTCTCGCGGATTTCGCGCGGGTTAAACGGGTCGCCCTCCGCCACGCGGAACTGGCGGCGCACCACGCGGTCAAGCGTAGTCGCATTGCCCTCAATGTCGATCCGCTCGACAAAAATACGCTCACCGCGCCCCAGAACAAACTCGATATCCAGCGTAAGATCGCGATCATTGCGCGTGATCCGTGGCTCAACGCGCAAGAACGGCTGGCCATTGCGGATTGCCAGACGTTCCATCCGTGCAATCGCGTTTTCCACTGAGGCTGGCGAGTAAACATCGCCAGAGCGCAGCTTGACGGTCTCCTGATAGTCGTCGCTATCGACCTCGGCCATTTCGCTCACAGTTGTAATCTCGCCAAAGGCAAACTGCTGGCCCTCTTCAAGCGTAAACGTTAGAAAATACCCGTCACGCTCGCGCGCAAGCTCGGCATTCACCGAGGTTGTGCGAAAATCGACATACCCGCGTGACAAATAGAAATCGCGCAAGACTTGTTGGTCAAATTGCAGACGATCCTCAACAAAAGTGTCCTTGCGAATAAAGGCGCGCAGAACGCCGGCCTGCTTGCTCTCCAGAACACGGCGCAGACGTCGGTCAGAGAAAACTTGGTTGCCCACAAAGCCGATCCGCGAGACTTCTGTGTTACCGCCTTCAAATATCTCAAACACAAGATCGACGCGGTTGTCGCTGCGGCGGATGATCTGAGGGGTGATTTTGGCCGCCAAACGGCCATTCTCGGCATAGGCCTCCGTCAGCGTGGCCGCATCCCGCTCGGCTTGTGTCGGGCTAAAGACAAGGCGTGGTCTCAGCTTGATAAAGCGAGACAGCTCGTCATCCTTCAGGCGCTGGTTGCCTTCAAAACTGATGCGATTGATGGTCGGGAATTCCTCAACCACAATCACAAGTGTGCCACCTTTGGGTTCGATCACAACAGTTTCAAACAGCCCCGACGCCAAAATCCGCTGATAGGCCTCATTTAAATCGCCAGCAGACACGGCCTGCCCCCGAGCGATTCCCGCATAGGTCAGGATCGTGTCTGTTTCGATCCGCTTGTTGCCTTCAACAGCGACCGAATTAAAACTGTAATTTTGCGCGTCAACACGCATGACACCCCAGACAAAAACCATTGAAAACATGGCGCAAGCCAGTATTTTCAGCGCTTTGCCAATGGTGTGGTTTGATCCTCTGCGCGCGGCGCGCTTCGTGACACTGCTTGTCATATTCTCATTTCCAGTCAGACACCCCTATCCTGACTGACTAATCGCATTGGCAATTGATGTCAAAACGAGAAGCGCCCCGAAAGGGGCGCGCAAAAGCTATCGTGTGCGGTCAAGGCCCAAACCCCTTAAAGAAACAAGCTGCCGATCCATGCGCCCGCAAACAGCGCAACCGTGATCGTCGCAAGATACAAAAGGCGGTCCCAGTTCAAATCCCAAAGCAGATGCAGCCCGCGATAACCTTTTTCAATCGTATCCATACCCATACTCCACTCTTACAGGCTCAGCCTGACAAAGCATTGTGTAGGAAGCGCGGCACAATTGTGGCATTTCTGGGGCAGCGCCCCGTTTTGAAACCGATCAGCAGAAAATATCGTTCCAAAGGGCAAAGACCATCACGCTCAAAACAAGGGCAATCCCCATGCTCATCAAAACCTGCATCACCCTGTCACTCGGCTTTTTGCGCATCACGGCCTCATAGCCATAAAACATCAGGTGCCCGCCATCGAGCATGGGAATGGGCAACAAATTCAGAAAGCCCACAGCCGTCGATAAGAGTGCAAGAAACCCGATAAATTCGGCAAGCCCCTGCTCCGCTTGGGCTTTTGAGGCCCGCGCAATGCCGATGGCGCCCGACATATTGCAGGAGCTGATCTTGCCAAATGCCAGATGATACAGCCCCGAAATAGACCGCGTCACAACACTATAGGTCTGCTCGGCGCCCAGCCCCACAGCCTCAAACACTCCCGGGCGCTCGGTCTCTGCTTCAAAGAAGGTCGAGCTGAAAATGCCGATGAGAAACCGCTTTTCAAAGCCGTTGTCCGCCGTTGGCACATCGCGAAGCTCGGGTTGGATGACAAATTCCTTTTCCGCCCCGTCGCGCCAGACATTGAGCCTGACAGGCGCGCCTTCAGCGGCCTTCACAACAGACACAAGCTGCATAAAACTGCTCAGGTCTTGCCCGTCCGCGCGCAAGATCACATCGCCCTCCATCAGGCCCGCCGCCTCGCCCGCCGAGCGCGGCTGCACGCCCCCGATCCGCGCGGGGCTATACTGCGGCCCCTGCACGATCAGCGTATCGGTGCCGCGTTTCACGGTGTAATCAAGCAAGAGCCCGTCTGGCAGCGCATCAAAATAGGCGCGGCTCGGCTCTTCGGGAAAGGGTGTGCCCGCAATTGCCACGATCTGATCCCCCGCTTCAATCGTCACACCCTCATAGGGCATCGGATGGAGCGTCGAAATCTTGGGGGGCGAAGACATCATGCCAAGCGACAGCAAAAGCCCCGCAAACACCGCGATCGAGAAGATAAAGTTAAACACAGGCCCCGCCAAAACAGTCGCAGCCCGCGCCCAAAGCGGCGCGCCATGCATGGTGTGGCGCAGCTGCTCCACAGGCATAGCCTCCATAGCCTCGCCATCCTTACCGCTCGCCGCATTGGCATCACCCATAAATTTGACATAGCCCCCAAACGGGATCGCCGCGATCTGCCAGACGGTGCCATGTTTGTCTTCGCGTGCAATAAGCACCGGCCCAAAGCCGATTGAGAAAACCTCAGCCTTGATCCCCGACCAACGCCCGACAATATAATGGCCGTATTCATGCACCCCCACGATGATCGACAAAGCAACGACAAAAGAAATGAGAGTGAGGATTACATTGCCAAATTCTGGCAGAAGGGTCATAAAATCCAAAGGGTTACCTGTCTTTCTGTCTTATTTCGGTGTCACGCTTTGCGCGGTGCTCTGCCCTAAATGGGCTGCTCGGCGCAGGGTATCAAGGGTCATTGGCGCATCGATCAGGCTATCGTCAGGCAAGAGCTGGTCCAAAGTGGCCCGCACCACATCTGCCATGTCGGTAAAGCCGATCTGCCCCGCCAAGAACCTGTCCAACGCCATATCTTTGGCAGCGTTAAACACTGCCCCGCTCAGCCCGCCGCGCGCCATAACCTCATAGGCCAGCCCCAAAGCTGGGTAGCGCTGCGGGTCAGGCTCGCTAAACTCAAGCTGCCCAATGCGCGCCAGATCAAGCCGCTCCACAGGCAGCTTCGCACGCACGGGATAATGCAGCGCATAGCCAATCGCATGGCGCATATCGGGCGGCCCGACATGAGCCATCAGCCCGCCATCCTGAAACCCGACCAGCGCATGAACAAGCGACTGCGGGTGCACCAGCACCTCGATTTTTTCAGGTTCAATACCAAAATACTCACGTGTTTCAATGAGTTCCAAGGCTTTGTTAAACATAGACGCGCTGTCAATCGTGATCCGCTGGCCCATGTCCCAGTTGGGATGGCTGCTGGCCTGCGAGACACTCGCGCTTGCAAGCCGCGCAAGCGGCCAGTCGCGAAATGCGCCGCCGGAGGCCGTGATAATCACCCGCTCGACAGCCGCCATATCCTCGCCCACCAGCGCCTGAAACACAGCCGAATGCTCGCTGTCCACAGGCAGAACCTGTGCCCCGTGGCGCTCGGCTGTCTCCATCAAAAGCTTGCCCGCGCTCACCAGCGATTCCTTGTTGGCCAGCGCCAGAGTGGCGCCCTGCTCAAGCGCCTTCAGCCCAGGTTCCAGCCCAGCCGCGCCCACAATCGCACTCATCACCCAGTCCACAGGCCGCGCCGCCGCCTCAATCAGCGCCACCTGCCCCGCAGCGGCCTCTGTCTGGCTCCCCGCCAACGCCGCACGCAAGTCAGGCAAGCGCGCCTCATCGGCAATCACAGCCACATCCGCGCCAAACCTGCGCGCATCTGCCGCCAGCTGCGCCACATTGCTCCCGCCCGTCAAAGCCACAACTTCATAGGCCTCAGGCGCGCGCCCGATCAGATCAAGCGTCGATTGCCCGATAGAGCCTGTGGCCCCGAAAATAGAAATCCTGCGCCTCACCCCAGAAGCCCTGCCACTGTCAGCACAGGGAAAAAGACCAGCGCCGCGCCGATCATCCCGTCAAAGCGGTCCAAAACGCCGCCATGCCCGGGGATCAGAGAAGAGCTGTCTTTGATACCGGCCTTGCGCTTCAAAGCGCTCTCGACAATATCGCCCATCTGCGCCGCAAAAGCCAAAATTACCGAGAACAGGACAGGCGAAATAGGCCAATCGAGTCCCCCCGCCAACAGCCTGTCGCCGAGCAGCCAGCCCAAAAGCGCAGCCCCTGCCCAGCCCGCAACCGTGCCGGACCATGTTTTCTTGGGGCTGACCTTGGGCCAGAACTTCGGCCCGCCCAAAACGCGCCCCGCAAAATACCCCATGACATCAGAGGCAATCACAACCCCGATCACCCAGATCAGAACCACCATTCCGAAAAGATCGCGAATGCCATAAAGCGCCAGACCCGCGATCATGCAAAAAAACGCATAAAATGCGAGACGATGCCGCAAGCGCGCCGCCAAAGCCCAAACAGCGCCCGCAACCGCGCCCAGAAGAACAAACCCCAAGGGCGCGCCGATCCACTCGGCCGCAATCAGAGCCACGCCGCCCGCAATCGGCAGCGCCACATCGCGCAAAGGCCCGCGCACAGCGCCGCCAAGCCGCGCCGCCTCCCAGACCATGCCCGCCGAGATCAGCGCCAGAAGCGCCAAAAACCAAGGGCCGCCAAGCCAGATATCTACGCTCGCCACAACAGCCATCACAGCCGCCGATATCAGCCTCAAACGCAGATCTCCCCACTTGCCCGCCTCGATTTTCATGCCACAACCCCTCCAAAGCGCCGCTCGCGCTTGCCATAGTTGTTGACCAGCCCCGCAAAAATTTCAGGGCTGAAATCAGGCCAGAGCGTGTCAATAAATTCATATTCCGCATAGGCCGACTGCCAGAGCAAAAAGTTCGAAATCCGCGCCTCGCCGCTGGTGCGAATGACAAGGTCCGGATCAGGCAAAACGTATGTATCCAAATACTTTGGAAGCGTTTCCTCATCCACTTTTTCCGGGTCAAGCCGCCCCGCCGCCACATCCTGCGCCAACCGCTTTGTGGCGCGGCTCACTTCGTCGCGCCCGCCGTAATTGAGCGCAATGGTCAGATGCACCTTCTCGTTCTCGCAGGTCAAAAGCTCAAGCTCGTCCATCAAGCTGACCAACTTATCATCAAGCCGCACACGGTCGCCAATAAAGCGTACCCGCACACCCTCGTCTTTCAAGGCTCGCGCTTCTTTTGAAATATAGCGCCGAAACAGCCCCATAAGCCCTGCCACCTCCACTTGCGTGCGCTTCCAGTTTTCGGTCGAAAAAGCAAAAATCGTCAGATACTTCACGCCCAAATCAGGGCAGGCTTCTACAATCTCGCGCACCCGTTTTGCGCCGGCGTGATGGCCAAAAAGCCGTGGCCGCCCGCGCGATTGCGCCCAGCGGCCATTGCCATCCATAATAATCGCAACATGGCGCGGCCCCGCGCCCTTATCGAATTCACTCGTCAAATCTGGCTCCTTAAGTCACATAATAAAAAGGGAACCTTACACCTGCATGATTTCCGCTTGCTTACTTTCCAGAGCCGCATCGAGCGCTTTGATGTGTTTATCGGTCAAAGTTTGCACTTCGTCTTCCCAGAACTTCTGGTCATCTTCCGAAATGCCGTCGGCCTTGGCCTTTTTCACTTGGTCCATACCGTCGCGGCGAATATTGCGCACAGCGACGCGCGCGTGTTCGGCATATTGCGCCGCAACACGGGTCAGCTCGCGGCGGCGTTCTTCGTTCAGCTCGGGGATCGGCAACATAACAATGGTGCCGTTGGTCTGCGGGTTGATTCCGAGGCCCGAGTTCATGATCGCCTTTTCCACAGCCTGAACCATGGATTTATCCCACACATTGATCGTGACCATGCGCGGCTCGGGCACGTTCACTGTGCCAAGCTGGTTGATCGGCGTCTGGTTGCCATAGGCCTCCACCACAATCGGCTCAAGCATACTCGCCGAGGCGCGCCCCGTCCTCAGAGAGGCAAATTCGGTCCGCAAATTGGCCATCGCCCCGTCCATACGGCGCTCCAGCTCGTCGGTATCCAGCATAAAATCGTCTGACATGGGCCTCAAACTCCTGTTCGTCTCTTTTGGCTTTCAGCCAGTTTACAGTGTCCCGCGCAGGCTTAAAAGCCTTAGCCGTGCACCTTTGTATATGTGCCCTCGCCCGCGAGGATGCCCTGAAAGCCGCCGGGCTCGTCAAGGCTAAACACAATGATGGGGAGGTTATTGTCGCGCGCCAGCGCAATCGCGCTGGCGTCCATAACCCCGAGGCGCTTCTGGAGCACCTCATCATAACTCACATGATCATAGCGCACCGCATCCTCAAACTTGGCAGGGTCTTTGTCATAGACGCCGTCGACTTTGGTGCCCTTAAAGATCGCCTCACAGGCCATCTCGTTGGCGCGCAGGGTCGCCGCCGTATCTGTCGTGAAATAAGGGTTGCCCGTTCCGGCCGCAAAGATACAGACCCGCTTTTTCTCAAGGTGGCGCACCGCGCGGCGGCGGATATATGGCTCGGCCACTTCGTTCATCGTGATCGCCGAAATCACACGGGTAAAGACACCAAGGTCTTCCAAAGCACTTTGCATCGCCAGCGCGTTCATCACAGTTGCCAGCATTCCCATATAGTCGGCTGTTGTGCGTTCCATGCCCTGCGCGCTGCCCGACAGCCCGCGAAAAATATTGCCACCGCCAATGACCATACAGATTTCAACGCCCATCTCCTGAACAGACTGCACTTCCCGCGCAATCCGCTGGACAGTCGGCGGATGCAGCCCGAAGCCCTGATCCCCCATCAGCGCCTCACCTGATATCTTGAGCATAACGCGTTTGAAGGTGGTTTTCGGCGCGGCTGGCTCTGACATCTGCGGTCTCCTGATTGGGTTAAGCTTTGCTCTAAATGTCCCAAATCTCGCTCAGGCGCAACGCCCGAAGCGCGCGGCCAAGTCAAAAAGCGCGCTTTGCCCCGCCCTCAAGCTGCGCTAAAGGCAGGCTCATGCTCAAGCTATCCGCCATATCGCCAGAAACGCCCGTGCTCATCGCAGGTCCGACCGCCTCAGGCAAATCCGCCCTCGCGCTTCAGATCGCTGAGGCAGACGGCGGGCTGATTGTGAATGCCGATGCGCTTCAGGTCTATTCCGACTGGCGCGTTTTGACCGCGCGGCCAAGCGCCGAGGAAGAGGCGCGCGCGCCCCATGCGCTCTATGGCCATGTCGCAGGAACCCATCCCTACTCTGTGGGAGAATGGCTCGCCGAGGTGCGCGCTCTTCGCGCGCAGGGCCAGCGCCTGATCATTGTCGGGGGCACGGGCCTTTACTTTGCCGCTCTGACAGAGGGCCTTGCCGCGATTCCCCCCACGTCGCCCGAGGTGCGCGCCAAGGCCGATGCCCTGCGCGCAACGCCCGAAGGCCTGGCCGAGATGATTGCCGCCCTTGACGGCGCCACCGCCGCCAAGATTGATCTGCAAAACCCGATGCGGGTCCAGCGCGCCTATGAGGTCTTGCAAAGCACAGGCCGCACCCTCGCCACATGGCAGGCCGAAACGCCCGCGCCTGATCTGCCCCTCACCGCGGCACAGCCGATCGTTCTGCAAGCGGACAAAGACTGGCTCAACGCCCGAATCGAGCGCCGCTTTGATCTCATGCTGGAGCAAGGCGCGCTCGCCGAGGCCGAGGCCAACCTTGCCCAATGGTCGCCCCAAAACCCCTCTTCCAAAGCCATCGGCGCGCCCGAGCTGATCGCCCATCTCAAAGGCGAGATCAGCCTCAAAGAGGCCCGCGCCCGCGCCATTATCGCCAGTCGCCAATACGCCAAGCGTCAGCGCACCTGGTTTCGCGCCCGCATGGGCGGCTGGCACAGTCTTCCCTTGGGGTGATGCGGCGATAGTCTTTCAGATCAACCCCACACCAACACAGCGCCATGTCGCTTTTGCATCAGTAACACGTCGCAAAATCACAAAAATAATTAAAGCTTCCCATTGACGCGAGGGGCGCAAATATGTGGTTATGGGGAGGTTAAGGGACAAGACTGCGCCAATGCAGCGTGACCTTAACACAAAAGGGAGTGACAAATGCTGCACGACAGTTGCGCGGCTCAAGCCGGTGTTGCCTTACGCACGCCTGCACAGCCTCAGACAGGTTCCGATCTTTGCCTTTCGAGTGTTTCAGACATTCCTTTTTTCTCACACAGCGCCCCGCGCGCCCAATTTTGCAGATGTGCCGCACAGCACATCACCCAGAACAGGGGAACCTAAATGGGACTATTCATCCTTCGACGGCTTGGCGTGATGCTGCTCACAGCGCTCTGCCTGACCTTCGTGGTCTTCTTTCTGACCAATCTCTATCCCAATCTGGAGAAGCTCGCCAAAACCCAAGGCAATATGCGGATGTCTGATGCGCAGGTCTCCTCCTGGCTCGACAATCGCGGCTATACCCAGTCCTTACCCCGCAAATATGCCGAATGGCTTGGCCTCGCGCCGGGCTTCACAGGCGTGAATGCCGAGGGCGAAATGACAGGCCGCTGCCTGCGCCCGGGCGTTGACCCTGCCAATGCGCCGACATTCTGTGGCATCCTTCAAGGCGACTGGGGCTACTCGACTGTTTTCAAAGAGCCGGTCACCGAGATCATCAGCACCCGCCTCTCACTCACCGCCAAGCTGATGTTCTGGGTCATGGTGCTCATGGTGCCCTCCGCTCTTCTGATTGGCGTGCTCGCTGGGATGCGCGAAGGCTCGCGCACCGACCGCACGCTCTCCACCGCCTCAATCGCCACCACAGCGACGCCCGAATATGTCTCGGGCGTGATCTTCATCGCCCTGCTCGCCTCCTCGCGCTTCGGCCTCTCGCCGATCCTTGCCGACGCGGGGCTGATCGAGGGCAAAACTCTCTTCAAAGGCACAGCCACTTCGGCCATGGAATCAGCCAACTTCGAGAACTTCTTTCTCCCCGTGCTCACCATCGCACTTTATGGCATGGGCTATATCGCCCGCATGACCCGCGCCTCCATGGCCGAAGTCATGACAGCGCAATATATCCGAACCGCCCGCCTCAAGGGCGTCGCCTTCCGCAATATTGTCATGCAGCACGCCCTGCGCAACGCGCTGATCGCGCCCTTCACAGTGATCATGCTTCAGCTGCCGTGGCTGCTCAACGGCGTGGTCATTGTCGAGACGCTCTTTAACTACAAGGGCTTCGGCTGGACGCTCGTGCAGGCCGCAGGCAACAACGATATCGAGCTTCTGCTTGGTGTCTCGGTCGTCTCCGTGGTTGTTGTTCTCATCACCCAACTGGTGAGCGATATTGGCTATGTCTTCCTCAACCCGCGCATTCGCATTTCGTAAGGGATATTGAATATGGAACCTCTTACATGGTTTGGCGCATATGCCGGCTTCTTCGGAACCTTCCTCGCCGCCTTCGCAACCCTCGGCGTGCTCTCGGGCCTCTGCGCTATGTTGCTCTCGCTGACAGGCAGCTCGACACGTGGCAGCTTCTCGCTCTTTAACGGGATCGCCGTGGTCACACTGCTGCTCGTCGGGATCGGCTATATCTACAATGCCCTCTCACCAGCCCTCAGCGGCGGCATGGAGCTGGAAGTGCTTGGCAAAATCCTGCTCGGCCTGCTCGCTCTCGGGCTGTTTGCCGCGATGCTCAGCCTCTTTATGAACAGCTTCTTTGATGATCCCGCCGCCACAATGGGCTTTCTCTTTGGCTTTTCGCTCAAGCTGATCGGCCTCACAGTGGCCGCATGGCTTGGCTATACGCTCCTCTTTGCGGGCGCAGGCTTTCGCGAACAGCTCGCCGCAATGGACCCATCCGCTGTGCCCACAGGCGAAGACCTCGCCCAGCAGCAGCGGATCGCAACCATGCAAGGCCGTGGCATCCTCGCCTCAATCGTGATGCGCTTTATGCCAGTCTGGATCGCCCTTGTTGTGCTCTTCTCGCTGTCCTTCACCTACAAGCGCAAGCTTGGCCTCTACGGCAAGCTGTTTGACAACACAGTCGGCATCTTCGGCTTTGGTCTGGTGATGTTCTGGGTCTTCACAGCCGCCTTCAACGGCCTGTTTGACATGATCGCGACACATGGCCCGCTTGAGCAACTCTCGGGCATGAAGAACAAAGTGCCGGGTACGCCCCTGCGCGACCTCTCCGATGGGGCCTACCCGTTCTATCTCCTTGGCGGTGACAACCTTGCGCGTGACGTCTTCTCGCGTGTGGTGACAGGCTCGGTGATTGTGATCATGATCGCGCCGCTGGCCACGCTCTTTGCCTTTATGGTCGGCATCACGCTGGGCTTGCCCGCAGGCTACTTCTCAGGCCCGGCCCTGCGCAAAGGCAGCCTCGGCATGATCGGCACAGCCGTGATCTTCACACTCGCA
This sequence comes from Lentibacter sp., assembly GCF_965657785.1. Lineage (GTDB taxonomy): Bacteria > Pseudomonadota > Alphaproteobacteria > Rhodobacterales > Rhodobacteraceae > Lentibacter. The sequence goes on from NZ_CBFHPP010000001.1 coordinate 165,735, forward strand.
GCCCTCGCCACAGCATACGGCGGCGGCATGGCCAACTTTTTGTTGCTGGCGGCGCTCCTCGCGGTTCTCTTCGTGCTGATGTTCCGCGCATCGCTGGATACGGTTTTGAGCTTTCTGGCAAACTTGATCATCGCCTTTCCGGTGATCCTGTTGTTCTATCTTCTGGTCACACCAGAGATTGTCGAAACGGGCCTGCCCCAATTCATGGCGGTGGTGCTTTTCAGCTTCCCGCTGATCTTCTGCGGCGTTTTGATCAACTCACGCTTCCAGACAGACCCCGGCAAAAACCGCTTCTGGCTCATGGTGGTTCTGATCCCGATGGCGATCCTCTATCTCGTCACGATCAACGCACCAGACAGCCAGATCAACATTCTGGGCCCGCTTGATTTCTTCAATCCAGCTCCTGGGGTTCTCGTGGTGTTTGTCTCGGTTGTGTTTGTCAACTCACCGACCGTGTTTCGGATCGTGCGTGGCCTTACGCTCGATATCCACAGCCGCGACTATGTGGCCGCCGCCCAAACGCGTGGCGAAGGCCCGTGGTATATCATGCTCTGGGAAATCCTGCCCAACGCGCGCGGGCCGCTGATCGTCGATTTCTGTCTGCGCATCGGCTATACCACAATCCTTCTGGGCACCTTGGGCTTCTTCGGCCTCGGCCTGCCGCCAGAATCTCCTGACTGGGGCAGCACGATCAACGAGGGCCGCAAGCTTTTGTCAATCTATGCGCACCCTGCTCTGCCCCCCGCCATAGCGCTTCTCTCCCTCGTCTTGGGACTGAATCTCTTGGCCGATGGTCTGCGCGAAGAAAGCCTCAAAGACTAATCGCGCGCGCGGCGGCTCTGGCTGCCGCGCCGCCTTGCAATTCTGAACATAACGTTAAGGACAAAGCGAAATGGTTAACGCGAAACACCCCTCAAAAGCCCGTTCGGGCGGTGCACGCTTTGTGCACGGGTTGTGCACGCTTTTCACCCCCCCGTTTTGCGCCTCTTAGGGAGAAAGTTAATGGCTAAAATCGAATATGACGGCCCTATTCTGGAGATCAACAAACTCTCGATTTCCTTCTTCACCCGCCTGCGTGAAATCCCCGCTGTGATGGACTTCTCCGTCTCGGTCGCTCCGGGCGAAGCCGTTGGTTTGGTTGGAGAATCAGGCTGCGGCAAGTCCACAGTGGCGCTCGGCGTCATGCGCGATCTGGGCAAAAACGGCCATATCGTTGGCGGCAGTATCAAGTTCAAGGGCCGCGACATGGCCTCTCTGAGCGAAGACGAGCTGCGCGACATCCGCGGCAACGAAATTGCCATGATATATCAAGAGCCTATGGCCTCCCTGAACCCCGCCATGAAGATCGGCCGCCAGCTTATGGAAGTGCCGATGATCCATGAAGGCGTCAGCGAGGAAGAGGCCTACAACCGCGCCCTTGAGGTCGTCACAGACGTCAAACTCCCCGACCCCGCCCGTATGCTCTCAAGCTATCCCCACCAGCTTTCAGGCGGCCAGCAACAGCGCATCGTGATCGCTATGGCCTTGATGTCAAAGCCTTCTTTGCTGATCTTGGATGAGCCCACCACCGCGCTTGATGTGACGGTCGAGGCGGCTGTCGTGGAGCTGGTCAAGGATCTGGGCAAGAAATACGGCACTTCCATGCTGTTCATTTCCCACAACCTCGGCCTCGTGCTCGAAACCTGTGACCGCATCTGCGTCATGTATTCGGGCGAAGCGGTCGAGCGCGGCGACATCGAAACCGTGTTCAACAATATGCAACACCCTTATACACAAGCGCTTTTCCGCTCCATTCCCCTTCCCGGAGCCAATAAAAACGACCGTCCGCTTGTGGCCATTCCAGGCAACTTTCCCTTGCCCCACGAGCGCCCAAAGGGCTGCAACTTTGGCCCGCGCTGTGACTATTTCGAAGAAGGCCGCTGCGACAAAGAGTTTATTCCAATGCACCCCGCAGATGCCGACGGTGCCCATGAAACCCGCTGCGTTAAATTCAACGAGATAGATTGGAACGCCCCCCTTGTCGCCGCCGACACCAAGACCAAAGGCGAGATCGGTGAGGTCGTCTTGTCTATGAAAAACCTCAAGAAATACTATGAGGTTGCCGCCAATGCCCTCTTCGGGGGCGGTGAAACCCGCGTGGTCAAAGCCAACGAAACCCTGAGCTTTGAAGCGCGCGAAAGTGAAACACTGGCAATCGTCGGCGAGTCGGGCTGCGGGAAATCAACCTTTGCCAAAGTCCTGATGGGCCTTGAAACAGCCACCGACGGTGTGATCGAACTCGACGGCAAAAACATCGGCAGCACCCCGATTGAAAAGCGCGGAGCCAAGACCGTGGCCGATGTGCAAATGGTCTTCCAGAACCCCTTTGACACGCTCAACCCGTCGATGTCCGTGGGCCGCCAGATCATCCGTGCGCTTGAGGTGTTTGACATCGGCGATAGCGACGCCGACCGCCGCGAGCGGATGCTCAAACTGCTCGATCTTGTCAAGCTGCCCCGCGCCTTTGCCGAGCGTATGCCGCGCCAGCTCTCTGGCGGCCAAAAGCAGCGCGTCGGCATTGCCCGCGCCTTTGCTGGCGATGCGCGCATTGTGGTGGCCGACGAGCCTGTGTCGGCGCTTGACGTCTCTGTTCAAGCCGCCGTGACCGACCTTTTGATGGAGATCCAGCGCGAGCATAAGACCACGCTTCTCTTTATCAGTCACGACTTGAGCATCGTGCGCTATCTGTCTGATCGTGTTATGGTAATGTATCTTGGCCATGTGGTCGAGCTGGGCACCACAGACGAGGTTTTTGCGCCGCCCTATCACCCCTATACAGAGGCGCTGCTCTCGGCGGTTCCGATCGCGGATACGAGCATTGTCAAAAAGCACATCGTGCTTGAAGGCGATATCCCCTCCGCCATGAACCCGCCCTCTGGCTGCCCTTTCCAGACGCGCTGCAACTGGAAAAGCAAAGTCGCAGGCGGCCTCTGTGAAAAAGAAGTGCCCCCCGTCAAAGACATGGGCAACGGGCACCAGATCAAATGCCACCTGAGCGATGCGGACCTCAAAGAAATGGAACCCGTGATCAAGCTCGCGGCTGAATAACCCGTAAAGAGCCGCCACCGCGCGGCTCTTTTTTCGCCCATACGGTTACAAATGCAACTTTTCTCTTGATGGTTACAAATGTAACCGTAAAACCGCATTCCAGCTAAAGAAGGAATGCTGCATGAAAATCGAACAGATACACCACGTCGCCTACCGCTGCCGCGACGCGAAAGAAACGGTTGAGTGGTATCATAAAATGCTCAACATGGATTTCATCCTCGCCATCGCCGAAGATCATGTCCCCTCAACCCATGAGCCAGACCCCTATATGCATATCTTCATGGATGCCGGAAACGGCAACGTTCTGGCCTTTTTCGAGCTTCCCACCAAGCCCGACATGGGCCGCGACCCCAACACCCCGATCTGGGTGCAACATATTGCTTTCAAAGTAAAAGGTCGCGCAGAGCTGCTCGCCTTCAAAGACCATCTTGAGGCTGAAGGTGTTGAGGTTCTGGGGCTCACAGATCACTCGATCTTTCACTCGATCTACTTCTTTGACCCCAACGGTCACCGCGTCGAGCTCGCCTGCCCGGACCCCGAAGAAGACGCGCTCCTTGCCAAGCTCGATGCCGTCAAATGGGAGATGCTGGAGGAGTGGAGCCGCACCAAAAAGGCCCCCAAACACGCCGACTGGCTCCATCAAAAAGAGCTTTCAAACATCTGACATAAAAAGGGGAAGCGCTCAGCTTCCCCAAATCACTTTGACATAGTTGCGCGTCTCTTTAAACGGCGGCACACCGCCATATTTCTTCACAGCCCCTGGCCCCGCATTATAAGCCGCAAGCGCCAGCCGCCAAGAACCAAACTCTTGATATTGCGTCTTTAAATAGCGCGCACCGCCCTCCAGATTTTCATATGGATCATGCGGATTGACCCGCAACGCGCGAGCGGTGCCCGGCATCAACTGCGCCAAGCCCAAAGCGCCTTTATGGGAGCGCGCCTTGGCGTTCCAGCCGCTTTCCTGTTGCACCAACCGCAAGAACAGATCGACAGGCACACCATGCTTCTGCGCCGCCTGCTTTGCCATTTTTACATATGGCCCCTTCTGACGGCCCTGATAGGGCTTAAAATCCTGAAGGCCCCATTTTGTCGGTGCCTCGACCTTGGCAGGCTGCAACCGAATAGACGAGGAATACTGCGTCTTGGCACGGGTATCCAGAATACGGGTCTGGGATTTGAACTGTGACGTGCCGTGCTTGGCCCCAAACAAGTCAGCGCCCGCCTCAAGCGGCAGCAAAAACATCATAACAGTCAAACAGACCATCCACTTATGCATATAAACCCGCCCCCAAGATCATGGCGGCACGATACGGAATATGGCCCAAATATCCAGCCCCGTTTGACTTTCAGCCCAAATTCGCCGTTTCCCGCTCATTTGTCTCAAGTTTTATGCTTTCATTAACCCCGCCGTGGTGGTGTAAGCTCTGTCAAACACCAAATAGATTCTCAGAAAGGCGCATCATGGCAGGTTCAGTAAACAAGGTCATTATCATCGGCAACTTGGGGCGCGACCCAGAAGTGCGTACCTTCCAAAACGGCGGCAAAGTCTGCAACCTGCGCATCGCCACCTCCGAGAACTGGAAAGACAAATCAACAGGCGAGCGCCGCGAGAAAACAGAATGGCACTCTGTCGCCATTTTTCAGGAAGGCCTTGTGCGCATCGCCGAGCAATACCTGCGCAAAGGCTCCAAAGTCTATGTCGAAGGCAAGCTGCAAACCCGCAAATGGCAAGACCAGTCTGGCGCCGACCGTTACAGCACCGAAGTTGTGCTGCAAGGCTATGACGGCGTGTTAACAATGCTCGACGGGCGCGGCGAAGGCGGCGGCAATGGTGGCGGTGGTTCCATGGGCGGCGGCAGCTATGGCGGCGGTCAGGACGATCGTTTCGGCGGCCCGTCCGAGCCTCAGCAAATGGGCAACAATTCCGACTTTGACGACGAAATCCCTTTCTAAGGCCTAGTCGGGCAACGCCCCGATCAGACGTTGATACTCCTGAGTGGCAAACCGGTCGGTCATGCCACTCAGGTAATCCGAGACAATGCGCGCCGTTGCGGTGCGGTCTCCCAAGGCTTCGTTGAGCGCCTCATGCCACTCTTCTGGCAAAAGCTCGGGCGTCGCGAGATAGCCTTCAAACAACCCCTCCACAATCAGAGACGCCCGCGCCCGCATGATGACAACAGTCGGCGCGCGATACATCCGCTCAAACAGAAACGCGCGCACCCGCTTCAAATCAGCCCAAAGCGCTGGCGAAAACTGGACCAAAGGCCGCCCCGCCCCGCGCACATCTGTCGCACTCGCGGGCGCAATCTCGGCGGCAATTGCACGGCTCGTCGCGATCACATCCTCCACCAGAACCCCGAAGAAGCGCCTGAGCGCTTCATGCTGTCGCCGCGCTGGCTCCAGCGCAGGATAGCGCGCATCTACCTCGGCAAAACACGCTCCCACAATCGGCAGGTCCAGCAAGTCATCAACCTCAAACAGCCCCGCCCGTAGCCCGTCGTGAATATCATGATGGTTATAGGCAATATCATCGGCCAGCGCCGCAACCTGTGCTTCGGCGCTGGCATGGGTGTGCAGCTCAAGGTCATGCTCTGCGTTATAGCCCGCCAAAGCGTAGGGCACAGGCGCAAGCACTGGTCCATTGTGCTTTGCGATCCCCTCAAGGCACTCCCACGTGAGGTTCAGCCCGTCCCACTCTGCATAATGCCGCTCCAGAGAGGTCACAATCCTGATCGCCTGCGCATTGTGATCAAACCCGCCATAAGGCTGCATCAGAGCGTCAAGCGCGTCCTCGCCCGTATGGCCAAAAGGCGTATGCCCCAAGTCATGCGCCAGCGCGACCGCCTCGGTCAGCTCCGAGTTCAGCCCAAGCGCGCCACAAATCGTGCGCGCCACCTGCGCCACCTCAATCGAATGGGTCAGCCGCGTGCGGTAATAATCGCCCTCATGCTCCAGAAAAACCTGTGTCTTGTGTTTCAAACGGCGAAAGGCGCTGGAATGGATAATCCTGTCCCGATCGCGCTGAAAACAACTGCGAAACGCGCTCTCCCCTTCGGGGTTGAGCCGCCCGCGGGTGTCTTCGGGGCGGCTGGCAAAGGGGGCCATCTCAAATTGCATCGCGTCTCATCCTTGCCGCCGCTGGTTTCGCCCCATATATATTGCATCAAGCCATTAGGTAAACCCGCTAGCCCGTAAGGATCCGCGCCTATGTTCGTGCCGCCCTCCGTCACTCCCAAAGCCTTTGAACAACTCGCCGTTATTGGCGCCAGCAAAGAGGGCAAGGCCCTGCGCGTCGCTGTCGAAGGCGGTGGCTGTTCGGGCTTTCAATACGAGATCAAGCTTGATGAGCCGACGGCCGAAGACCTTGTCCTTGAGGGCGCAGGCGAAAAAGTGGTGATTGACGAAGTCAGCCAGCCCTTCCTCACAGGGGCCAAGATCGACTATGTCGAAGAGCTGATCGGCGCGCGCTTTGTGATAGACAATCCCAACGCCTCAAGCTCCTGCGGGTGTGGCGTGTCCTTCTCTATGTAGACCGCCCCCAAATAAATCAGCCGCGCGCGCGCGCAAAATGCGCAAAAAACCGGTCAAATTCGGGGTAAGCCGCTTCTGCGGTCAACAGATGTGCATAGGCCTCATGCCCAAGCGTGCCTTCAAGATCGCGACGCATCGCCAGCCAGTCTTCATGGCGACGGTCCGCCAGTTGATACAGATGCTCCGAAAGTGCGCGCAAGACGCCGTGATGCCCGTGTGATTTGCGAAAAATCATCCGTTCAGGCGACATCTGCTGCACAAAACTTGCCCCCCCCGACGCCATAGCCAGCCAGTTGCAGGTCAGGTATTCGTGATAGTCGTCAATCGGCGCGCTTGCCTCCGCCGTGACCTGAAAGCGCAGACCAACGGCCTCTACCCAAGCTTCCCACGCCCGAGGCACAGGCTGTCGCGCCGCGCGCAAAGCAAGGCAGACCTCGGCCAGCAAATCCGCGTTTTCATCAATCAGCGCCAGCGTCCCCGCAAACATAAGGCTGCGCACCGCTTCAGCCCCGATATCAGGGTCGCGGCGGCCATAATCGCTCAGATAAAAGACAATATGCGTCAGCTCATAAGCCGCCTTCTTGTTGGGCAGCGAAAATGTCGCGCTATGGGAGATAAAGCGGCGCAGCCGCGCACTCAATGCCCCCTCCAGCGCCAGCGGCCCAATCCCGCCCCGCGCCAAAAGCCGCGCCGCCTCGGCCCGCTGCAAATCACTCAGCTCCGCATCCACAAGCTGCGCCCTATGCGCCCAGTCACAGAGCTGTGCCCCTTTCCCGCCCTCAAAGCCAAGCGCCTCAAGATCGAGCGTAATAGAGAGCAAAAAGCGGTAATATTGCGGAAAAAATCTCAGACGGTTTTCAACATCATTATAAAACACCTCATAGGCGCTCAAAGCCTGCGCACTGAGCTTTTGACCAGAGGTTTCGTGAATATTCAGAAATTCGGCATTTTCCTTAAGCCAGAACACATCATCCCCGATGCGGCGGTGACGGGCAAAGCATTGCGCGAGCGCCGTTTGCTGGCTGTCTTGAGGCGGGACAGGCTTTGAAAAATCCAGTTGAATAACAGTGCCCATCACCTTGCCTCATTCTTTAGTTTTGTGTTGGCAGCAGGCTTGCCGCCCGCGCAAAGGCCCAAGCCCTAAGGCTCGGGCCTCAATGCTCAATCGTCAGAGCAGCAGATAAATAGCTCAACCGCTTCCCCTGCCATAGCGTCCGAACCTGTCGGCTCCGAGCAGCAAATATATGCGCCCGTTGCATCGCCCATCATGGCGTCAGAGCCGGCAGGATCTGAGCAACAGATATATGTGCCTGTGGCGTCACCGGTCGTCATATCTGTGCCGCGTGGCTCAGAACAACAGATCGTCATTTCGGTTCCCCCGCCGTCAAAGAGGCTCATTTCAGTGACGTCAGAGTGCAGTGTGAGTGTTTTACGAAGTGCAGACATTTGGTTCCCTCCAGGTTGTCATGGCCTCATGATTAACCACCTATGGTTGTTTTTCAAGAAGTATTATTCTCCTTAAGGTTGCATTCAAATACGCTTCACAACCCATTGATATTAAAGTTTCTTCCTTATGGTCTGTTGATATCTCAAGACTAACAACAAGCCTTGCCCCCAGACAGCACAGCACAGCACATCCCTGATTTTTGCCAAGCTCAAGCTCTGGCGGCGCGGTGATTCTTCGGCTACACCTGAGCCATCACAAGCGCAGGCAGGCCCCATGAAATTCGCAACATTCAACATCAACGGCGTCAAAGCCCGCATCGACACGCTCCTGACATGGCTCAAGGACGACGCCCCCGATGTGGCGATCCTCCAAGAGATCAAATCTGTCGATGAAGCCTTCCCCCGCGAAGAGATCGAAGCGCTCGGCTATCAGGTCGAAACCCATGGCCAAAAGTCCTTCAACGGCGTCGCGCTCCTGTCCAAGCTGCCCCTCGAAGACATCACCCGCGGCCTCGCAGGCGACGCTGAAGACGAGCAGGCCCGCTATATAGAAGCAACCGTGATCGGCAAAAAAGCCCTGCGCATCTGCGGCCTCTACCTGCCCAATGGCAACCCAGTCCCAGGCCCGAAATATGACTACAAACTCGCGTGGATGAAGCGGCTTCATACACGCGCCGAAGAGTTGCTCGCGCTGGAAGAGCCGTTCTTCATGGCCGGCGATTACAACGTGATTCCCCAAGACGAAGACGCCGCCAAGCCCGAAAGCTGGCACGCAGACGCCCTCGCCCTGCCCGAAAGCCGCGAGGCCTTCCGCCGCCTGCTCGCCCTTGGCCTCACCGAGGCCTTTCGCGCCCAGACCCAAGGCGGCGGGCACTACTCCTTCTGGGATTACCAAGCAGGCGCATGGCAGCGCAACAACGGCATCCGCATCGACCACTTCCTGCTCAGCCCCGAATGCGCCGACCTTATGGTCAAATGCGAAATTCAAGCCGAGCTGCGCGGCCGCGAAAAGCCCTCAGACCACGTGCCCGTCTGGCTCGAACTCGATATCTAGCCCTGATGCGCGCGGTAAAGCGCCACAAGCTGCGCGGTTGAGCTGTCAAGATCAGCCTCCGCGCCCGCCAGAACAGGCTGCAAGGCCGTCGCCAGCTCCTTGCCAAGCTCGACGCCAAACTGGTCAAACGAGTTGATCCCGAGGATCACCCCCTCAACAAAAACACGGTGCTCATAAAGCGCAATGATCCGCCCCAACATCTTTGGCGTCAGCCTCTCATAAGCCATGGTGACAGAGGGCCGGTTGCCTTCAAAAACGCGCGGCAGCTCGGCGTGGTCGCGCCCGAGCATCATAGCCTGTGATTGCGCCAAACAATTCGCCACCAAAAGCGCGTGATGATGGGCCAGCTCTGGCTCATGGCCCTGCATCGCCACCAAAAACTCCGCAGGCACAATCTGCGTGCCTTGGTGCAAAAGCTGGTAAAACGCGTGCTGCCCGTTTGTGCCAGGTTCGCCCCAGACAATCGGCCCCGAGCCAAAGGCCAGCGCCTCGCCCGTCTTGCTTACACGCTTGCCGTTGCTCTCCATTTCAAGCTGCTGCAAATAGGCAGGCAGCCTCGCGAGCCGCTGATCATAAGGCAGCACCGCGCGGGTTTTGTGCCCGCAAACCTGATGATGCCAAAGCCCGACAAGCGCATGGATCACAGGCAGGTTTTGAGCCAGCGGTGCCTGCGCAAAATGGCTGTCCATCTCCGCAGCCCCCGCCAGAAACGCAGCAAAATCCTCAGGCCCAATCGCCAGCATCAAGCTCAAGCCAATCGGCCCCCAGACCGAATAGCGCCCACCAACCCAGTCTTCAAAGCCAAACACACGCTCTGCCGGAATACCAAAGGCCGCCGCCCTCTGCTCTGCGCTCGAAATCGCGGCAAACTGCGCCGCAGGCTCTCCGCCATGCTCGGCCATCCAGCGCCGCGCCGTCTCGGCGTTGGTCATGGTCTCAATGGTGGTAAAGGTCTTGGAGGCCACCAGAACAAGCGTGCTCGCCGCATTCAGCCCCTTCAAAACGTCATGAATATGCGCCCCGTCAATATTGGAGACAAAATGCAGCCGCGGCCCGTCGCTGTAAGGCGCAAGCGCCAGCGCCGCCATCGCCGGCCCAAGGTCTGATCCGCCAATCCCGATGTTTACCACATCAGTGATCGCGCCTGCCCGCACCTCGCGCGCAAAAGCCGCCATCCGCCCCAGCGTGGCCCGCACCTCGGGCATCACATCCTGCCCATCCACCTCAATCACAGCGTCAGGCCCCGCACGCAATGCCGTATGCAAAACAGCCCGCCCCTCGCTTGTATTGATCTTGTCGCCACGCATCATAGCCTCACGCGCAGCAGGCACCTCGGCCGCCTCGGCAAGCTCCAGAAGCGCCGCAAAGCTCTCCTCAGTCAGCGCCGTTTTGGAAAAGTCATAAAGCATCCCACAGGCACGGCGGCTAAAGCGCTCCGCCCGCTCCGCATCCGCCTCAAACAGATCGGCAATCTTGCCGCGCGCCTTGCCCAGCGTAAATACCCGCGCCCACTCAGCCGCAACCTGCGCCGCCCTCATGGCGCCCAATGCACAGTCGTGCCCTCAAGGATCGCGTTCACAGGCGCTTTTTCGGGCGGCAGTGTCGCCGCGCGCTCAAGGGCGGCGCGCTTGTCCGCCCCGATGATCACCAGATGTTTGCTCAAAGCCCCATTGAGCACATTGGCCGTCAAGGTGACGCGCGGTTCAGGCTCACCGTCAGCCTCAATCGGCGTCAGAAGCGCGCTCGTTTCGTCGCTCAGCGCAACATCAAGCCCCTTGGCCCGCGGAAAAAGCGAGGCCGTGTGCATATCCGCGCCCATCCCAAGCAGCAAAACCGAGATCGGCAAGCAAGGCAAAATCGTGCTTTCCACCTCCGCCAAAGTCTCGTCAGGGCGTGCAGCGCCCGTATAATAGGGATGAAACACAGCCGCCGCCGCGCGGCCCTGCAACAGCCGCTCGCGGATCAGCCGCGCATTGGAGCGCAGGTGCACCTCAGGCCGCCAGCGCTCGTCTGACAACATTACATCAACCCGCGACCAGTCAATATCCGCCGCACAGAGCGCATCAAAAATCGGCCCCGGCGTGCTCCCCCCCGGAACCACAAAGCTTGCGCGTTCCGCGTGAAAAAGCACATTCTCAAGTTCGCCCGCGAGCCTGTTCGCCACCCCCATAAACAGCAGATCGTCGTCAGGGTAAGTCTCTAAAATCATTCCTTAATCTCCCTCCAGCGCCGCCCGTCACGGTGCATCAACATCAGCGCATCATCCGGCCCCGCCGTGTCAGGCTCATAAGGTAGCGGTGCCTCGCGCCGCTCTTCCCAGCCCGCAATGATAGGATCGGTCCAGCGCCAAGCCGCCTCGACTTCGTCATCGCGCATAAACAAGGTCTGGTTGCCACGGATCACATCCATAATCAGCCGCTCATAGGCGTCAGGCACGTCTTCGCCATCAGGCCCAAGCGCCTCGGCAAAGCTCATATCCAGCGGCACATCAATCAGCCGCATCCCGCCGGGGCCTGGCTCCTTAATGGTCACACCAAGCTCGATCCCCTCATTGGGCTGCAGACGAATGCTCAGAATATTGCGGTGCCGCCCCGCATCATCGCCAAAAATACTATGCGGCGTGTCCTTAAACACGACAGCAATTTCGCTCGCGCGGGCCTTGAGCCGCTTGCCCGTGCGCAAATAAAACGGTGTCCCCGCCCACCGCCAGTTCGAAATATGCGCCTTAAGCGCGATAAAGCTCTCGGTTGCGCTGTCCTCAGCCCCGACATCCTCAAAATAGCTCACACGCGCCTCATCCGCGCCATACTGCCCGCGCACGTAGTCTTGCGGCCCGACAGGCTCCAGCGCACGGATCACCTTGAGCTTTTCATCGCGCACCGCCGCAGGTTCAAACCGCGCTGGCGGCTCCATCGCAATCAGGCACAACAGCTGCATAAGGTGGTTTTGCACCATATCGCGCATGGCCCCCGCGCGGTCATAATATTCGCCGCGCCCCGCAACCCCGACAGTTTCGGCCACTGTGATCTGGATATGATCGATATACTGACTGTTCCACAGCGGCTCAAAGAGCATATTGCCAAAGCGCACAGCCATCAGGTTTTGCACGGTTTCTTTGCCAAGATAGTGATCAATCCGGTAAATCTGGCTCTCGTCAAAATGCTTGGCCAAAGCCGCGTTGAGCGCCTTGGCGCTTGCCAGGTCGCGCCCGAAGGGCTTCTCCACAACAATACGGGTTTCTTCCCCCGCCAGCCCGTATTTGTGCAAGCGCTTGGCAAGGTCTTCAAAGAGGCTCGGCCCGACCGAAAAGTAAAACGCCCGTGTCGCCCCCCTGTTGCAGAGCGCCTTGAGAGCGTCCCAGCCCTCGCTGCCCCGCGCATCAAGCGTGACATAATCCAGCCGCGCCACAAACGCCTTATAATCAGACAGTTTCGCCCCCTTCACACGGGCAAACTCCTTTAGGGCCTCCAAAACAAAGGCCCGAAAGCTTGCCTCGTCATGCTCCGAGCGCGCCGCGCCAATGACACGCGCCTGATCGGGCATTTGCCCCGCATGAAACCGGCGAAACAGGCTGGGCAAAATCTTGCGCCGCGCAAGGTCCCCCGTGGCGCCAAAAATCACCAGATCAAAATCATCAACAGGAATGACGCGCGAAACCATAAGACAGCCTTGTGAGTTATTGCATAGGCGAGGATAACAGGCTTGAAGGCGTTCACAATGGCGTGCAAAGCTTGATCGGTTCTTTTTTGCCTGCTCGGTTTGGTTTAGCCAAGGAAAACACAGAAAAATTGTGAGGTGCCATGGAAGATTTTGCAAAGCCCGCCAACCTCGGCAAGTTTCAAGACCCGCATCTCACCGCCAAAGGCGAGACGCGCGCCTCCGTCGCCCTCACCAAGCCCGAGACGCTCTGGTTCAACACAGGCACGCTCTGCAACATCACCTGCGCCAATTGCTATATCGAAAGCTCCCCCACCAATGACGCGCTCGTCTATATGACGCGCGCCGAAGTAGAGCCTTATCTTGAAGAAATCAAAACGCTCGGCTGGCCGATCACCGAGATTGCCTTCACAGGCGGCGAACCCTTCATGAACCCCGAAATGATCGGCATGATGGATGCGGCGCTGGAGGCGGGGTTTGATGTCCTCGTGCTCACAAATGCCATGCGCCCGATGATGCGCAAATCGGTTCAGGCGGGGCTATTAAACCTCGCCGAGCGCTATGGTGACAAGATCACACTGCGGATCTCTCTTGATCATTGGTCCGCCAAGCTGCATGACGCCGAGCGCGGCAAAGACGCGTTCAAACGCACGCTTGAGGGCATGATCTGGCTGCGCGATCACGGCTTTCAAATGGCCGTCGCTGGCCGCATCGCCTTTCACGAAAGCGAAGCAGACGCCCGCGCTGGCTATGCACGCCTCTACGCCGAGAAAAACTTCAAGATCGATGCGCAAAGCCCTGCAAAGACAGTTCTTTTCCCCGAAATGGATATGAGCGTCGAAGTCCCCGAAATCACCACAGACTGCTGGGGTATCTTGGGCAAATCCCCTGATGATGTGATGTGCGCCTCCTCGCGCATGGTGGTCAAGCGCAAGGGCGCTGACGCCCCCGCTGTGCTCGCCTGCACGCTGCTGGCCTATACGCCCGAGTTCGAGCTTGGCGCGACGCTTTCCGAGGCCAGCGGCCCGGTGCAACTCAATCACCCCCATTGCGCCAAGTTTTGTGTGCTGGGCGGAGCCTCCTGCTCGGCCTAGGGTCCTGACCCTAAGGCCTGCTGACAATCCCGCCGCCCACAGCCGCACGCACGCCTGTTGTGCTCGGGCATGACGTGGGCAGCCCCCGCGCCACGCGCACCGCAAGATAGGCAAAGGCCTGCGCCTCCAGCATATCGCCATCAAGCCCCGTCTCGTCAATATTGCGCACAGGGCAGTCCAGCGCCGCAGCCAGCATCTCCATCATCACAGGGTTCAAGCGCCCGCCCCCCGTCACCAAAACCTCGCTCGGCGTTTCGGGCGCATGGTCCATGCCTTGCAACACAGAAGCCGCCGCCATCCCCGTGAGCGTGGCGGCCGCATCCGCATCTGACAGCTCCAGCACAAGGTCGCGCATCTCCGCAAAAGCGTCCCGATCCAGCGACTTCGGCGGCATCCGGTAAAAATACGGATCCGCCAAAAACAGCTCCAGCGCCCCTGTCTCGACAGTCCCCTTACGCGCCAAAGCACCGCCCGCGTCATAAGGCTGGCCCAGCCGCTCGTTGCAGAGGTCATTGAGCGGCGCATTCGCTGGCCCCGTGTCAAAAGCCAGCACAGCGCCCGCAGCCTCAGGTTTTTCAATGCGCGGATCAACAAAGGTAATGTTGCCCACCCCGCCAAGATTGAGAAACGCAACAGGCTTTGTGTAGCCCAGATAGCGCGCACAAGCGTGGTGGAAAAACGGCGCAAGCGGCGCGCCCTCCCCGCCAAGCTCCACATCGGATGAGCGAAAATCCCAGACAACGGCCTTACCAAGCGCCGCCGCCAAAGCCGCGCCATCTCCCATCTGATGCGTGCCCCGCCCGCGCGGCTCATGCGCCAGCGTCTGGCCATGAAAGCCGACAAGCTCCGCCTCATAGCCCGTGAGCGCCTCGACATGGGCACGCTGCACAATCTCAAACGCCGCACCAAGCCCCGCATCGCCCTGCCACTTGCCCAAAGCCGCCCGTAAAACAGCCTGCTCAGCAGGCGTATAGCCGCGATAGCCCGTCGCCCCGAAGCCGAATATCTCCTGACCGTCGGTCACGACTTCCGCCACATCAACCCCGTCCAGAGAGGTGCCGCTCATCGCGCCAATCGCGCACAAACCCGTGCCTGCTTCAAAGCCCTTAATCATGGTCTTTTCCTTCGCCCATGAGCGCTCTATACAAGCGCGAAAGCAGCCAAGGAATATCAAAATGACCTATCACCCAAAATCGGAGTTCATGCGTGTCATGATCGAGCGTGGCTTTCTCGCGGATTGCACCGATTATCAGGGCCTTGATGAGGCCATGGTTGCAGGTGTGGTTCCGGCCTACATCGGCTTTGATGCCACCGCCAAATCGCTGCACGTCGGCTCTCTGATCCAGATCATGATGCTGCGCTGGCTGCAAAAAACCGGCCACAAGCCAATCACCCTGATGGGCGGCGGCACAACAAAGGTGGGCGACCCGTCTTTTCGCGCCGACGAGCGCCCTCTCCTTGATGATGCAGCCATCAACGACAACATAGACGGTATCAAGCAAGTCTTCGCCAAATATGTCGACTACAACGACAGCGACACAGGCGCGCTCATGCTCAACAACGCCGAGTGGCTTGATGGCCTCAATTACCTCGCATTTCTGCGCGATATCGGCCGCCACTTCTCGGTCAATCGTATGCTCGCCTTTGAAAGCGTCAAAAGCCGGATCGACCGAGAGCAGAGCTTGAGCTTCCTTGAGTTCAACTACATGATCCTGCAAGCCTATGATTTCCTTGAGCTCAACCGCCGCTACGGCTGCGCCCTCCAGATGGGCGGCTCTGATCAGTGGGGCAATATCGTCAACGGAATCGATCTCACACGCCGCGTCAGCGGTGCCGAAATCTACGGCCTCACATCGCCCCTTCTCACCACATCTGATGGCAAGAAAATGGGCAAATCCGCCGATGGCGCGGTCTGGCTCAACGCCGATATGCGCAGCCCCTATGAGTTCTGGCAGTTCTGGCGCAACACCACAGATGCCGATGTCGCCCGCTTCCTCAAACTCTACACAGAGCTGCCCCTCGCCGACTGCGAGCGCCTCGGCGCGCTCGAAGGCTCTGAGATCAACGAGGCAAAAGTGGTCCTCGCCAATGAGGTGACCGCCCTCTGCCACGGCCGCGCCGCCGCCGAGGCCGCCGAGGCCACCGCGCGCGACGTCTTTGAGCGCGGCGGGGTCGGCGAAGAGCTAACGACAGTGGCCCTACCCGCCGCCGACATAGAAGGCGGCATCTCCGCTGCCCAGCTCTTTGTGCGCGCGGGCCTCGTCGGCTCGGGCAAAGAAGCCAAACGCCTCATTTCCGAAGGCGGCGCGCGCGTCAACGACGCCGCCGTGACAGAGGCAGGCCAGATGTTTTCAGCCGAGGATGTCGCCGCCACGCTCAAGCTCACCGCGGGCAAAAAGCGCCACGCTCTGGTCAAGCTCGAGGGCTGATCAGCCCCCCTGCTTTTTCTTTTTGCCGAAAATATCCCGGGGGGAGGTTTCAAACGTCTCAAGACGTTTGAAACTGGGGGGCAGCGCCCCCCACGGGTCGGCGTCAGCCGAACCGCCTTATCTGTGCGCTCTCAAAGCGGACGGATCTTGAATTTGGTAATCCGGTTGTCAGCCCGCTCCTGAACCGTAAAGCGGAAGCCATGAAAGGCAAAGACCTGCCCCACCTCAGGGATCATCTGCGCCTCATGGATCACAAGCCCCGCCACTGTGTTGGCGTCCTCGTCGGGCAAAGACCAGTCGGTCGCACGGTTGAAGTCGCGAATGGTCATCGCCCCGTCGACATAAAACACCCCGTCCTCGCCCTTGGTCACAGAATGCTCCGCCGCAGGGTCATGCTCGTCGGTGATCTCGCCGACAATCTCTTCGAGGATGTCCTCGAGCGTGATCAACCCCTGCAAAACCCCGTATTCATCCACCACGAGGGCAAAATGCGTGCGGCGGCGCAAAAACTGGCGCATCTGCTCGTCCAGCGTCGTGGTTTCAGGCACAAAATAGGGCTCCATCGCCACTTCAGCGATATCAAACCCGTTAAACGCCGCCTCGACGGTCCCCGCCGCCATCATATGCTTGTGCATGGAGCGCAACAGGTCTTTGGCGTGGATCACGCCAATGATATTGTCCTGCTCGCCGCGATAGACAGGCAAGCGGGTGTGGTTGCTGCTCAAACAGCGGTCAAGGATTTCCTGCGGCTCAAGATCGGCATCAATCATCTCAATTCCAGACCTGTGAAGCATGATCTCCTCCACAGCCCGCTCCGCCAGATCGAGCGCGCCAAGAATACGGTCGCGGTCTTCCTTCTCGACAATCCCTTCAGAATGCCCCAGCGACAGCGCACCGGCAATTTCTTCGCGCACAGCCAGAATATGGCTGTCAGGGTCCGCCTGAATGCCAATCACCCGCAACAACAGCCGCACAAACCACCGCACAGCACTCACCACAGGCGCAAACACCAAGACAACAATACGGATCGGCGCCGAAACAAGCCCCGCCGCGCGCTCGGCATTGGTGATCGCGTAAGTTTTGGGCAGCACTTCGGCAAAGACAAGCACAAGCATGGTCATAACCAAAGTCGCCATCGCCACGCCACTTTCCCCAAAGAGGGCCGTGAAGAGAGAGGTCGCCAGCGAGGCGGCTAGAATATTGACAAGATTGTTGCCCAAAAGGACCGACCCAATCAGCCGCTCGTTGTCCTCGGTGATCTCAAGCGCGCGCTTCGCGCCCGAGTTGCCCTTGTCTGCCTGCGTGCGCAGCTTGCCGCGCGAGGCCGCCGTCAATGCGGTTTCGCTTCCCGAAAAGAAGCCTGACAAAACCAGCAAAAAGGCAATCGCCCCCGCGGTTATCCAATACGCCCCATCAGATGAGGCCACAGTCGGATCCATTGATCCCTCCCCTTAAAGTCACGTTCTTATGAAGCCTTTGGCTGCAAAAATTCAAGGGCCAAGGCGCGCTTTGCCGCGCTTGTGCTCCTATAACCTCAGTCTTTGGCCATAGGGTGGTGATTGAGCACCAGATCCGCCAGCCGCTTTTCCAAAACATGGGTGTAAATCTCGGTCGTCGCCACATCCGCATGGCCCAGAAGCGTCTGGATCGCGCGCAGATCGGCCCCATTGGCCAGCAAATGGGTCGCAAAGGCATGGCGCAGCTTGTGCGGGCTGACTTTCGCAGGGCTGATCCCCGCCACCACGGCGATCTCCTTGATCAGAAGATAAAACCGATGCCGCGTCATATGCCCCGCCTTGCTCGGACTGGCAAAAAGAAACCGCGAGGCCGCCTGCCCCTTTGCGCGCGCCCCCTCCTCAGCCGCATCGCGCAAAAGAAGCCACTCCTGCAACAAACCCCGCGCATCCGGCGACAGCGGCACAATCCGCTCCTTGCCGCCCTTGCCCGTGATCAGCAGATATTTCGGATTACCCCGCGCCGCCGCCACAGGCAGGCTCACAAGCTCGCTGACACGCATCCCCGTGGCGTAAAGCAGCTCCAGCAAACAACGGTTGCGCAGCCGTTCAGGCGCGCCGCGCCCGACAGCACCTGCGCTGTCCAAAAGGCGGCTCACCTCCTCCTCGGAGAGGACCTGAGGCAAAGCCTTACTGCGCCCTGGCCCGCTGATCTCAAGCGCGGGGTTGTCGGGGCGGATACGCTCCTCATAGGCAAAGCGGTAATATTGCTTGATCGCGGAAAGCCTGCGCGCGCGGGTCGACTTGGCGAGCCCCTCGGCATCACAGGCGATGAGATAGGCCTCGATATCAGGCTTGCCAAGACGTTCGGGCGCATGGCCGTGATGCCCACACCAGCCAAGAAAGCTGTTCAAATCGCGCGCATAGGCCTCAAGCGTGTTCTTGGCCGCGCCCGCCTCGGCGGCTTTTGTTTCCAAGAACATTCCCAGCCAGTCACGCATTTCAGAACTGCCGCTTCTGAAGCATCATATCCAGACTGGCGCGCCGCGCCACATCTTCAAGCCCCATGAGGCGCAGCGCCGCAATCCCGCTCTTGAGCGCCGTCAAATCTCCGCTCAAGCCCGCCTTGATTTGCTCGCAGGCACGCAAAATCGCCAGCCCAAGCTGTCCGCCCTCCATCAGAGACACCACATCAGGATCAACCCGCGCGCCGCCAAACCCATCTTCAATCGCTTCTGCCAGCCGATCCTCCAGCGCCCCCGCCCCCACAGGCGCCCCCGCCGCAAGGCTCTGCAAAAAAGCAGTCTCCCCCGTCAGGCGCTGCGGCGCCTCGGCGCGCTCGTACTCGCCGCTCAATAAAGTCAATCTAAACCGCAGCTCTTCGGCCTCAGGACTCAAATCTGCGCCGACAATCTCGGGCACATATATCTCGGCCAAAAGAGAGACCAACCCATGCGCCGCCAATTCATCATAAGCCGCTCTCAAAGCCGCACTGAGCGGCGCGCGGCGCCCGTCCTCCAAAGCCGCCTCAAGCCGTTGCACCGCCCGCGCCCGCTCCCAAACCCCGCCAGAGGCCGAGGGTTTGCGCTCGGTGTAAAGCCCGAGCAAGACATTGCTCGACAAGGCCCCATTGCGCACCAGCCGCTCTGCCGCTTCCAACTGGGCCTTCCAGCCCGCCACAGCGCGCAAATCAGACACAGCAAAAGCCACCGGCAGGTTCGCCGTCGGCAAAGGCGTGCCAACCGCGTCATAGAGCCTGAATTCCAAAGGGCTGATCTCGCGCGGCGGCGCAAGGCCGGGGCTGGCCTCGGCATAATCAGGGTCAAGAAACGCCAGCAAAAGCTGCCGCTCAGAGCCGCTCAACAGCCCCAAGGCATCCGCCGCCTCAAACAAGAGCGCCGCATCCTCCCAGTTCTCGCCACGCAAGGCACAAAAGATATGTGCCGCATAATCGTTGGATAAGCCCCGCTTGGCGTTGAGCACACCACAGGCCTTGTCTTCAAGCCCCGCCAAAAGCGTCAGATCAAACCAAAGCCCGAAATGCGCCACACTTGAAAGAGGCAAGCGCTCAACCAGCGCCTCGGCAGGCTCGATCGCCCCGAAGGCGCGCAGCATATCCGCCCGCAGCGTGAGAAAACGCTCCGCGTCCGCGCCTTGTGGCGGCAAAGCCTCCGCCAGCATCAATGTGTAAAACAGCCGTTGCAGCGCGGCTATGTTGCGAAAATCCGCCAGAGCAATTTCGCCGCGCAGCACCTCAAAGTCGCTGGCCGACCAAAGCGTCTCAGGCAGCCCCGTCACAGAGCGCCCCAACAGCCCCACAGAGACCTGCGCACCCGCCACACCGATGCTCGCAATCGTCACATCCGGCGATGTTGCGCTGGCGCTGACAGGCGCTTCTGTCAAAGGCCCTTGCCCGCCCTCTGGCGCGCGGATCACGGGCCGCGTCTCTGCGAGCCAGTCTATCGCCGAAAGCGGCGCCTCGGCCTTCAGCGGCATCGCGCCGAAAAGGGCCCCTAAGAGCGCCGGCGCAAGCAGGCGGGAAGGCAGGCTAATGCGCATCCAGCTCCACCGGAATGCGAATCTCTTGGGGCTTGGGGGCAAACTCCGCGTCAAAGACCGGCCCCACATAAGCATAGGCCAAGAGCGCAACAAACCCCAGAATGATCAAATAAAACAACCACTTGAGAAGTTTACCCATATGCTCTCCGCCCTCGCTTTATCGCGCTTGATCCACTTTATATCTGGCATTTTGCTAAAGATCACGCCATTCAGGCGAACAATAAATCAAAACTGCAAAGATTGGCTGATCACAGATCAGCCAAAGCTGGAGACAGATGCGCTACAGGTTGAACAAAACCATTGTTCTGGTCGGCATGATGGGGGCTGGCAAAACAGCCGTCGGTCGCGCCCTCGCGGTCAAGATCGGGGCACCGTTTCTGGATTCCGATGCCGAAATCGTTCAAGCCGCAAACATGAGCATCCCCGAGATATTTTCACGCGATGGCGAGCCGTTTTTTCGCGCCCGCGAAACAGAGGTGATCCGCCGCTTGCTCAATGCAGATGAGAAGTCGGTTCTCTCCACAGGCGGCGGCGCTTTTCTCGCCGAAGAAAACCGCGCCCTCATTTCCAAACTCGGCGTCTCGGTCTTTCTGGACGCCGATCTTGATCTCCTCTGGAGCCGTGTCGGCCACAAAGACACCCGCCCGCTCCTGCGCACAGCCAATCCCCGCGCCACCTTGGCCGAAATATTTGACGCCCGCGCGCCCGTCTACGCCCGTGCCGATCTCTGCGTCACAGCCAAGCCCGCTTACTCGATCACGCAAATGGCCGATAAGGTGCTGAGCGCGCTCACGGCGCGCCAAGATGTCATGGAACCCGAAGATGATTGAAACAGTCCCCGTCTCGCTTGGCGCGCGCAGCTATGAGGTCAAGCTCGCCGCAGGGCTTTTGTCCGAGGCTGGTGCCCATATCGCGCCGCTCCTCAAGCGCCCCAAAGTGGCAATCATCAGCGACGCCAATGTCGCCAGCCTGCATTTGCAGACCCTCACCAAATCCTTGGAGGCCGCAGGCATTGCCCATTCAAACCTGTCCCTGCCCCAAGGCGAGGCGACAAAAAGCTGGGCCCATCTGCAAGAGGTCGTGCATTGGCTCCTCTCCGCGCAAATAGAGCGCGCAGATGTGGTCATAGCCTTTGGCGGTGGCGTGATTGGCGATCTGGTCGGCTTTGCGGCCGCCATCCTGCGCCGTGGCGTGCGCTTTGTGCAAATCCCGACCTCGCTTCTGGCGCAGGTCGACAGCTCCGTTGGCGGCAAAACAGGCATCAACGCCCCCCACGGCAAAAACCTCATCGGCGCCTTTCACCAGCCCAGCCTTGTGCTGGCCGATATTTCCCTCCTTGGCACGCTCACCGCGCGCGATTTTCTCGCAGGTTACGGCGAAGTCGCCAAATATGGCCTTCTCGGAGATGCAGCCTTCTTTGACTGGCTCGAAAAAAACGGCCCCGCCCTCGCCGCAGGCGATGAGGCCCTGCGCCTTGAGGCCGTCAAACATTCGGTCGCCATGAAAGCCGGCATCGTCGCGCGCGACGAAACCGAACAAGGCGAGCGCGCCCTGCTCAACTTGGGCCATACCTTCTGCCACGCGCTGGAAGCCGCCACAGGCTATTCAGATCGCCTCTTGCACGGGGAAGGCGTCGCCATCGGCTGCGCATTGGCCTATGAAACATCCGCCCGCCTCGGCCTCTGCTCCCAAGAGGCGCCCAGCCGCGTGCGCGCCCATCTCAAAGACATGAAGATGAAGGTTGATCTCTCTGATATCGCAGGAGATCTTCCAGATGCAGACGCCCTCATCGCACTCATGATGCAAGACAAAAAAGTCAGCGCAGGCACCCTCAATTTCATCATGGCCCGCGGCATCGGCGAAGCTTTTGTCACATCTGATGTCCCACAGGAGCTGCTGAAGCAGGTCCTCACAGACGCGCTGCAAAAGCGCCCTTAAGCCGCTCCTGACCTCGACCACATCAGCCCGCAGCCCGCTGCTGTGCGCCTCACCAGTCTTCCTCTTTCTAAAAATATCCTGGGGGGAGACTTCAAACGTCGTAAGACATTTGAAGTTGGGGGGCAAAGCCCCCCCCGTGTCCGATGGCGCGCAGCGCCATCGGACACCTGCGCCCCTTATGCGCGCAAACGCGCCCCTTTGGGGTCAAACGGCGCTTCGTGCAAGATCCGCCCCTTATGCGGCTGGCCAAGCACCATCACCTCGACAACATCCCCCGCTTTGGCGCCGCCCTTCACAAAGCCAAGCGCAAGGCTCATGCCGACAGTATAGCCATAGGCCCCCGAGCTGACACGGCCCACAGGCACACCGTCCTTAAAGATCGGCTCGCCCCCCGTCGCATCCGCATTCGAGGCGCTCACATCAGCCTCATCAAGCGCAATGATAACAAGCTCCTCGCGCGGCGCTTTGGTCATGGCCTCCGCCACTGCCTCTTTGTGCAGGAAGTCTTTCTCAAGTTTGCACAGCCGCTCAAGGCCAACTTCCTGAGGCCAGTATTCGGGGCTATATTCGCGGCTCCAGGAGCCATAGCCTTTCTCAACGCGCAAGCTCATCAAGGCGCGCCCGCCCACAGGCCCCGCGCCAAGGTCTTTGCCCGCCTCCAGAAGCGCCTCCCAAAGGCGCAGCTGGTCCTCGGTCTTGCAATGCAGTTCCCAGCCCAGATCGCCCGTAAAGCTCACCCGCAGGGCAAGACATTCCACACCCGCAATCTCGATCCGCTTGGAGCGCATAAACTTGAACTCATCGGTCTCAAAGCTGGCATTGCTGAGCTTCTGCAACAGCGCGCGGCTCTTCGGCCCCGCCACGTTAAACCCGCACATCGCCTCAGTCATGCTCTCAAATGTCGTGCCCGCTGGCAGCGGCACCATGTCATAGAACCGCTTCTGATAGCGTTCCGCCATCCCCGAGCTAACGATCCAGTATTCATCCTCCGCCAGCTTGGTGACGGTCGCGTCCCCCGCAATGCCGCCGCGCACCCCGATCAGAGGCGTCAGACAAGAGCGCCCGACCTCGCTTGGCATCTTGTTGGCAAAAACCGCATTGAGCCAGTCTTCCGCCCCCGGCCCCATACAACGGTATTTGGCAAAGTTGCTGATGTCGATAATGCCCGCGTGCTCGCGCAGCATTTTGCATTCCTCGCCCACAGGTCCCCACCAGTTCTGGCGGGTAAAGCCGTCGGTGTCCTCGGTGCCCTCCACGCCCGAATACCAGAGCGGATGCTCCCAGCCATAGTTGAGGCCAAAGACCGCGCCCATGGCTTTCTGGCTCGCGTAGGCAGGCCGCGTGCGCACAGGCCGCCCCGCCGCGCGCTCCTCATTGGGGAAGTGGATCTTGAAGCGATGCGCATAAACATCCTGCACCTTGGCCTTGGTGAATTTTTTATCCGCCCAAGCGCCAAACCGCGCCATATCCCAGGCAAACATATCATATTCCATCTCGCCCGTGGTGAGCCACTGCGCCACCATAAGCCCCATGCCCGCCGACTGGCTAAAGCCCGGAATAATCCCGTTACAGCAGAAATAGCCCTTGAGTTCAGGCACCGGCCCCAAAATCACATTGCTATCGGGCGACCAGATCATTGGCCCGTTGATCACCCGCTTGATGCCCGCCGTTCCCGCCACAGGCACGCGGTCAATCGCGCGCATGATATTTTCTTCAATACGATCAAGATCGTCGGCAAACAGGTCATGCGCAAAGTCCAGCGGCGTGCCGTTTTCAGCCCAGAACCGCATATCCTTCTCATACGCCCCAATTAGAAGGCCCTTGCCCTCTTGGCGCATATAATATTCGCCGTCACGGTCCGCCACCGAAGGCAAACGACGGTCAATCGCGGCAATCTCGGGGATGCTCTCGGTGACAAAATACTGGTGCTCCGTGGGCTGCAGCGGCAGTTCGATCCCCGCCATAGCAGCCACTTCGCGCCCCCACAGCCCCGCCGCATTGATCACCCAAGGCGTCTTGATATCGCCCTTAGGGGTGCGCACAATCCAGCTTCCGTCGGGCTGCGCCTCGGTTGCGGTCACAGGCGTAAAGCGGTGAATTTCCGCGCCCTTCTGACGCGCGCCCGCCGCATAGGCGTTGGTCACACCCGAGGGGTCCACATTCCCGCCTGATGGTTCCCACATAATACATTTGATGCCGTCAAAGTTCACCAAAGGGTGCAGCTCTTCGGCCCGCTCGCGGCTGATCTCGCCAAAATCCATGTTGTAAAGCTTGGCCTTGGCCTCTTGCAGCTTGAGCTGGTGCACACGCTCTTCTGTTTGCGCCAGATAGAGCGAGCCGGGCTGGAACACACCGCAGCTCTGACCTGTCTCTTCTTCCAGCGCATTGTAAAGGTTCATCGTGTAATGCTGCAGACGGCTGATATTGGCGCTGTCATGCAAGCCATGGATGCCTGCCGCCGCGTGCCACGTGCTGCCAGAGGTCAGCTCGTCGCGCTCAAGCAGCACAACATCGGTCCATCCTAGCTTTGTGAGATGATAAAGAATGGAGCAGCCAATCAAGCCTCCCCCGATTACAACAGCCTGAGCCTCGGTGCGCATGGAATTTTGCCTTTGCATTGCGTTTGTTTGCGCTTCACCCTGACGCAAAATTGCGCGATTCTTTTGCCAATCCCCGACACTTCTCGTCGCTGTGAGGCAAACTGCGCGAAAACGCATTCGCGACACATTCTGTCGCACAAAGCAAAGAGCGGGCGGCCCGAAGATGGGTAGCTCACCCGAAAAGAGCGAGGAGCCAAAAATGAAAACCACCACCCGCGTAGCCGTGATCGGCGGAGGCGTTGTCGGCGCATCCGTGCTTTATCATCTGACAAAACTCGGCTGGTCCGATGTCATGCTCCTTGAGCGCTCCGAGCTGACCTCAGGCTCAACATGGCACGCAGCAGGCGGCTTTCACACGCTGAATGGCGATACAAATATGGCCGCACTGCAAGGCTATACCATCCGCCTCTACAAAGAGCTGGAAGAGCTGACAGGCCTCTCCTGCGGGCTGCACCACGTCGGCGGCGTCACGCTGGCGGACAACCAGGACCGCTTTGATATGCTCGTCGCCGAGCGCGCCAAACACCGCTTCATGGGGCTGGAAACAGAGATCGTCGGCCCCGATGAAATCAAGAAAATCGCCCCCGTCACCAATGTCGAAGGCATCATTGGCGGGCTATATGATCCGCTCGATGGGCACCTTGACCCCTCAGGCACAACCCACGCCTACGCCAAAGCCGCGCGCATGGGCGGCGCCACAATCGAGACCCACACGATGGTCAAAGAGACCAACCAGCGCCCCGATGGCACATGGGATGTGGTCACCGACAAAGGCACCATCCACGCCGAACATATCGTCAATGCAGGCGGTCTCTGGGCGCGCGAAGTTGGCGCGCTGGCGGGGGTCTATTTCCCGCTCCACCCGATGGAGCACCAATATATCGTCACAGACGAGGTGCCCCTCATTCGCGAGATGATGGCCGATGGCATAGAGCATCCTCACGTGATGGACCCCGCAGGCGAAAGCTATCTGCGCCAAGAAGGCCGCGGCCTCTGTATCGGCTTTTATGAACAGCCCTGCCGCCCTTGGGCGGTTGATGGCACAAGCTACAGCTTCGGTCAGGAGCTTCTGGCCGATGACTTTGACAAAATCGAAGACAGCATCAATTTCGCCTACAAACGCTTCCCTGATCTGGAAAAAGCTGGCGTTAAATCCGTGATCCACGGCCCCTTCACCTTTGCCCCTGATGGCAATCCGCTTGTCGGCCCCGTCCCGGGGATGCGCAACTACTGGTCGGCCTGCGGCGTCATGGCGGGCTTCTCGCAGGGGGGCGGCGTTGGCCTCATGCTGGCGCAATGGATGGTTGAGGGCGAATGCGAACGCGACACCATGGCGATGGATGTCGCGCGCTTTGGCGACTGGATCACCCCGGGCTACACCCTGCCCAAAGTGATCGAAAACTACCAAAAGCGCTTCTCCGTCAGCTATCCAAACGAAGAGCTGCCCGCCGCGCGCCCCTTCCGCCAAACGCCGATGTATGACGTC
This sequence comes from Lentibacter sp., assembly GCF_965657785.1. GTDB lineage: Bacteria > Pseudomonadota > Alphaproteobacteria > Rhodobacterales > Rhodobacteraceae > Lentibacter. The sequence continues at coordinate 192,070 of NZ_CBFHPP010000001.1, forward strand.
TTTGACGAGATGGGCGCAGTCTGGGGTCAGCAATTCGGCCTCGAAGTGCCCAACTACTTCGCCCAAGGCGACGAGCCGCGCTTTGAAACGCCGAGCTTCCGCCGCTCCAACGCCTTTGAGGCCACCGCGCGCGAAGTGAAGGCCGTGCGCGAAGCCGTCGGCATCAACGAGACGCATAACTTTGGCAAATACCTCGTCACAGGCCCCAATGCCCGCGCCTGGCTTGACCGCGTCATGGCAGGCCGCGTGCCCCAAATCGGCCGCCTCTCGCTGACGCCCATGCTCAGCCACAAAGGCCGCCTGATCGGAGATTTCACGATATCCTGCCTGGGCGAAGAGGCCTTCCAGCTCACGGCAAGCTATGGCTCCCAAGCCTACCATATGCGCTGGTTTGAACAAAATGAGATGGACGGCGTCACCGTCGAAAACGTCTCCGACAAGCTCAACGGCTTCCAGATCGCGGGTCCAAAGGCGCGCGAGGTGCTCGCCGCTTGCACCCGCGCCGATGTTTCGAGCATGAAGTTCATGGACCTGCGCCAAATCACGGTTGGCATGGTGGATTGCGTCGTGCAGCGCGTCAGCTACACAGGCGATCTGGGCTATGAAATCTACTGTGACCCGATGGCCCAACGCGCCCTTTGGCGCAGCCTCTGGGAGGCGGGTCAAGATCACGGAATGCTCCCCTTCGGAATGCGCGCCATGATGTCCTTGCGCCTTGATAAGTTCTTCGGCAGCTGGCTTTCGGAGTTCTCCCCCGACTATACCGCCGCCGAAACAGGGCTGGACCGCTTCATCAGCTTCAAGAAAAACGCCGACTTTATCGGCCGCGCCGCCGCCGAAGCCGAGCGCGAGGCAGGGGCGGCGCGCAAGCTCTGCGCCTTTGAGGTCGAGGCCGAGGACGCCGATGTCAACGCCTATGAGCCGATCTGGCTTGGCGGCGAAGTCGTCGGCTTCTGCACATCGGGGGGCTATTCGCACCACGCTGGCAAGTCGATTGCACAGGGGTTCGTGCCCACAGACCAAGCCCATGAGGGCCTTGAAGTGGAGATCGAAATCTTGGGCAAAATGCGCAAAGCTCGCCTCATCACCACGCCGCTCTTTGATGCAGACGGCGCGCGGATGCGCGGCTAAACCATGCGCCGCGCGGTCCTTCTCCCCGCGGCTGGCGCCTCCTCACGCATGAGGGGGCGCGACAAACTCATGGAAGATGTGGGCGGCCTGCCCTGCCTGCGCCATATGGCCCTCGCCGCCCGCGCGAGCGCCGATCACGTGATCGTCACCCTGCCCACAGCCGATCACCCGCGCGCCAAAGCCCTCATGGATCTCGAGGTCGAGGTCGTCACCGTGGCAGATCACAGCTCGGGAATGTCGGCCTCCCTACGTCTGGGCGCAGAGGCGGCAAAGGCCGCAGCTGCAGATGCGCTGATGATCCTGCCCGCCGATATGCCCGCGCTTGCGCCCTACCTCGCTGGGATATGGCAGGCCTATCAGGGCCTGCGCGCAGGCCAAATCCTGCGCGCAACCACCTCACAGGGCCAAGCAGGCCACCCCGTGATCTTCCCCTCAGATCTGTTCTCAGACTTTCAAAGCCTGACAGGCGACACCGGCGCCGCTCCTATTGTGCAGCACTCAGCGTCTCTGGTGCAGTCCTACCCCCTGCCGCGCGCAGTCGCACGCCATGATCTGAACACGCCCGAAGACTGGAACGCATGGCGGCAAAATGGCTTGGCGGAAGAATAATCTCCTCGATCCCCTGAAATACAATCGTGTCGATCCCGTCCGTAATAATACCCGCCCGCGTGCGGTTAAATTCAATCGCGACAGGCTCTCTGAGGCGCGAGAGATCGACAATCCGAACCGCGCCATGCGCGCCACTCCCCAAAAGGTAATCCGCACCAATTCCGCCACGCAAACACGCAGGGCGAAAGACACCGGCCTCACCCGCTCTTTGCACATCAGGCAATTCGCCATAGGGCGAATAAAAGTTTTCAAAATACCCGATCATTGCGCGCTTGTGCCTCTCTGATTGCCATTTCAACCTAAAGAGTAGCCGCCGCTTGCGGCAGCACTGCGGCAAAACTGCGAAATTCGATATAAAATTAAAGGCACATTTGCCTCAAGTCTTAACAACGACCGCGCGCATGAGGGCCGCAAGACAAATCAGGGAGGGCGCACCAAAGCACGCCCTCCCCAGCACCCCGAAAGACTTGGGGCGCAGCTGCATATTCCAAAATATAGGGAAACCGCCGCGCGCCCTGTCATACAAAGCGCGCGGCCATACTCGTTACCGCACTAACAGGTGCGCCTCGTGCTTCTTCAGAGCGCGGCGGGCGGCCGTATAGTCGTTAAGGCCCTCGACGGTCTTCAACTCTGGGAAGAGCTGGAAGATTTCATCGCGCTGCTCTGCGCCAAGCCCGTCAATCACCGATTGACCAGGCTGGAAGCTCTCGGTCCAGGCGCCATTGCTCAAGACAACCTCATGGTTTTCAAACATAAAGTGCACATAGCTGACCCCGAGCGTGCCCACTTCATCAACGCCTTTCAGCCCCGTGAGATGCTTGGCCGCCACCAGAACTTCCGTCTCCTCAAAGTAAAGCGAGGTGCGCTCGTTGTTGATCAGAATGCGGTGCTGCGGGCTGACAAGAATGTCATGCTCGGGCAGGTTGTTGCCAAGCGCCCCCTTCTGGATCAGGATCGGGCGCAAGTTCGGCGCGCGCGCAAGCTCGTGTCCGGACAATATCTTTTTGCCCATCCAGCAGATTTCCTGAATGCCGTTGTCGCGCGTGATAATCTTGTCCCCGACTTTGAGGTCTTCCACAAGGCGCTCGCCGCGCGGCGTCGCAATCGCGGTGCCGGGCGTAAAGCAAGGCACGACATTCTCGATCTCCTCAAAGACCATCGTCGAGGTGATATTGCCGTCCACATCAAGGAAGTCGACAAACCCGTCCTCACGATCGGCAGAGGTATAGGTGATGTTCAGGCTCCCGCCAGGGTTGTTCGCCTCGGCCGCGCCCGTCAGATCGAGCGTGTCAAAGTCGTTCGGCGTGCCGTCCGCGCGCAGCCCGTCTGGCCCCGATCCGCCGTCCACAACATCGCCGCCTGTGATGTCGGTAAAGGTGTCCTGCCCTTGCCCACCAAGCATCGTATCCGCGCCCGCGCCGCCAGACATGAGGTCATCCCCGACCACACCGTCCAGCAGGTCGTCGCCCGCGCCACCAATCAGCGTATCATCGCCAAGCGCGCCAATCGCGGTGTCGTTGCCTTCGCCGCCAAGAATGCTGTCATCGCCTGTGCCACCAATGATGCTGTCATCATCAATGCCCGCATCAATCACATCATCCCCCGCACCGCCAAGGATCGTATCCGCGTCATCGCCGGTAAAGATCGTGTCGTTGCCCGCGCCGCCCTCGGCGAGGTCGCGGTCATTGTTCGGGTCCGTGTCTAACGCGTCTGGCTCTTCCAGAGCGCCCGAGAGGTCGATAAAGTCATCGCCCTGACCGCCAAACGCCGTATCAGAGCCGTTGCCGCCAATCAGGCTGTCCTCGTCAATGCCGCCGTCCAGAACGTCGTCGCCGTCCCCGCCAAGCAGCGTGTCATCATCATCTTCGCCAAAGATCGTGTCGTTGCCTGCGCCGCCGTCGACAAAGTCGCGGTCGTTTTCTGGCACAGGGTCGGTCGCATCAGGCTCGTTGCCGCCATAGGTGCTGCCGCCCGCATTGATGAAATCGGCGCCCTCGTTGCCAAAGATACTGTCCGAGCCGTGCTGGCCAAGGATACTGTCGTCGCCCTCACCGCCAAGGATGGTATCGTCGTCAATGCCGCCGTCAATCGTGTCATTGCCCGTGCCACCATCAATCTCGTCAGCGTCATCCCCCGTCGAGATCAGATCGTTGCCCGCGCCGCCAAAGACAGTGTCAAGCCCGTCTGTGGTGTTCGGATCACTCAGAATACCCGGGAAGCCCGCAACAGGCAGATTGGGATCGTCACCGATATAATCGGAGAAGGTGTTGGTACCCGCATCAATCGTGTCATCGCCATCGCCGCCAAAAATCAGATCAGAGCCTTGGATGTCGACAATGCTGTCGTTGCCTTCGTTGCCAAAGACCTCGTCATCATCAATACCCGCAAAGATCGTATCATTGCCCAAACCGCCAGTGATGGTGTCACGGTCGTCACCTGTGCGAATGATATCATCGCCCGCGCCGCCATCGACCAGATCACGGTCGTTCTCAGCGTCGGTATCCACAGGCAAACCGGGGAAGATTTCAACGTCAATCAAAGGATCAGGGCCAGAGGTGTCGATCTCGTCATCGCCGTCGCCGCCGCTCACACTGTCGCGCCCGTCGCCGCCTTCGATTGTGTCGTCACCCGTGCCGCCGTCAATAACATCATTGCCATCTTCGCCATAAAGCTCGTCATCGCCCGCTTCACCGCTCAGATCGTCATCGCCTTCGCCGCCGCGCACATCGTCATTGCCCTCGCCAGCGAGCACAGTGTCGTCGCCGTCGCCTGCGCGCACAATATCGTCGTCAACGCCCTCACCCGGAAGGATCTGGTCGTTCGCGTCAATCAGGTCGCCATCAGGGTCGCCCGTATAGCCCGCATCAATAAGATCGTCGCCGCCCGTTCCCGAGACAATCCCGTCGCGCACAGCAGGGTCACTGACCACAACCGTCACAGTCGCCGTGCTCACATTGCCTTGGTCGTCCGTCACTGTGTAGTCAAATGTATCAGTGCCGATAAAGCCCGCATCAGGCGTATAGGTCACCGTGCCATCGCCGTTGATCGACGCCGTGCCATTCGCAGGATCGGTGGTGTCCATCACCGTCAGAGGGTCGTCCTCAGGGTCGCTATCGTTGCCCAAAACGTTGATCACAACGGCGGTGTCTTCATCGGTCGTCGCCGTGTCGTCTACGAGCACAGGGTTCATATTCCCGTCGGCTGGGCAGGTCGCAAAATGCAGATCAGAGACCATAACCGTCTGCTCGCCAGCATTGCCATTGGCATATTCAATCTCGATCCGCATGACGGGGCCAGCCACGGAAACAAGAGTTGACGCTTCGCTATCTTCATAGCCGAAATTCGTGTCGCCATCCGACAGGGTGTTGCCCGTCGCCGTCACATTGGAGCCGGTCACAAACGTCACAGGAATCTCGGTGCCATCAGGCCCAAAGGCGCGGATCGTCACAATGTCTTCATGCGGCGTCGGTGTCGGGTCAATATCACTGCCGCCACCGTCAATATCATTGATCCGGAAGCTGACATTCTGAACGCAATCATCAAACAAGGCGTTGGAGGAGCTGAAATCAAGCGTGGTGGTTGATGTGGCATCTACGCCGCCTTCGCCGCCTTGACCCGAGAGCTTCAAAAAGGACTGGTTGTCAAAAGGATCATCCGCCGCCACATAGCCGGGCGCGTTAAAGGTGACACCAGAGGCCTCCTCATCCTGCGCCTCAAAGCCGATGGTGACATTGACACCGCCCGTGTCGACAGTTTGTGTTGGTTCAACATTGGTGCCAAACGCGCCCAACAAACCCCAATTCAGTACCAGATCAGCCATATCAAAGCCCTCTTTAACAACCTCGGGGAACGCCCCGTCCGCCGATGGTGAAGCCCAGACAAATGCCTGCGCTTCGTTACAAAAATTGCAAAGCTCTTGAGGAGAGAGGGCGAAAAGTCGCACCATGTGCCAAGCGCCCAAAGGCACTCATCATTTGGCAGCCGACGCCACCGTGCTTTTCAAACACACAGCAGCACTTTCCGCATCTTCCGATGCTTCGCAGTTCAGCGGTCGCCCCCGTGACCATACTCACTACGCCCCCCAGTTGGGCACCATCAGTCATAAGGCTATTGCGAAAGTCTCGAAAGATAAATTTGTCGGGAAAACGGCAGCATTTCTCCCCCTCCCGCCTTTTTCACAGGGCGGCAAGGCAGAGAAAAAGCGTCAAATCTGCGGGATTGTTTCCAAATCAAGTCGCGCTCGAAGCGGCAAAACGCCCATGCTTTTCAATGACAAAACCGTGTTCCGCCCAAGAGCTGCCAAGGCCGAGACCCGCTTGGATTATGCCGCTCTGAGAAACAATTAACGGTTCATTCACCTTTGTGAATTATGGTCAAACCGCTCAAATCGCCCCGTCTGATTGATCACGATTATGACATGAATGGCAAACCAGCCCGCGAATTGAACACGTTTGGAGGAAATTGCCACAATTCAAATCCTCGAATCAAACCCCGAAAACCCACGATTTTAGATAAGTTGCACCCGATTCGTCACAAACCGCTGGCGCCCGCCCCATTCGCCGCACAAACTGGCCACACACCACCCAACCACGAGAGACAAACATGGAGCAGCTCTATTCAGGTCAGGATATGCGCGCCAGTTTGCGTCTCCCGCAGCGTGACAGCGCGCCCGAAACCCTCTTTGTGACGTTCAGCAACTTTCGCGCCACGCCATCCATAGAAGACGACGGCTTCGGGCAGAGGTTCTTGCACAACATGGGCCTACCTGCCCTTCACATTGTCACGGCAGGCAACACTTGGTTTCAAAGCCCCGAAATCTTCGAGCTTGCCCAAGCGGTTCAACAGGCCCGCGCCATGTTTCCCCGAGCTGTCGGCTATGGGTCAAGCATGGGCGGCTTTGGCGCGATGATCTTCTCTGACCTCTTCCGCCTTGATACGACGCTCGCCATTTCCCCCCAATACAGCATCCAGCCCCACAAGGTTCAGGGCGACAGCCGCTGGGCACATATCGCCACTGAGCTGGAGTTTGTCTTTGATGACATGGCAACAGCCCTGAGCAAAACAGCTCATCACAATCTGTTTTACGATCCCTGCACCGCAGACAATATTCACGCCCGACTGTTCCAACAGAACGGGGTCAACTGCTTTGCCCTGCCCCATTCGGGCCACTCAAGCGCAGGGTTTTTGCAGCAAGTCGGCGTCTTGTCAGAGCTTGTCACACAGGCGGCCCAAGACCCGATGGCAGATTTCAGCGCCCTTCACAGCGTTGCGCTGGAGCGCTCTGCACGGTCGGCCCTCTATACCGAGAACAAAGCCGAGGCCGAGAGATCATAGCCCGCAAGCCGATCTGACGTCTGCCTCTCCAACGAGGCTCATTTAATGTGCAGTGGTACCCAAGGCCGGACTCGAACCGGCACGCCTCGCGGCGGGGGATTTTGAATCCCCTGCGTCTACCATTCCGCCACTTGGGCACATTGCCTGCCGTTTAGCGCGTTGTTTCGCCCTCGAAAAGTCTAAAATGCACCTAAAGTGAAATCAGATCGAAACAGGCACAAGCGGGCCGCGCGCATTGAGCGCCTCAATATCCATGCCCGCGAGCTTTTTATAGGCCCCTGCGGCCGCCTCAAGCTCCTCTTGGGGCATCACGTCATGGATGTTCTCAAAGCCCTCAGGCGCGCGCTCGGCCACAATATCAAGGATCTTGTCAGGCCCGTCGCCCCGATTGGCCAGAACAATCTTGTTCACCGTCTCGCGCCGGATGTCGTCATAGGCCGCCAAGGCCTCTGCCCCCTGCCCCAAGTCGCGCAGCTCTCGCGCCAGAACCCGCGCATCCAGAATAGCCTGCGAGGCCCCGTTCGAGCCAATCGGATACATTGCATGGGCCGCATCTCCCAAAAGCGTGATCCGCCCATGGCTCCAACGCGGCAAAGGGTTGCGGTCCACCATCGGATATTCCCAAACGCTCTCAGCCGAGGTGATCACCTCAGGCACATTGAGCCAGTCAAACGCCCAGCCCGCAAAAGCGCCCAAAAAGTCCTCAAGCCGCCCTTCGCGGGTCCAGTCCTGCGCGCGCCAGACATACTCCGCAGGCATGGCGCGGTCCGCAATCCAGTTGATGAGGCAGGTTCCATCCTCATATTCTTCAATCGGATAACAGACAAACTTGCAGTCCTTCCTGCCCGCCATAGCCATGCTCCGCCCGCCAAGGAAGCTCGGGCCGCGCGTGACGCCGCGCCACATCATGACCCCGCCCCACTGGGCCGCGCCCTCCTCAGGGTAAAGCGCCTGTCGCGTCACCGAGTTGATCCCGTCTGCCGCAACAAAGACACGGCCCGCCACGCGGCCAAGCTTTGCGCCCGTGCGGCGCTCGGTCAGGGCAAGTTCAACGCCCGCCGCCGTCTCAACAGCCCCCGTCACAGCGGCCCCCATCTCAATCACATCAGGCCCCGCGCGCTCAAGAAGCGCGCGATAAAGCAGCATCTGCATTTCGCCACGGTGGATCGAATACTGCGGCCAATGATAGCCCGCAAACTCGCCCCGCGCCTCGCGCCAGATTTCCCCGCCTTGGGCCGAAAAATACCCGAGCTGGCGCGTGCGCAGCCCGACCTTGTCCAGCGCCCCTTCCAATCCGAGTTCAAACAGCTCGCGGATCGCATGGGGCTGCACATTGATCCCGACCCCGAGCGGACGGATCTCGCGCACCGCTTCAAATATCCGGAACGGGACGCCCAGCTGATGCAGCGACAGCCCGAGTGTCAGCCCGCCAATACCAGCCCCCGCAATCAAAACAGTCATCTTCCCAGCCTCCCGATCAGTCAATCTCAGGATAACGGCCCTCAAAGCCTTGACGCCAGCGCAAAAGCGCGGCCCAATAGGCACAGGCAGTAAGACCAACACAAAACAAAGAGCAGACCTATGTTGCGCAGGCTTTATGACTGGACAATGCGCCTCGCCGAACATCGCCATGCGATGTGGTGGCTGGCGTTCGTGGCCTTTATCGAATCTTCGGTCTTCCCGATCCCCCCCGATATCCTGATGATCCCGATGATCCTCGCCCGCCCCTCGCGCGCATGGCTCATTGCCTCTGTGGCGCTGACCGCCTCGGTCATTGGCGGGCTTCTGGGCTACGCCATTGGCGCGCTGGCCTTTGCTGAGCTGGGCCAGCCAATCCTTGAGAGCTTGGGCAAGGGCGACGCCGTCGCCGCCTTTAACACCCGCTTTAACGACGTCGGCTTCTGGGCCGTGCTCGTCGCAGGCATGACCCCTTTCCCCTATAAGGTCATCACGATCATGTCAGGCTGGACAGGGATGCCGCTTCTCACCTTTATCGTGACATCCATTCTCGCTCGCGGATTGCGCTTTTATCTGGTCGCCTTCCTCCTCTGGAAGTTCGGCGCACCCATTCGTGACTTTATCGAGCGCCGCCTTGGCCTTATGTTCGCCCTGTTCTGCGCGCTGCTGATCGGCGGCTTTTATGTGGTGAAATTCCTATGACCTTCTCGCGCCCCAATCTCATCTTGCTCGCAGGCCTCGGCTCTGGTGCTCTGATGCTCGGCGCGCTCGGCTTTCAACACATCGGTGAGATGCCGCCCTGCAAGCTCTGCCTCTGGCAGCGCTACCCCCATGTTGTCGCGATCCTGCTCGCCCTGATCGGGCTTATGGTCCCGGGTCGGCGCTGGCCGCTCCTCGGCGCGCTCGCCGCCCTCACCACCGCCGCCATCGGCGTCTATCACACCGGCGTTGAGCGCAAGCTCTGGGCTGGCCCCTCAAGCTGCACCTCAGGCGACATATCGGGCCTCAGCCCGCAAGACCTGCTCAACCAGATCATGACCGCCCCGATTGTGCGCTGCGACGAAGCCCCATGGGAGCTATTGAGCCTCTCTATGGCGAGCTGGAACGCCATCGCCTCGATCGCCCTCGCGCTCGTCTGGCTCGCGGCAGCCAAACACCGCATCTGAGCCAACCTGCGCAGCTTTTCGCAGGGATAAACCCTTTAAAATCCGTTCCCCCGCCGCACGCCCCATTAGCTAATTTTCTCTTAACAAAAGGGGAGTCAGGGGGGTGCACACATGGTGCACGCTTTGTGCACGCATAGCACCCCCCCAGAATCAGCGGGTTTTGCCACCGTTAACCCTGCGGGACGCAGGCATAACACAATCTTCAGAACGCCGATTTCTTGGTGCTGAGCAAAAGCGATGTTTCAGATGTCGACACGCCGTCAAGCTTGCGAATACGCGCCAGAACCTCGTCAAAAGCCTCAAGACTTTCTGTGCCGATTTCTGCAATCACATCCCAACGTCCATTGGTGCTATGCACCCCGCGCACAGCCGAAAATCCGGCCAGTTGCCGCAGGATACGATCAGTCCCGCGCCCCTCGATCCCGATCATCATCAGCCCCCTCACAGGGTCCGCCAAACGGTCCTCCTTGAGCACGACAGAATAGCCCAAAATGTCCCCGCGCGCCTCCAGACGCGCTTGCCGCGCCCGAACCGTCGCACGCCCCACGCCCAACTGCCCCGCAAGCTCGGAATGCGACGCCCGCGCATCCTGCCGTAGGGCGGCGATCAACCTTTGGTCAAGATCATCCATAGTGTTCAATCCTATCTAACAATCTGCTCAAGCTATCACCACAGTGATCACTTTGAAAGCTATTACACATCCCACTTAGCCCATAATCTTCCTGCAAACACAGCGATCAAAAGGCTTCATATCCATGCGTGACATCATTCTCATTGGCGCTCCGATGGACTCTGGCAAGCGCCGCAAAGGCTGCCTGATGGGGCCGGATGCCTACCGCACAGCGGGGCTTTCCGAGGCGCTCACAGGGCTTGGCTACCGCGTCCGCGACTGGGGCAATCTCTCGCCCGCCGAACACGCCGCCGATGACCCTGAGGCGCGCATTTACAAACACCACGAAACCGTTGGCTGGACCAACCGCCTCTGGCGCACGGGCAAAGACGCCATGGCCAAAGGCCTGCCAATCTTCCTTGGCGGCGATCATGCGCTCTCGCTTGGCTCGGTCGGCGGGGTCAACGCCTTCGCCACAGAGGCGAATCAGCCGCAATTCTTGCTCTGGCTGGACGCCCATACCGACTACCACACCCCCGAAACGAGTGATTCAGGCAACCTTCACGGAACGCCGATAGGCTATGTCACAGGCCGCAAAGGCTTTGGCGGCTTTCCCAAGATCGAGCGCCCGATCCCTGAAGAAAACGTGTGTATTCTCGGGCTTAGGTCTGTTGATGCCGCCGAGCGCGAGGCCATGCAAGACACCAATATTCACGCCTATGATATGCGCCGCATCGACGAAACAGGCATAGCCAAGCCCCTCTCAGCCTTTCTCGCCATGGTCAAAAAGGCCAAAGGCGCGCTCCACGTCAGCCTTGATGTGGACTTTCTCGATCCCTCGTTTGCCCCCGCCGTCGGCACAACAGTGCCAGGCGGCGCAACCATCCGAGAGGCCCATCTTGTCATGGAAATGATCAGTGATTCAGGCCTGATGAGCTCGCTTGATCTGGTCGAGCTAAACCCCTTTCTCGATGAGCGTGGCCGCACCGCTCAGGTGATGGTTGATCTGGCCGCATCCGCCCTTGGCCGCCGCGTCTTTGACCGCCCCACACGCGCTTTTTCATAAGGAATTTAATATGTTAACCCCGTCCTCCAAAGCTTATGTTCCCTTTGTATCCGTTCAAAACATGATGAATCTTGTGCATCATATCGGCTTGGAAAAGATGTTGAGCGGGCTTGCTGACGAGATCGAAGCCGATTTCAAACGCTGGGAACTGTTTGACAAAACGCCCCGTGTCGCCAGCCATTCCGAGGTTGGTGTGATCGAGTTGATGCCGACCTCCGATGGCGAGGCGTACGGCTTCAAATATGTGAATGGTCACCCGAAGAATACCTCCGAAGGCCTCCAGACCGTCACCGCCTTTGGCCTGCTCGCGAATGTGTATACAGGCTATCCAACGCTCCTCAGCGAGATGACCCTGCTCACCGCCCTGCGCACCGCCGCAACCTCGGCCATGGCCGCCAAGCACCTTGCCCCAAAAGGCGCAAAGACCATGGCGATGATCGGCAATGGGGCGCAATCCGAGTTCCAGACACTCGCTATGAAAGCCATCATCGGCCTTGAGGCCGTGCGCCTCTATGATATCGACCCCGCCGCCACAGAGAAGGCCGCGCGCAACCTCGAAGGTATGGGCGTATCGGTAACGAAATGTAAATCTGCCGAGGAGAGCATGGAAGGCGCGCAGATCATCACAACCTGCACCGCCGACAAACAATGCGCCACGATCCTCACCGACAACATGATCGGCGCTGGCGTCCATATCAACGCCATCGGCGGAGATTGCCCCGGCAAAACCGAGCTGGCCGAAGCAATCCTGCATCGCTCTGATATCTTTGTCGAATTCCCGCCGCAAACCCGCGTGGAAGGCGAAATCCAGCAGCTCTCGCAGGACCACCCCGTGACAGAACTCTGGCAAGTGATCACAGGCGCAGCACAGGGCCGCACCAGCGACAAACAAATCACTTTGTTTGACAGCGTCGGCTTCGCAATTGAGGATTTTTCCGCCCTGCGCTACGTGCGAGACCACATTCAAGGGACAGATTTCTTCCAAACCCTCGATATGCTTGCCGACCCCGATGATCCCCGCGATCTGTTCGGAATGCTCAAACGATCAGTCTGAAAAAAGCCCCCAAAGCAAAGGCTTCAGGGGCTTTCTTTATGTTCTATGCGTGCATAAAAGCCGCGCATCCGGGGAACAGGCGCAGCGTCACGTCGACGGCTTACCTTAGCCGTCTTGGTTGATCATGCCAGCTTCTTCAGCCGCCGTGATCTCGTCCGCATCCAGCAACCCATCGTCGTTGATGTCCATTTCAGAGAAGGCCTCGGCTGACATATCGGGGTAAACCGCTTGCAGCTCGTCAATTGTCACAGCGCCATCAGCGTTTGTATCCAGCTCCGCCAGCATATCCGCATTCGCCAGCATCGGCGTCAGAAGCGTCGCAAGCGCTGCAAGTGTGAGTGTCGTCTTTTTCATAGGTGTCGCTCCATTTTACATATCGTTTCGGTTATCGAGCCGCCTTGGCGAAAGCCACTCGCGCTCATCACACCCACCCGTCGGGCAAGCGTGGTTTCGGTGCCCGTCCCTGCGGTAGAACGCGTCAAAACGCGCAGGAACAAGCCTCGGTGAGAGCGACATAATCGCGATTGTTCAAAGCCGAACAGGGGCAAAACGCACCGCGCGCCAGACCTGCCAAAAGCCGCCAAAACCCCTCTGTCGCACAGGCGCTTCGGCGCTTATGGGCCCACCCCAAAAGCGCCTGAGCCATTTGGCGCGCAAGCGACAGCCCCGCTCTGGCAAAGCGGCGCTTATGCGAGACGCGCCCCTTGCAACAGCGCACGCCGATCTCTATCTCATCGTGCCCATTGCGCGCCCCAAGCCCGAGTCTTCGCGCCTGACTGTCTGATTCTGCACAGAAAAAAAGGGGGGCCATAAAGACCCCCCATCAAGTTTCGCCGTTCAGGCTCACTTATATTCACCGCTCAAAGTTTATGCCTGCGGCCCGAACGCGTTCAGGGGCGAGCGCACCCGCCCCGTATAAGGTGAAGCGCTATGCTTCGATATCAGGAGCACCCTGAGGTCGCTCCGCACGTGTTGCACTTCATGCAGGTGCCGTTGCGCACCAGTGTGTAGTTGCCACAATCGCCACAGGCTTCGCCTTCATAGCCCTGCATCTTGGCTTTGGTGCGCGCATCCATGCCCGTTGCCGTTGTGCTTGTCGTGGTGGCAAGGCTCTCGCTCATCACGGCGCTCGCAACGCCCCCCGATGTCTCAGGCACAAGCGTGCTCAGCGCGCTCACAGGATCGCCCGAGGCCATAGCCATCCCGCCAAAGCTCTGCCCGCCCTGAAGCACAACAAGCTCTTGCGGCAGACGCTTGCGCAGATAGCCCGTCGAGCTGATCTGTTTGAGCACTTCAAGCGAGCGTGAGGCCGAGCCTTCACTCATCTCCTGAATGTTGCTGACGCCCTCTTCCTCGCCGCGCCCCAAGTCATCAAAGCTTGCGCCTTCGGGCTTCACATGGGCCAGATCGGTGCGATCAAGATAAGACACAGCCAGCTCGCGGAAGATATAATCAAGGATCGACGTCGCATTCTTGATGCTGTCGTTGCCCTGAACCATGCCCGCAGGCTCAAACTTTGTGAAGGTGAAGGCGTCCACAAACTCTTCCAGCGGCACACCATACTGAAGACCAACCGACACCGCGATTGCGAAGTTGTTCATCATAGCCCGAAAGCCTGCGCCCTCTTTGTGCATATCAATGAAGATTTCGCCAAGCGAGCCGTCCTGATATTCGCCAGTGCGCAGATAGACCTTATGACCACCCACAACCGCCTTCTGCGTATAGCCTTTGCGGCGCTCGGGCATTTTCTCACGGTGAGACTTTACGATCTCTTTGATGATCACTTTCTCAACGATCTTTTGCGCCAGAACAGCTGCCTTTTCTTGGCTGGAACCGCTCTCCAGAATTTCGAGCGCCTCGTCATCATCTTCCACAAGGGCAGAGGCCAAAGGCTGGCTCAGCTTGGAGCCGTCCCGATAAAGCGCATTGGCTTTGACCCCAAGTGACCATGACAGCTCATAGGCTTTCTGACAGTCCTCTATCGTCGCATCATTTGGCATATTGATCGTCTTGGAGATCGCGCCCGAGATAAAGCTCTGCGCTGCCGCCATCATATAGATGTGAGCCGTGACAGAGAGATAGCGCTTGCCCTTCTTGCCGCAGGGGTTGGCACAGTCAAACACGTTGTAATGCTCTTCGGCCAGATGCGGCGCGCCCTCCAGCGTCATGGTGCCGCAAACGTGGTCGTTTGCCGCGTCCACATCCGCACGGGCATAGCCAAGGTGCTTGAGCATATCAAACGTCGGATCATTGAGCTTCTCGGCAGGAATGCCCAGAGTGCCGGTGCAGAAGGCTTCGCCCAGTGTCCACTGGTTGAAGACAAAGCGGATGTCAAAAGCCGTGCCGAGCGCGTTTTCGATCTTGTCGAGCTCTGGCTGGCCAAAGCCGTGGCCGATCAGCGAAGTGTGATTGATGCCCGGTGCGTTGCCAAGTGTGCCATGCCCGACAGCATAAGACACAATCTCTTCGATTTGGGCCGAACCATAGCCAAGCTTTTCAAGCGCAGCAGGCACCGACTGGTTGATGATCTTGAAATAGCCACCGCCCGCGAGCTTTTTGAACTTCACAAGCGCAAAGTCAGGCTCGATCCCTGTGGTGTCACAATCCATCACAAGCCCGATGGTGCCCGTGGGCGCAATCACAGAGACCTGCGCGTTGCGGAAGCCGTTCTTTTCGCCAAGTTTGAGCGCTTCGTCCCAGACGGCCATCGACAAGTCGACAAGCTGGCTGTCAGGGCAGTTTTTCAGATCCAGCGGAACTGGTTTGATCTCGAGCTTCTCATAGCCGTCTGTCGCGCCATAGGCGGCGTTGCGGTGGTTGCGAATGACGCGCAGCATATGCTCGCGGTTGCGCTCATAGCCCGGGAATGGCCCCAGCTCGCCCGCCATTTCGGCAGATGTCGCATAAGACACACCCGTCATGATCGCGGTGAGCGCAGCGCCAATCGCGCGGCCTTCGTCGCTGTCATAGCCAAGACCAAGGTTCATCAGCAGGCCGCCAATATTGGCATAGCCCAGACCCAAGGTGCGGAAGTCATAAGAGCGCTGTGCAATCTCTTTTGACGGGAACTGCGCCATCATAACCGAAATTTCGAGCGTCACAGTCCAAAGCCGCGAGGCGTGCATATAGTCTTCGGCTTGGAACTTGCCATCCTTGAGGAAGGTCAAGAGGTTCATAGAGGCAAGGTTACACGCCGTGTCATCAAGGAACATATATTCCGAACAGGGGTTTGATCCGCGGATCGCGCCATCTTCTGGGCAGGTGTGCCACTCGTTGACCGTGTCGTGGAACTGGATGCCCGGATCCGCACAGGCCCATGCGGCGTGACCGACATCTTCCCAGAGCTTGCGGGCCTTGATGGTTTTGGCAACCGAGCCGTCCGTGCGGCGGATCAGCTCCCAGTCGCTATCGTTTTCCACGGCCTTCAGAAACGCGTTGGTGACGCGGATCGAGTTGTTCGAGTTTTGGCCAGACACAGAGGCGTAGGCTTCTGAATCCCAATCGGTGTCATAGGTGGGGAATTCAATGCTGCCAAAGCCCTGCTTTGCATAGTCGAGCACCCGTTTGACATATGTCTCAGGGATATGAACTTTTTTCGCGCCGCGAATGGCTGTTTTCAGCTGCTCGTTCTTCTTTGGATCGACCGAGTCTTCGCTTGATCCATCCCAAGAGCGAATGGCACCGAAGATTTCGTTGAGCTTTTCTTCATGCAGCTTGGAGCCGGCCACAATGCTGGCAACCTTCTGCTCTTCTTTGACCTTCCAGTTGATATATTCTTCAATATCAGGGTGATCTGCATCGACGATCACCATCTTGGCCGCGCGGCGCGTTGTGCCGCCAGATTTGATAGCGCCGGCTGCGCGATCGCCGATCTTGAGGAAGCCCATAAGGCCAGACGACTTGCCGCCGCCTGAAAGCGCTTCATTTGAGGCGCGCAGGTGGGAGAAGTTCGTGCCGGTGCCCGAACCGTATTTAAAGAGACGCGCTTCACGCACCCAAAGGTCCATAATGCCGCCGTCGCCGACGAGATCGTCTTTTACCGATTGGATAAAGCAAGCGTGTGGCTGCGGATGCTCATAAGCAGAGGTTGATTTCGTGAGCTCGCCTGACTGGTAATCCACATAGAAGTGGCCCTGCCCCGGCCCGTCGATCCCATAGGCCCAGTGCAGGCCTGTGTTGAACCACTGTGGGGAGTTTGGCGCGGCGCGCTGCGTGGCCAGCATATGGCGCATCTCGTCATAATAGGCGCGCGCGTCTTCTTCTGTTGAGAAGTAGCCACCCTTCCAGCCCCAATAGGCCCAAGCGCCTGCAAGACGGTCAAACACCTGCTTGGCCGAAATCTCACCGGTCTTCTCTGTCGTGTCCGAATCAGGCACCGAACGCCAGAGAAATTCTGGAACGTTCTTTTCCTTAACCTTCTTCAAAGCCGTGGGCACACCAGCCTTACGAAAATACTTCTGAGCAATCACATCCGAAGCCACCTGACTCCAAGTCTTAGGCACTTCCACATCGTCCAATTTGAAAACGATTGTGCCGTCTGGATTGCGGATCTCTGAGACCGTTTTTACAAACTCTACGTCTGCATATGCGTCTTTACCTGCCTCAGTGAATTTTCTGTCGATTTTCATAGCTCTGCCTAGCCCCTCGTGACTTTGGTTCAATACATCTTGCCCAGCTAACCAGAATACTCAGGTCACGCTGATGTCGAATTCGGAAAGGCCGCACACAGAGCTGCGGAGTGCGACCAAAATTCATGGCAGCCACACAAAAACCGCGCTCTTAAGAGCGATATGTCTAAAACTTTTACCTGTCCCTGCCCGACGTCTGACCCCTATATGTTGTGGCCTTTTGTCTGACTGACACTATCTGGCGTATTTGACGGGGGCAGGTCAACGGAAACTTTTAGCAAAATTATTCAATTTAAGGTTGACGGTCGAAACAATCGAAAGCCCCTCAATCTCTTCACTGATTCATCCACCGCCCTCGTCCTAAAAGATTGTGGATAAGCCAAAGCAGAGAAATCACCGAAAGCCTTTTCTTTTAGTGGGGTTATGAGAATTGCTTCAGGAAGCGATTTAAAAATAGAACGATTTTATCCACCGTCGTTGTTCATCAAACCAGATCATCCTTAACTTTTGCAAAAATAATCGATCGGTTACACTTCCTTTACCTTAGGGCGCGCTTGAGAGCTTGGAATGTCCGATCGCGTCGACTGATTCTATCAAATGAACAATGATCCATCCCTCGCAAAGCACTCTCCGCGTCAGGACCACTGAGGGTGAAAACCAGCAAACCAACCTCCAAAAAAAAACCGGCCTCCAAGATGTAGTGATACATCTTGGAGGCCGGTTTTTTTAAATGGTCGGGACGGTAAGATTCGAACTTACGACCCCCTGTACCCAAAACAGGTGCGCTACCAGGCTGCGCTACGCCCCGGACCGAGCGCTTCTATAATCGGCATCTGCTCTGCTTGTCCATACTCAATCGGCAAGAAAATGTCAGCCGCCTAAAGTTTCCTCGCCACGGCGCTCTTCGAGCGCTCCAGCAATAGATTCAGCACGCGCTGCCAGCTCTGCAAGGCTGTCTGTGACAGACCCTGGCACGACGGGAACTTCGATCCGTTCGGGTTCAGGCTTTGGCATAGCACTCATCCGTGCAAGCTCGCCCTCCAGTTCCGCGATCCTTGCATCACGGGTCTTGAGCTTGTCCTCGACACCTGCGGTTTTGTCCGCAAGCATCAACCCTGCCATCAATAGCATACGTGGCTCGGGCAAGCGCCCGATCTGGCTTGTCAGGGTGCTCGCTTCGATATCCAACATTGCAGCCGCACTGTGGAGGTAGTGTTCCTCTCCTTCTTGGCAAGCGACTTCAAACACACGTCCGCCAATCTCGATCTTTACTTCCGGCATTACGACGTCTCCTCAAGCTGTGGCAGCTGGCCATTCAGGGCCAGACCAATCGTCTCTGCAATCGCGGCGACCTCAGCTTTCTCAACAGCGTGTTCTGCACGCAGCCCTTCGAGTTCGGCCAGCATAGCTTTATTAATGAGATGAGGCTCACCAACACCCTTTTCATTGGCCGCTCTCAGATCCGCGTTCGAGCTGCGCAGTTGCGCGTTGGCGGCGCGCATTCGCTGCATTTCCATATCGAGTTTCGCTGTCGCCATACGTTGTGCTTCCAGCTCGGCTTCAAGCCTCGCGCGGGCATCCTCATATTTCTCGCGCAACTTCTTGTTGCGCTCCTCAAGCTGGCTGCTGACCAGCTTTTCCTCTTCAAGGGCCGAACGTAACTGAGATATCTCCTCAGGGTCGCCCCCCGCAGCAGAAACGTCGCCCAGATCGTCTACGTGCTTGCCGATGCGGTCTAGCGCTGCGGTGATCCGGCGTTCAAGCTCTTCAATGTTACCCATCTGCACTTCCTCAATACCCGTGCCTGTTTCGCATTCTGTTTCGCTCACGCGAATCAAACGGCCATTCTTTGCCATGGCTTGGGAAAAGTTTAGGCCATATTTTTGCCTTTTGCACCCTTGAGAGGAAAACCACATTTGCCTCCGCGCGAGAGGCTGTTAAAGACCTCTCAGAAACCTATTGCCAAAGATGAGGACAAAGTCTTGGATATTGCTGCCCTTCGCGCTGCCAACCCCGAGCACTGGATGCGCGCTGCCGCCATTCGTGCACTGACACTTGATGCTGTTGCCGCCGCCAATTCTGGACACTCAGGAATGCCTATGGGTATGGCTGATGTTGCAACGGTTCTTTACGAAAAGCACCTGAAGTTTGACGCAAAGGCCCCCGACTGGCCTGATCGCGACCGTTTCATCCTGTCAGCAGGCCACGGCTCCATGCTGCTGTATTCTCTGCTGCACCTCACAGGCTATGAGGATATGACGCTTGAGCAAGTCAAAAACTTCCGCCAATGGGGCGCAATCACAGCCGGCCACCCCGAATATGGCCACGCAAAAGGCATTGAAACAACCACAGGCCCCCTCGGCCAAGGCATTGCCAACGCGGTTGGCTTCGCTCTTGCGGAAGAAATCCAGCGGGCGCGCTACGGGCGCAAAGTGGTCGACCACTATACATATGTGATCGCGGGTGACGGCTGCCTCATGGAAGGCATCAGCCAAGAAGCCATTACGCTTGCGGGCCGTCAGCGTCTCGGCAAGCTGATTGTGTTCTGGGACAACAACAACATCACCATCGACGGCACCGTCGAACTCTCAGACCGCACCAACCAACCACAGCGCTTCAAGGCTGCGGGCTGGCACGTCATAGAAATCGACGGTCACGACCCGATCGCCATTGATGCCGCAATCACAAAAGCGAAAACAACGTCAAAGCCCTCCATGATTGCCTGCAAAACCCATATAGCGCTTGGGCACGCAGCACAGGATACATCCAAGGGCCACGGCGCATTGACGGATGCAGCCCAGCTTTCCGCAGCCAAAGAAGGCTACGGTTGGAGCTATGGCCCGTTTGAAGTTCCTTCTGATATTAAGACACAGTGGGAAAAGATCGGCGCGCGCGGCGCAACCGAACGCGCGGCTTGGGAAAAGCGTTTTGCCACCCTTTCAGGGCGTAAGCAGGAAGACTTCACCCGCGCGCTCGCACTTGAGGCTCCCAAGAAGCTGTCAGCCACAATTAAAGCCCTGAAAAAGCAAATTTCAGAAACGGCACCGAAAGTTGCAACGCGCAAGAGCTCGGAAATGGTTCTGGAAGTGATCAACCCGATTATGCCAGAAACCGTTGGCGGCTCAGCCGATCTGACGGGCTCAAACAACACCAAAACAGGTGATTTGGGCACGCATGATATCGACAATCGCAAAGGCCGCTATATTTACTACGGCATCCGCGAGCACGGTATGGCGGCGGCTATGAACGGCATGGTGCTGCACGGTGGCGCGCGCGCTTATGGCGGCACCTTCTTCACCTTCACAGACTATGCCCGCCCGTCCATGCGCCTCGCGTCGTTGATGAAAATTCCGACAGTTTTCGTCATGACTCACGACAGTATCGGCGTGGGCGAAGACGGCCCGACACACCAGCCTGTCGAGCATCTGGCGATCTGTCGCGCCACGCCCAACAGCTACACCTTCCGCCCGTGTGACACAGTGGAAACAGCCGAGGCTTGGGAAATCGCATTGACGAGCAAAGACACGCCCTCTGTGCTGGCTTTGACCCGCCAAGGCCTCCCGACCTTGCGCACCGAGCATAAACTGAAGAACATGAGCGCCCAAGGGGCCTACGTTCTGGCGGAGGCAACGGGCAAGCGCCAAGCCATTCTTTTGGCAACTGGCTCTGAAGTCTCCGTGGCGATGGAGGCCCGTGCGCAACTGGAAGCGGAAGGCATTGGCACGCGTGTGGTTTCTATGCCGTGCTGGGAGCTTTTTGAAGCGCAAGACGAGGCCTATCGCCGCAAAGTGCTTCCGGCTGGTCCTGTGCGCGTCGCAGTCGAGGCGGGCGCGCGGATGGGCTGGGACCGCTGGCTCACAGGCGAGCGTGGCAAGGCCATCAAAGCCGATTTTGTCGGGATGGACGGCTTTGGCGCCTCAGCGCCAGCAGAGGTGCTTTATGAGAAGTTCGGGATTACGGCGAAGGCTGTTGCTGAAAGTGTGAAAGCCTTACTCTAAGCTTCTAAATTTAGGTTATGAACGGCAAGGGCGGGATTATTCCCGCCCTTTTTCGTTTTTATGGCTACTCTTTGCTTTCGTCCTCGTCATCCCAGCCCCAACCCCAAGTTGGCCCCCATTGACTCTGATCTTCCTTCTTGGGTTTCGGCTTGGGCTTTGGCGGTGTTTCAGGCGTTCCACTTGCTGGTGCGACATTCGGTGTTCCACTGGCAGGCGGCAGCGTCGTCGTACCGCTCGCCACTGAAAGAGAGGCAGGATCACTCGCATTTTTCGGTTTGGGTTCTGATGACATTCTATCCTCCATGAGACGACTCAACGTGAAGATATCCTAGCCAATCGCGAGCCTACTCGCCTTGACACATCGCAATTTTGAAGTGCGTTTAAAGCGTCTTTCCCTTAGCTTTTCATCTTCTTGCGAAATAGAGCTTGCCAGAGAGGCGTCACAACCTTCAATCCAATCGGGATGAGTATCAGCCCCAATAAAAGCCCCAAAATCCCATCAATCGTTGCCGTAAACAGCCATTTCAGAGCATCAACTGGTCCGCCAACAGCTGAGGCAAGCGCGCTCGCCAAGCCTTTAATGGCCTCATAGGGGCCATGCACTCCAAGCTCGTGCAAAGCGTGCACAATGATTGAGCCTCCAACCCAGAGCATAGCCGCCGTTCCAATGACTGTGAGCAGCCATAGAAACTTTGGCATCACTTTCACGATCCCCTCGCCTAAACGGCGTGTGAGACTGAAACGACCACGATTTGCCATGAATAGCCCGACATCGTCTGCTTTGACGATCAGGGCGACCGAGCCATAGACCGCAACTGTGATCATCACCGCCACAGCCGCCAGCGTAAAGGCTTCCATCCAAAAGGTGCTACTGGGAATCGCGGCCAAAGCGATTGTCATAATTTCCGCAGAGAGAATGAAATCCGTCTTGATCGCGCCTTTTGCGCGCTCTTCTTCAAGATGTGCGGGGTCATCATGGCTTTCTTCAGCATCAGAGTGATGATGCTCGACGAGCCCTAAACTGTGCGCAATTTTCTCCGCCCCCTCAAAACAAAGATATGCGCCCCCCATCATCAGGAGGGGAGGAATAGCCCAAGGCGCAAAATTGCTAAGCGCCAAACCTGCGGGCAAAAGGAAAACCAGCTTGTTGATCATAGACCCACGGGCAATGCGCCAAATAATAGGCAACTCACGCTCGGCCGAAAACCCGTGGACATATTTAGGGGTGACGGCGGCATCATCAATGACTGCGCCTGCCGCTTTTGCGCCGGCTTTGGTGGCTTGAGCCATCACATCATCTACGGAGGCAGCCGCCACCTTCGCAATCGCGGCCACATCGTCTAGCAACGCTAACAAACCACTCATTGAACACTCCTTCGTTTGAGGATGGCCTCTTGCCATTTTCGGGACGTTAGCGCAATCACCTTGGGAGACGAAGCCCTGCACCAGAGGTTTATCGCTAACACTGGCAAAAATCCTCTCAGCGCCCCTTTCCGCTTGCTCTCAGCCCCGTTAAGACCAGCGGAAACAGACGCGCAAGGAGAGAGAACATGACCATCACCGTAGGCATCAACGGGTTTGGCCGCATTGGCCGCTGCACACTTTCACATATTGCAGCATCAGGACGCGATGATGTTCGTGTGGTGAAAGTCAATGCCACTGGCCCGCTCGAAACAGCCGCGCATCTGATCAAATACGACAGCGTGCATGGCCGCTTTCCCAATGAGGTCAAAATCGGCGATGGTATGAT
Source organism: Lentibacter sp. (assembly GCF_965657785.1). Classification (GTDB taxonomy): domain Bacteria; phylum Pseudomonadota; class Alphaproteobacteria; order Rhodobacterales; family Rhodobacteraceae; genus Lentibacter. The sequence goes on from NZ_CBFHPP010000001.1 coordinate 214,874, forward strand.
GGACCTCGGCGCAGGCGAGATGCAGATGTTCTCCACTTACAACATGGAAGAGCTTGACTGGTCGGGTGTAGATGTTGTGATGGAATGCACCGGCAACTTTAATGATGGCGAAAAAGCCAAAGCCCACCTCGCGCGCGGCGCAAAGAAGGTCTTGCTGTCGGCCCCCGGAAAAAACGTTGACCGCACGATTGTTTATGGTGTGAACAACGAGGCGCTTGAGGCTTCGCATACGATGATTTCAAACGGTTCCTGCACGACAAACTGCCTTGCCCCTGTCGCCAAAGTGCTCAACGACGCTGTTGGCATCGAGAGCGGGATCATGACAACGATCCACGCCTATACAGGGGATCAGCCGACGCTGGACCGCCGCCACAAAGACCTTTACCGCGCGCGCGCCGCAGCGATGAGCATGATCCCGACCTCAACAGGCGCGGCGAAAGCTCTTGGCGAAGTGCTTCCAGAGCTTGCGGGCAAACTCGACGGCTCGGCGATCCGAGTGCCCACCCCCAATGTGAGCGCGGTCGATCTGACGTTTACCGCCAGCAAGTCTGTCACGGCGGCTGAGATCAATGAAATTGTGCGTGCCGCTGCCGAAGGCCCGATGAAGGGCGTCCTCGGATATGAAGAGGCCCCGCTTGTTTCGACCGACTTCAACCACACGGAAGAAAGCTCGATTTTTGCACCCGCACAGACCAAAGTTGTCGGCGGGCGCCTTGTGCGGGTTCTGGCATGGTATGATAACGAATGGGGCTTTAGCTGCCGTATGGCCGATGTGGCCGCAATGATGGGCCGCCTTTAAGCTCCGCTAAACCTCTCCACTATAGGCTCAGGCCAGAATGATATGAAAAGACGCGTCAAGCTCAATGGGCTTGGCGCGTTTGCTTCTGAGGAGAGGCTTCAAGTATTCTTGCGCAAAATGCCCTTGTCAGGCATATCCTCTGACATAGTTCTGGTTTTGATGTGGATGGTATAGAATGAACTCACAAATCTCGATCGTCTTGGCTCTCGTGATTGTTGCGTTGCTGTGCCTTGATATGTTCTTTTTCGGCTGGGACGGGACTGTCTTTCTCCTTCGCAAAATGGCCGAGCTGATTGAATGGCTGGCGTTTTGGCGCTGAAAAATGCGGCCTTATATCTTGCCCATGCGCGACAAAACTTTCTCACGCACAAGCGGGGGAACGAACTTTGAAATATCCCCATCCAGACGGGCAATCTCTTTTACCAGCTTGGAGGCAATCGCCTGATGACGCGCCTCGGCCATGAGGAACACGGTTTCAACAGAATCGTCCAAAGAGCGGTTCATCCCCACCATCTGATATTCATATTCAAAATCCGCCACCGCCCGCAAACCTCTGACAATGATCTGCGCCCCGACATCTTTGGCGCAGTCGATCAGCAGGTTTTCAAAAGGGTGAACGACAATCTCTGTTCCGGTCTTGCGCGACAGCTCGGCACATTCGGCCTCGATCATTTCGACACGTTCCTCCAGCGAGAAGAGCGGGCCTTTGTCGCGGTTGATCGCAACGCCAATCACCAGACGGTCCACAAGAGCCGCGCCGCGCTTGATGATATCAAGGTGGCCCAAAGTGACAGGGTCAAAAGTTCCGGGGTATAGACCGATGCGCATAGGAGCCTCTTGCTATTGGCTGCGTAAGATTCTTTCGCTGGAATGCGATATTGAAGCAGAAATTGCAAGACCGCGACAGTGTGGCTGCGCTTAATGCCCCATAATCATGCCTTGAAGGGCTTCTTTTTCCATTGAGAGTTCTTCAAGGCGCGCTTTAACTGCGTCCCCAATGGTGATGATCCCGACGAGGACGCCGTCTTCTGTGACGGGCATATGGCGAAAGCGGCCATTGGTCATTTTTTGCAAAACGGAATCTGTTGTTTCCTCTTTGCTGCAACAGACCGGATTGCGTGTCATCAAATCACCCACGGTCTCGTCAAGGCAAACAGCGCCGCGCAAAGCAAGGCTGCGCACGATATCGCGTTCGGATAAAATCCCTTCAACGCTCTTGCCATCGTCCGAGACGATCAAGCCACCAATCCTGCGCTCGGCCAGCACATGGGCGGCCTCCGATATCGAGGTTGTGGCTTTAATCGTAATCACAGGGCCGTCGCCCTTTGACTTGAGGATCTGTTGCACGAGCATGGGCAGTCTCCTTTTTTCTCAGGTTGCGACACCAAAGGCCGCTCTGTCAAGCGATCGCCGTCAACCGTAGCATCTCTTCGCGCACACCTTCGCTCAAACGGTCGGCAAAACGGGCAAGCCGAGCGACACGGCGGTCATCTTCGTGGCGGATCAGATAAAAGCTTCGCTTCAGGCTAAAGGCTTGAGGCAAGATCTTACGCAGGTTCGGGGCGGCGGGCAGCGCAAAATCATGCACAACACCAACCCCCCCGCCTTGTCGCAGGATGTTCAGCTGCACCGCCGCCGAATTTGACGCGAGGGTCACGCGCTCAAACGGTGTTCCGCTCAGATAATCCAGCTCTTTGTCAAAAATCATATCGGGGATATAGCCGACAAAACGGTGATGGCTGAGGGCCGCCATATTCAGAATTTCGGGGTGTTGGGCGAGGTAGTCTTCGGCGGCGGCCAAATGGAGCTTATAATCCACCAGCTTTTGCACTAGGAGCCGCCCCGCCTCGGGACGGCTCACCGTTATGGCCATATCGGCCTCGCGCTTGGAGAGATTGAAAATCCGTGGCAACGCCACAATCTGGATATCAAGCTCAGGGTTTTCAGCGGTTATGGCAGCACAGACTTGAGGCAATAAGAAATTGGCGCAGCCGTCTGGCGCGCCAATGCGGATCTGCCCCGAAAGGTCTGCGCCCTGCCCGCCAAGGTCTTCTCGTGCGTCCAACATGGTTTGTTCAAGACGGACAGCATGAGACAAGAGCTTCTGGCCTTGAGCCGTCAGACGATAGCCCTGCGGAGACTTTGCAAACAAAACCTCATCCAGCGCCTCTTCAAGCCGCGCCACGCGCCGGCCCACTGTTGCGGGGTCTGCTTTGAGCAAGGCCGCAGCGCCAGAGAGGGTTTCGGCCCGCGCCACAGCCAGAAAGCTGCGCATATCATCCCAATTTGGTGTCATTTGGTATGGCCCCGCCCCAGTCTTGCAAAAACGCAAATTGCGCCGTGTGAACCTGCCTCTTTTACATACAATATTGCAAGGCTAGAATAGCGTGGAAATCTGACTGGAGGATAAGATGCAAGAACTTACACATTATATTGGCGGCGAGCACGTCAAAGGCACATCAGGCCGTTTTGCCGACGTTTTCAACCCTGCCACTGGCGAAGTTCAGGCACGCGTTCCGCTGGCCTCTAAGGAAGAGATGGCAAAGGCCGTCGCCATTGCCGCCGCCGCCCAACCCGCTTGGGCCGCGACCAACCCGCAGCGTCGGGCGCGCGTAATGATGAAATACGTTGATCTGCTCAACCGCGACATGGACAAACTTGCCGAAGCGCTGAGCCGTGAGCATGGCAAGACGTTTCCTGATGCCAAGGGCGATGTGCAGCGCGGCCTTGAAGTCATCGAGTATTGCATTGGCGCACCCGAGCTTCTCAAAGGCGATTATACCGACGGCGCAGGCCCCGGGATCGATATGTATTCCATGCGCCAGGCGCTTGGTGTGACTGCCGGGATCACCCCGTTCAACTTCCCTGCCATGATCCCCATGTGGATGTTTGGCCCCGCCCTCGCCTGCGGCAATGCGTTTATTCTCAAGCCGTCCGAGCGCGACCCGTCGGTTCCTCTGATGCTCGCCGAACTGATGGAAGAAGCGGGCTTGCCCAAGGGCATTCTGCAAGTCGTAAACGGCGATAAGGAAGCGGTTGACGCGATCCTTTATGACGAGACAATCCAGTCTGTCGGGTTTGTTGGCTCCACGCCGATTGCCGAATATATCTACGGAACAGGCTGCTCGCAAGGCAAGCGTGTCCAGTGCTTTGGTGGTGCGAAAAACCACATGATCATCATGCCTGATGCCGACCTTGACCAAGCCGCCGATGCGCTGATTGGCGCGGGCTTTGGCGCGGCAGGCGAACGCTGCATGGCGATTTCTGTGGCCGTGCCTGTGGGCGAAGAGACAGCCGACAAGCTGATCGAAAAGCTTGTGCCACGGATCGAAAAGCTCAAAGTCGGCCCATACACCTCGGGCGATGATGTGGATTATGGCCCCGTTGTCACTGCGGCTGCAAAACAGAATATCCTCAACCTTGTTCAAACAGGTGTCGATCAAGGTGCCGAGCTTGTTGTGGACGGGCGTGACTTTGCTTTGCAGGGTTATGAAGACGGGTTCTTCGTTGGGCCACATCTGTTTGATCGCGTCACACCTGACATGGACATCTATAAAAAAGAGATCTTCGGTCCTGTGCTGAGCACTGTGCGCGCAGGCTCTTATGAGGAAGCGCTCAAGCTTGCTATGGATCATGAATACGGCAACGGAACGGCCATTTTCACCCGCGATGGTGATGCGGCGCGCGACTTTGCCAACCGCATCAATGTCGGCATGATCGGCATCAACGTGCCCATTCCTGTGCCACTGGCCTACCACACCTTCGGGGGCTGGAAGAAATCTGTCTTTGGCGATTTGAACCAGCACGGGCCAGATGCGTTCAAGTTTTACACGCGCACAAAGACGGTGACCTCGCGTTGGCCGTCAGGCATCAAGAATGGTGGTGAATTCAACTTTAAGCCTATGGACTAATCACCCAACTAACGTCATGGTAGAAAGCGACCCTTGTTGTTGAGGGTCGCTTTTTTTGTGCGTTCGTTTTGGACACCCCATGCCCGTAACCTATGAGATCATTGATGAGCCGGCGGCAGTCTTGGCGCGATACTCCGGGCGCGTTGGCCTATCCGACATCAGCAATATGTTTCAGCGCTATCGTCTCGACCCCTCGTTCTCGCTCACGCGGCCACACATCGCGGATATTCGCGAATTTGACAGCAGCGACATAGGCTTTTCCGAAATCTATGCCCTGTTTTCAATGTATGGCAGCAGCTATGCTCAGGCTGGCGAAATCATGCGTGTCGCGATTATTGCGCCGGATGAAGTGTCCTTTGGGATGAGCCGGATCTTTGAAAACCTGACAGAACAGTCTGATTGGGCCAGAGCCGCGATCTTTGACAATCTTGAGGATGCAAAATCATGGATCAAGACGGAGCTTTCAGGATAGGCTCTGCCTCTGATAGAGTTGTGTCAGGCAAACCTGCCCACCGCTTTAGGAGACAGCCCATGACCACGCGACGCCACCTTCTTTGCACCGCCCTCGCCCTGCCGCTCTTGTCTATTTTGCAACCGAACCGTGCCGAAGCCGCACAACATAAAGTGCGCATTCAATCGATGCAGTTTTCGCCAAATACCCTTGTTATCAAGGCAGGTGACAGTGTTGTTTTTGAAAACCGTGATGCTACGGAGCATACGGCCACCGCAAAAGACGACAGTTGGGACACAGGGAATTTGCGCAAAGGCAAATCCGCGACCATCACCTTTGAGAGCAAAGGCGAGTTTCCCTATATCTGCCGATGGCATGGCGGGATGCGCGGCAAAATCCGTGTTGAATAGTCGCCTTGAAGCTCTGCAAAACTCCTGTAAGATTTTTGAATTAAACGAGTGTTCAATTCGCACATAAGATCAGGCCTTGGGAGGAGACCGTCATGGACTTTGCATTGAGTGAAGAGCAAACGCTTATCTTTGATATGGCGAAGGGCTTTGGCGCCGAGCATATCGCCCCCTTTGCTATGGAGTGGGAAAAGGCCGGCACGATCCCGAAAGAGCTTTGGCCCAAGCTGGCCGAGCTTGGCTTTGGCGGTCTGTATGTGCGCGAAGAAAGTGGCGGCTCGGGCCTCTCACGGCTGGATGCGACACTGGTTTTTGAGGCGCTGGCAATGGCCTGCCCTGCGGTTGGATCGTTTTTGTCGATCCACAATATGTGCGGCGGAATGATTGATAAATTCGGCTCGGACGAGACCAAGGCCAAATGGCTCCCTGCCCTGTGCAGCATGGAAAAAGTCTTCTCCTATTGCCTGACGGAGCCTGGCTCTGGCTCTGATGCCGCCGCGCTCAAGACCCGCGCTGAAAAGACCAACGAGGGCTATAAGCTCAACGGAACAAAGGCTTTTATTTCGGGTGGTGGCTATTCTGACGCTTATGTCACCATGGTGCGCACGGGCGAGGACGGGCCGAAGGGAATCTCGACGGTTGTGGTGGAAGACGGCGCTGCGGGCCTTAGCTTTGGGGCGCTTGAAGACAAGATGGGCTGGCGCGCACAACCCACGGCGCAGGTGCAGTTTGATGACTGCACCGTGCCACATGACAATCTGATCGGAGACGAAGGCCAAGGCTTTGCCTATGCGATGGCGGGGCTTGACGGCGGGCGGCTCAACATTGCGGCCTCGGCCCTTGGCGGGGCACAAAATGCGCTCGATTTGACGATGCAATATATGAACGAGCGCAAGGCTTTTGGCAAATCAATCAACCAGTTCCAAGCGCTTCAGTTCCGCCTTGCGGAGTTTGAAACCAAGCTGCAAGCCTCGCGGATTTTCTTGCGCCAAGCGGCGTGGAAGCTCGACACGGGCGCGCATGATGCCACCAAATTCTGCGCTATGGCCAAGCTTATGGTGACGGATGTGGCCTTTGATGTGGCCAATGGCTGCCTGCAACTTCATGGCGGCTATGGCTATCTTGCGGACTACGGAATCGAGAAGATCGTGCGGGACTTGCGGGTCCACCAGATCCTTGAAGGCACCAATGAAATCATGCGCCTAATCATCTCCCGCCAGATGATTGCTGACGCCGCATGAGCGATATTTCTGTCAGGGTTACGGGCTGTGCGGGGCGGATCACGCTGACCCGCCCCAAGGCGTTGAATGCTGTGACATATCAGATGGTTACGGCCATTCACGCAGCGCTTGACGCGTGGCGCGAGGACGCCTCTGTGACGCGTGTCATCATTGACGCCGAGGGCGAAAAAGCCTTCTCGGCGGGGGGCGATATTGCCCAGCTTTACGAGACCGGCAAAAGCGGCGACTTTGCCTTTGGGCAGACCTTCTGGCGCGACGAATACCGCATGAATGCGGCGCTTCATGACTACCCCAAGCCTGTGATTTCCTTCCTGCAAGGCTTTACCATGGGCGGCGGTATGGGCGTGGGGTGCCATGGCTCCCACCGTATTGTTGGCGAAAGCTCGCAAGTCGCTATGCCCGAATGCGGCATCGGGCTTGTGCCCGATGTGGGCGGCTCGATGATCCTTGCCAACGCGCCCGGAGCCAGCGGGGCCTATCTTGGCCTTGCGGGGGCACGCATGAATGCGAGTGATGCAATTTATGCTGGATTTGCAGATACTTACATATCTGAGTTAAAGTGGAAAGAGCTGATCTTGGCGCTGGAAAACGGGGCTAATCTGGGCCTGCTTGAGGCCGCCGCAGACACGCCCCCCGAGGGCCAGCTGGAGCGCCATCAAGAGAGCATCAGCGCGGTGTTTGAGGGCAAGACCCTGCCCGAGATTGTCGCCGCACTGGCAGCGAGTGACACCACGTTTGGCAAAGACACGCTGAAAGCCGTTCTGCGCGGCGCGCCGCTCGCTATGGCGGCAACGCTCATGATGATGGCGCAGCTTCGGGGCAACCGCGACATCCGCGCGGCGCTCACGCTCGAATATCGCTTTACCGCGCGGGCCATGGAGCATGGCGACTTTCTGGAAGGGATTCGCGCCGCTATTATCGACAAAGACCGCAGCCCCCGCTGGAAACACGCGGCAGAGACCATTGACCAGAGCGCTGCGGAGGCCATGCTGGCCCCGCTCGGCGCGCTGGAGCTGACATTCCCATAAGGAGAGAGCCTCATGAACATCGGATTTATCGGACTTGGCAATATGGGCGCGCCAATGGCGGCCAATCTGGCCAAAGCGGGCCATAGTGTCACAGGATTTGACATGGCCGATGTGGCTGTGGAGGGCGTCAGCCTTGCCACGAGCGCAGCCGAGGCGGCCACAGGGCAGGACGTGGTGATCACCATGTTGCCCAATGGCGCTATTTTGCGGGCTGTGGCGGCGGATGTGCTGCCTGCCATGGGCAAAGGCGCCGTCTTGGTGGACTGCTCGACCGTGGATGTCGACAGCGCCCGCGCGGTGGCGGCCGAGGCGGAGGCTGCGGGCCTTATGTTTGTGGATGCGCCCGTCTCGGGCGGCGTCGGCGGGGCCACAGCCGGCACGCTGACCTTTATGGCTGGCGGGACCGAGGCAGGCTTTGCCAAGGCTGCGCCGCTCTTTGACATTATGGGCCAGAAAGCCGTGCATTGTGGCGACGCGGGCGCAGGCCAAGCCGCCAAGATTTGCAACAATATGATCCTTGGTGTGACCATGATTGCCACCTGTGAGGCCTTTGCTTTGGCCGACAAGCTGGGGTTGGACCGTGAGCGGATGTTTGATGTGGTGAGCACCTCTTCGGGCTACTCCTGGACGATGAACGCCTATTGCCCTGCCCCCGGCGTCGGGCCCCAAAGCCCCGCCGATAACGGCTATAAGCCCGGATTTGCGGCAGAATTGATGCTGAAAGATCTGCGCCTGTCGCAACAAGCGGCGGAGTCTGCGGATGCGGATACGCCCTTGGGGCAAGCGGCGATGGCGCTTTATGAGCAGTTTGTAGAGCATGAAAACGGCCTTGGGATGGATTTCTCGGCGATGTTGCCTCGGTTTGAGGGGCGTGGTCGGGGCTGAGAAGTTTGGCGCGGCGCGGTTAGGCTTTTGTGAGGCCTGCGCGCGGCGGGCATGAATAACATGAAGAGTGACGATTAATGTCATGTTATTTATTGAAAAAATAAAACAAACAACACTCTGGCGCGCAACAGATTTCTCAAATCTTACGGCTGCGCACCGCTTGGTTAACGCCGCTGTAGCCCGCTGATTCTAGGGGGGTGATAAGCGTGCACCGGGCGTGCACCATGCGTGCACCCCCCCAGCACCAGCCCTGTTAAGCAAAAATTAGCTAATGAAGCGTGCGTTGCCCTGCCGCCTCTGCCTCTGTCACAAGATTAACGCTTTGCGAGGGCAGGATTACGGCTTACACATAGGGTTAGTGGAATGTTAAATTAGGAGACTGTTATGACCAAAAATGTTGGCGGCCTAGACCGCATCCTGCGCATCGTCATTGGTGCGGCGCTGATCCTCGGATTTTTCCTCAATTCGGCCAATGGCTACAACTGGCTCTATCTGATCGGGATCGTCCCGCTGGCCACAGGGCTGATGAGCTCTTGCCTGCTTTATAAGGTCTTCGGGTTTAACACCTGCCCTATGAAGAAATAAAGCGAGGGCGGCGCTTGGCCGCCCCCTCTCCTTTACGGGCTTTTGGCGGCGCGCTTGGGCGTCAGCATTTCTTTGAGATAATGCCCTGTGTGGCTGCGCGGCGCCTCTGCGACCTCTTCGGGCGTGCCAACCGCGACGATCTCGCCGCCGCCGTCGCCGCCTTCGGGGCCGATATCAATGATCCAGTCGGCGGTTTTGACCACATCTAGGTTGTGTTCAATCACGATCACGGTGTTGCCGCCGTCGACCAGCTCTTGCAGCACCTCAAGGAGCTTGCGCACATCTTCAAAATGCAGGCCTGTTGTCGGCTCATCCAAGATATAGAGCGTGCGGCCTGTGGAGCGCTTGGCCAGCTCTTTGGAGAGCTTGACGCGCTGCGCCTCGCCGCCTGAGAGCGTTGTCGCCTGCTGGCCGACCTTGATATAGCCAAGGCCGACGCGCATGAGCGCATCCATTTTCTCGCGGATCGAGGGCACGGCTTTGAAGAACTCCTGCGCCTCTTCCACGTTCATATCCAGCACATCGGCGATCGACTTGCCTTTGAACTTCACCTCAAGCGTCTCGCGGTTGTAGCGCGCGCCCTTGCAGGTTTCGCATTCGACATAGACGTCGGGCAAGAAGTGCATCTCTATCTTGATGACACCGTCGCCTTGGCAGGCCTCGCAGCGCCCGCCCTTGACGTTGAAGGAAAAGCGCCCCGGCTTGTAGCCGCGGGTCTTGGCCTCTGGCAGGCCAGCGAACCAGTCCCGAATGGGCGTGAAAGCGCCTGTGTAGGTGGCAGGGTTTGAGCGCGGCGTGCGGCCGATGGGGCGCTGGTCGATGTCGATGACTTTGTCCAGATGCTCAAGGCCCTTGATGGTTTCACAGGGCGCAGGCGTCTGGCGCGCACCGTTGAGGCGCATGGAGGCAGTCTTAAAGAGCGTCTCGATTGTGAGCGTCGACTTGCCGCCACCAGAGACGCCTGTGACGCAGACAAACTTGGCGAGCGGGAACTCGGCTGTGACGGTCTTGAGGTTGTTGCCCGTGGCTTTGACGACCTTGATTTTCTTGCCGTTGCCCTTGCGGCGCTCCGCTGGAATGGCGATTTCGCGCTTGCCTGAAAGGTATTGGCCCGTGAGGCTGGCGAGGTCGTTTGTGACGTGTTCGGGGGTGCCGTGGCTGACCACTTGGCCGCCATGGACGCCTGCGCCCGGGCCGATGTCAAAGACGTAATCGGCCTCGCGGATCGCCTCTTCGTCGTGTTCGACGACAATCACGGTGTTGCCCGCGTCGCGCAGGTTTTTGAGCGTGGTCAGGAGGCGACCGTTGTCGCGCTGGTGCAGGCCGATGCTTGGCTCATCCAGCACATAGAGCACGCCTTGCAGGCCAGAGCCGATCTGGCTCGCGAGGCGGATACGCTGGCTTTCGCCGCCGCTCAGCGTGCCCGAATTGCGGGAAAGCGAGAGATATTCAAGGCCGACATTGTTCAAAAACCCAAGGCGCTCGCCGATTTCCTTGAGGATCGCGCGGGCGATTTCGTTTTTCTGGGCGCTGAGGCTGGCGGGCACAGTATTGACCCAGTCAAGCGCCTCGCGGATCGACTTCTGGACAACCTGCCCCGCGTGTTCCCCCGCGATTTTGACCGCAAGCGCCTCTTCGCGCAAACGGTAGCCCTCGCAGGTGCCACAGGGGCGGTTGTTCTGGTAGCGCTCGAATTCTTCGCGGATCCAGTTGCTGTCGGTTTCGCGGTAGCGGCGCTCCATATTGGGAATGACGCCTTCAAAGACGCGGCTGACCTGATAGACACGTCCACCCTCGTCATAGCGGAAGGGGATTTCTTCCTCGCCCGAGCCATAGAGAAAGACTTGCTGCACATGGGCGGGGAGGTCTTTCCACTTGGTGTTTTTGTCAAACTCGTAGTGTTTGGCGATGGCTTCTATCGTCTGGAGGAAATAGGGCGACTTGCCCTTGCGCCACGGGGCGAGCGCGCCATCATAGATTTTGAGGGTGCTGTCAGGGACGACAAGCTGCTCGTCAAAGAACAGCTCGACGCCAAGGCCGTCACAATCTGGGCAGGCCCCGAACGGCGCGTTGAACGAAAACAGACGCGGCTCGATTTCGGGGATGGTGAAGCCCGAAACGGGGCAAGCGAACTTCTCGGAAAACGTGTGGCGCTCGGGCTCGCCCTCAGGCGCGTTGCCCTCCGAACCCGCCCGTGGGGCTGTCTCAAGAATGGCAATGCCATCGGCGAGGTCGAGCGCTGTGCGCAAACTGTCGGCCAGCCGCGTTTCCATGCCTGCGCGGATCACGATCCGGTCGACCACAACGTCAATGTCATGGCGGAATTTTTTGTCGAGCGTGGGCGGCTCGTCGAGCTCGTAAAACGCGCCGTCAACCTTCACCCGCTGAAAGCCTTGTTTGCGCAGCTCAAGAAACTCTTTCTTATACTCGCCCTTGCGGTCGCGAATGATTGGGGCAAGAAGGTAGCCGCGCGTGCCCTCCTCCATCGCCATGATCCGGTCTACCATATCCTGCACCTGTTGCGCCTCAATGGGCAGGCCTGTGGCGGGCGAATACGGCGTGCCCGCGCGGGCAAAAAGAAGGCGCAGGTAGTCATAAATCTCGGTGACGGTGCCGACAGTGGAACGCGGGTTTTTGCTCGTTGTCTTTTGCTCGATGGAAATCGCAGGGCTGAGGCCGCTGATGTGGTCGACATCGGGCTTTTCCATCATATCAAGGAACTGGCGCGCGTAGGCCGAGAGGCTCTCGACATAGCGGCGCTGGCCCTCGGCATAGATCGTGTCAAAGGCCAGCGAGGATTTGCCAGAGCCAGAGAGGCCCGTGATCACCACGAGCTGGTCGCGCGGGATATCGACATCAATCGACTTGAGATTGTGCTCACGCGCGCCGCGCACTTCGATATACTTGAGTTCGGCCATGTTGTGCCCCTGCCTTCTTCAAACCAGACGGTGTCTTGGCTCAGGTTTAGTGAAGTTATGGGCAACTTCCAACCGCAAAAAGAGAACATTGAGCGAACACGCCAGACAGCGGGCATAGGCTTTACGACAGTTTTTCCAAAGCCGATCATAATGGCTGCGCCATGGCTTCTCTTTTTATATTCCATTACTTGAATTTATATGTCATTGAGAGGCCAGACACCCTCCCCGCCCGACGTCTGGAGCCTGTTATGTTTGCCTTTTTCAAAGCCCTGAAGCGCAGCGATGCCACGCCTCTTCTGGCGCGGATTGCTGCGGGCGAAATGATCCTGATTGATCTGCGCGAAGCGGGAGAGCGGGCCGCCACGGGTGCCGCCCAAGGCGCGCTGCATCTGCCCTTGGGGCGCTTGGCGCAGGCCGCCGACCCGAGCAACCGCGCCCGCCACAAGGCGCTCCGCCCTGACACACCCGTAGCGCTTTATTGCGCAACGGGGGCGCGCTCGGCCCAAGGCGTGATGACCCTGCGCAGGCTTGGTTATCGGGAGGTGCACAATCTTGGCGGCCTCGGCCACTGGCAGGCAGCGGGCGGCCAGATCACCCGCTGACAAGCACCCCCCTTTCTTTTTGCCACAAATATCCCGGGGGTCTGGGGGCAGCGCCCCCAGCTTGGTCTGTGTCTGGGGGCACGCCCCCAGCGGGTCGGCGTCAGCCGAAACCCCTCTCAGGCTTTGCGCGCCAAGGCCCAAGCACAGATCGGAAAGCTCGGATCATTGCTCAAATCATCTGTGGCGGGGTCATAGACAGGCGGCCAGTCCGGCTCAAGGTTGCGGGCGGCGGCGGCGCGGTTGCCCCACTCTTCAGCCCTGATCTGCGCCTCGGGGAAGCCCGCCTCGATCAGCAGGTTCTTCAGCCCGCGCGCCGACCAGCGCGAGCAATCCTGAGGGGCGGCGTGAAACGGCAGATAAAACGGCACCGCGATCCAGAAATAGCCGCCCTCGCGCAGCATATCATGGACATGGCAGAGCGCGGTAAAGGGGCGGTCCAGATGCTCCCAGACCTGATTGGCAAGGATCAGATCAAAGGCGCGTGTCTTGCCGTTGGCGTCGCGGAACGGGCCAAGGCAGATGTCGTGCTCGGGGTATTTGAAGCGCTCATAGCTTTTGGCTTCTAGCCGCTGGCCCCATTTGCCCGATATTTCGGCAAGCTCCATTTTGGCAAGAGGCAGCTCTTTCAACCACGCGGCGGAAGATTTGTTCATCACCACGCGATTGAGAGACACCATGAAACATACCTTTAAAAATGAATGGCGCGCCCGTATGCGTCGAGCACGCTTTCATGCATCATTTCAGAAAGTGTGGGATGTGGGAAGACCGTTTGCATGAGGTCTTCTTCGGTTGTCTCAAGCTGGCGGCCAACAACATAGCCTTGGATCAGCTCGGTGACTTCGGCGCCCACCATATGTGCGCCGAGTAGTTCGCCTGTGCGCGCGTCAAACACGGTTTTGACCATGCCTTCAGGCTCGCCAAGCGCGATCGCCTTGCCGTTGCCGACAAAGGGGAAGCGGCCGACTTTGACATCATAGCCAAGCTCTTTGGCTTTGGCCTCGCTATAGCCCACGGAGGCCACCTGCGGGTGGCAATATGTGCAGCCTGCAATGCTTTCGGGGCGCACGGCGTGGGGCTTCTGGCCTGCGATCAGTTCGGCGACCATGACGCCCTCATGGGAGGCTTTATGCGCAAGCCACGGCGCGCCAGCGATATCGCCGATGGCGTAGAGGCCTTCGACACCTGTGCGGCAGTATTCATCCACCACAACATGGCTGCGGTCGATCTGGACGCCGAGCGCTTCAAGGCCGAGGCCTTCGACATTGCCGACGATGCCGACGGCAGAAATCACAGTGTCAAACTCTTGGGTTTCGACTTTGCCGCCCGTTTCGATATGGGCCGTCACGCGGCCTTTGGCGCGGTCGAGTTTTTTGACCATGGCTTTTTCCATGATCTTCATACCCTGCTTGACGAATTGCTTTTTGGCGAAGGCTGAAATCTCGGCGTCTTCGACAGGCAGGACGCGGTCCATGACTTCGACGACGGTCGTGTCGGCGCCGAGCGTGTTATAGAAGCTCGCAAACTCGATGCCGATGGCGCCAGAGCCGATGACGAGGAGCTTTTTGGGCATACGCGGCGGTGTGAGCGCGTGTTTGTAAGTCCAGACCAGATCGCCATCCGCCTCAAGGCCGGGCAGCTCGCGGGCGCGTGCGCCTGTGGCGAGCACGATGTGCTTGGCGGTCAGCTCTTGCGCGCCCTTCTCGGTTTTGACGCTCACGCGGCCCTTGGCGGTCACGGTAGCTTCGCCCATCACGGTTGTGACTTTGTTCTTTTTCATCAGATGGCTGATGCCGCCCGAAAGCTGGCTTGCCACGCCGCGCGAGCGCTTTACGACGGCGTCGAGATCATAGGTGATATTGTCTGCCGAGAGGCCGAATTCCCTGGCGCGGTGCATGAGGTGAAACACCTCCGAGGAGCGCAGCATGGCTTTTGTCGGGATGCAGCCCCAATTGAGGCAGATGCCGCCCATATGCTCACGTTCCACGATGGCAACGCTGAGGCCGAGTTGTGCGCCACGGATGGCGGCAACATAGCCGCCCGGCCCTGCGCCAATCACGATCATATCAAAAGATTTAGCTGCCATGTGTGTCTCCGGTCTGGTCACGGGAATCGAGCGCCCGTTCTTGCACTGAAAAATTAGTTTGACGTTAAACTAATTTTCATTTCAGAGCAATCACAGAGAGGCGCGCTGCCGCGAAATGCCGCGTCAGCCCTTAAAAACCATGGAGATAAAGAGGCTTACGCCGCTTGGAGCTGTTTCACGGTTGTGCCGTAACCGCCGCTTTCAATGTAGCTTGCTTCTGGCCCCGTGTTGGCGCGGCCCAAAGCCTCGTTGCGATAGGGAAAGCGGCCAAAGGTGCGAATGACTTCGCGGTGGGCGCGCGCGTGCAGCAGGTTGCTTTCGCCTGTTTCTGGCATACGCTCTATCATGAGGCGGATGCAGCGGTCTTGATCGGCGAGGGATTCGGAGTGCATCAGCGGCAGATAGAAGAACTGGCGCGCCGGTTCGTTGGTCTTGAGATCCCAGCCCTTGGTGATGGCGCATTTGGCGGCGCAGAGCGACTTTTTGTCGGTTGCAAAGGCCTGCCCCGAGCCGCGGAACATATTGCGCGGGAATTGATCCAGCAGGATCACATAGGCCAAAGCGCCCTCGGCGTTCTGGAGCCAGTCACTCAGCCCGCCCGCTGCGCCAAGCTCCCATGCGCTTAGAAAGCGGGAGCGGATTGTCTCATCCAGCGCCTCGGTGCTGTTATACCAGCCCTGTGGCCCGACCTCATCAATCCAGAACGCCAAAACATCGGCGGCGGTTACCTGTTCACTCATGGGTTCAACTCCTCACCATTTGGACCCCCTAATTGGTGAGGTTAGCCGCAATCATTTCAAATGAAAGTAAAGTTTTGCGACAATATTAACATTTTTATGACGCTTCGGAACTTTCATCCTCTTCGGCCCCTGCTTCGAGCGCATATTCGACCGCAAGCGCCGAGGAGGACATCGACACAGGCGCATAGCTGCTTGTGTTTTCCTCGCTGGCGGGCGCGGCGCGCTGTGTCATGCGATAGGCGGCATAAAGCGCCAGCATCACAAGCAGGGTCGCAATCAGCAGGAAGTAAGCAGACGGGCCGAATGTGCTCATCAGCCAGCCCGTGATGACGGGGCCAGAAATCGCGCCGAGGCCGTTGATAAAGACGAGACCGCCAGAGACAGAGGCCATATCCTCAAGCTCGATAAAGTCGTTGGTATAGGCCACGAGCAGGGAATAGAGCGGATTGGACAGCCCGCCGATCAGGAAGGCCGACACCAAAAGCGCTGTATAGTGCCCGCCAGAGAGCAGCCCGATAAAGGCGCCAACAGCGCAGACGACCGCCACGATCATAATCAGGCGGCGGCGGTCCATACGGTCGGAGAGCCAGCCAAGCGGATATTGAATCAGCGTTGCTCCGACATAAAACATCGACACAAAGAGCGAGATTTGCCCCAGCGTCAGGCCGACTTGTGTGCCGTAGACGGCGCTCATGCCGAACTGGGCCGAGAAGACCCCGCCGAGCAGAAACATCCCGACGCAGCCGAGCGGGGAGATTTCCATGATCTCGCGCAGGGTTTTGGGCTTGGTGGCTTCAAAGGCAGGGGTCGGGCTGACCGAGAGCAGAATGGGCGCAAAGGACACCGAGACAAGCACCGAAATGATCACAAAGAGCACATAGCCCGCAGGATCGGCCACAAGCAGCAGGGCTTGGGCTATGATGATCCCGAGCATCTGCATGATCATGTAAAGCGAGAGCGCCTTGCCGCGGTTTTGATTGTCGGCCGAGTTGTTGAGCCAGCTTTCGGCTGTGACGTAAACGCCAGAGAAGCAAAAGCCGATGACAATGCGCATGACCGTCCAGGCCCAGGGGTCGGCGAATGTCGGATAGAGGATCAGCACCGCCGAGATAAACGAGCCAAGTGCGGCAAAGACGCGGACATGGCCGACGCGGCGGATCATCATCGGCGTCAGGCGCGAGCCGCCCAGAAAGCCGACAAAATAGCCCGACATGACGATCGACATCAAAAAGGGCGAAAACCCTTCGATATCGCCGCGCACGCCGAGCAGTGTGCCTTGCAGGCCGTTGCCGACCATCAAGAGCATCATTCCGAGCATGAGTGCCCATGACGAGGAGAGAACCTGTAACATCGCGTATCCTTATGCCCTAGGGCGTGGGTGGACCTCTATGCCTCTTCTGTCGGGATCAAAAGCGACATTTCCCGTCAGTTTTGGTCTTAAGGCAAAAGAAGCGAGGAATCGCCATAAGAAAAGAAGCGATACTCTGTTTCTATCGCGTGTTTGTAAATTTCCATGACACGTTCCTGCCCCATGAGCGCAGAAATCAGCATCATCAGGGTGGATTTGGGCAAATGGAAGTTGGTCATCAGCCCGTCGGCGACTTTGAATTCAAACCCGGGGTAGATAAAGATATCGGTTTCGCCCTGCCACGGGGCGATCTCGGCTTGGCGCGCGGCGGCGCTTTCGATCAGGCGCAAGGCGGTTGTCCCGACAGGGATCACCCGCCCGCCTGCGGCTTTGGTCGCGGCGATCTCGGCGGCGGCCTCTGGCGTGACCTCGCCCCATTCGGCGTGCATCTTATGGGTGGTGACGTCTTCGACCTTGACGGGCAGGAACGTCCCTGCCCCGACATGGAGCGTCACGTAACTCATGGCGACCCCTGCGGCCTTGAGCGCAGAAAGGAGCGCCTCATCAAAGTGCAGCGAGGCTGTGGGTGCGGCGACGGCCCCTGTCTGGCGGGCAAAGACGGTCTGATAGTCTGTCTTGTCTTGCTCATCGGCGGCGCGTTTGGCGGCAATATAGGGCGGCAGCGGCATCGCGCCAGCCTCGTTGAGCGCGGCTTCGAAGGCCTCGCCTTCAAGGTTGAATTTCAGCTCGGCTTGGCCTTCGCTGCGGCTGAGCAGCGTGGCGCGCAGGCCAGCGGCAAAGGCAATGTCTTCGCCATCGCGGATTTTGCGCAGAGGCTTGATCAGCGCCGACCAGCCGCCCGAGGCTGTGGGGCTGAGGAGCGTGACTTCCATGTTGGATTGGGTCAGCCCTGTTTCGCCCAAGCGCTCGCGGATGCCAAAAAGGCGGGCGGGAATGACTTTTGTATCATTGATCACAAGCCTGTCGCCCGCACCGAGCCAGCGGGTGATATCTGTCACGCGGGCGTCGACAACGGGCGCGCCAAGGCTGGCCCCCTCGGCCACCAAGAGCCGCGCCGAAGAGCGCGGGCGCGCAGGGCGCGTGGCAATCAGGGCTTCGGGGAGATCAAAATCAAAGTCAGACAGTTTCATCGGGTATTTATCGCTTTATTTCGGGCGGTGGGCGGCGGAATATCTCGCGAAACATTCCCGGCGTAAAGATCGAAAGCGGGTTGACCTGCACATTGGGCGCATTGGCTGTGCCTTTGAGATTGTAATTGAAGCCGACAAGCCCCTCGCCTTTGCGGGTGAAAATCGCGCCAAGGCCATTGACGATAAAGAAGGGTGACACCACGCCTTGCATATCCATCTGGCCAGAGCCGAGATCATAGTAGCCGTCCATCGAAATCCCCATGGCATTGCCGACAGCGCTGGCTTTGCTGACGACCACGCGGCGCGGGGTGAGCTGAAAGCGGGTTTCAACCTCGTTGAACAAGATCCCCTGCCCGTCAAGCTGCTCCAGCAGGCCGACAACACTCGCCGCATTGAGCAGCGCGGCCATCGCGGGGGCATCCTTGAGGCGCACGCCTTTAAGGCTCAGCACGCCGTTGTAACTGCCTTTGGCGGAGGCCGGAGCCATGGTCAGATCAAACAGACCGCCAGAGGCGTTCTTGAGGAGGCCTGCCGCCTTGAGAACCTGCCCGCCATCTTCGGAGCGCAGGCGGAAGGCGCTTCTGTTGCCCTGCGGCACAACGCGGCCCTCGACAAGGGCCTCGCCGTTGACGCTGCCTGAAAAATTGCCCTCAAAGCCTTTGGTTGTGGAAAATTCGCCGCGAAAGCTGCGCAGGGAGATGCCTGAGGAAATCACCAGCTCGTCAAGGCGGGCAAGGATCGGCGGGCTGTCTGCGGCCGCTGCCGCAGGGGTTGTCGTGCCACCTGTGCCGCCTGTGCCCAGCGTGGTTTTGCTTAGGTCAATCCGTCCGCCGCCAAGCTCGATACGGGGCGCGCGGCCTGCGCCGCGTGAGACGATTTTGAGCGGCACATTGAGCCAGTTGCCAATGGTTACGCGCTCAAAGCTGGCCTCTTGAAACGCGCCCTTTTCCAGCGCCACGGCGCCGCGGGCTTTGAGGCCAGAGGCCTCAAGCGTTATGTTGTCCACCGACAGATCTGCGCCGAGGCTTCCTGTGACGCTCAGTTTGCCCTTGCTGTCTTGGGGGTGTTTCCAGCCGATCTGGGGAATGGCGAGGCCGAGGCCTGCCAGATCGGAGGCGAGCGTGAAGCGCGGCCCTTGGCCCTTGGGAAGCGTGAGCGCGAGCGACGCCGTGCTGCGCCCTGAGACGCTGCCTGCGGGCAGGCCAAGGCGGAAGGCGCGCACAAATTCGCCCGAAAGCTCGACTGTTCCGTCAAGGGTCGCCTCTGCTGTGCTGGCCTCGGCTCCGAGCGGGGCGCGAAAGCGGCCAGAGACAGGCAAGGTATCGAGCCGGCCTTCCCCTGAGATCAGAAGCTCTGTCGGAGTGACGCGGACATCAAGCACGGGGCTGGCGAGCAGACGGCCCGGCACAATCGCCTCACTGCGCACCTCTGTGAGGGTTGCCGAGATGTCATAGCTAAGCGCGTCGGGGGGCGGGTTTTTCTGCATTGTCCAGCCGAGTGTGCCTGTGACGCTGGCGCGCCCGTCGGCCAGCGTCACGGGGAGGTTGGTCTTTTTCAGCGCATTGATCGGCTCTTGATTGATCAGGCTCAAAACCGCCGTGATCTGGCCTTCTGTGCGCAGATTGACCACGGCTTTGGCGGGCGCGGGCAATGTGCGCGGGATGATAAACTCGGTGCCAGCCACATCGAGCCGCCCGCCTTGGGGGGCGGTGACTGTGCCACGGGTGGCGCGCGCAGCAAAGCGCTTGCGCAGAAGGCTGGCTTGGCCTGCCATATTCTCGATCAGCGGCATATCGGGCAGATAGCGCATTTTGACGCGCTCAAAGCCAAAGGAGACCAGCGGCTCGGGCTTGACATCTGGCCCTGCGCGCAGGGCGAACTGGGCTTCGTTGATATGGCCTTCAAGCACATTGGCGGCGACCCATGCACGGGTCTTCTCGCCTGCTTTTTCGGGCCAGAGCGCGAGCACCTGCGCCAGATCAAGCGCCTCGGCTGCGGCTTGGACCTGATAGCTCCAGCCCTTGGGGAGCGCCTCAAAGCTGCCTTCGATGTGATAGGCGGTGTCGCCATCCTTAAGGCCGAGCTGCCCCAGCTCGACGCGGAACGGATCAAGGCTGAGGCGCAGATCAGCAAAGCCGCTTTCAAAGGTGACAGGCTCGGGCAGAAGCTCGGAGGGGTTGGCCGAAATCCCTGCAAGGCGAAGCTGGCCTATGAAGGCCTCGGGCCAGCCGCCCTCTTCCATCACAAGGCCAAGCCGGCCTTCGGCGCGCAGGGTGACCCATTCGCTTTGCAGATTGATTTCATCAAAGGTGATCATGCTGTTTGCGGGATCATAGGTCAGATAAGTGCGTGCCGAGCGGAAGGGAATCGGCGTGGCGGCCTCGTTGGGCTGAAGCGCGCCTTCGGCGATCTGCAAGGTGGCGCTGAGCGGGCCAAGCGCGCCCTCGGCGTTCATCGACAGGCGCAAGGCCCCCGAAATCGGCGCGCGCAGCACCTCAAGCCAAGACAGCGCCGCCGCTTGGGTGGCGAGGTCACTGGCGGGAAAATCTGTCAGGTTGAGCCCGACAGAGGCCTGATCGGCCCCTGCCTTGCGCTCAAAATTAAGCTCGACCCCCGCCGCCGAAGCGCCGCCTGTGAGCAGGGCAAAATCGGCGCGCGCGCGCAGCTCGCCAGCCGTGTGCAAGACTTCGAGCCGCCCGCCATCCACCGTCCAGTTGCGGCGCGCCCGCTCGTCTTCATAGCGCAGGGTCACATCGGCCACCTCCAGCCGCTCAAAGGCGGCAAAGCTGGGGCGCGCCAAAATCCCGTCCACCTGCGCCATGATCTGGCCAAAGCCTGTGCCCTGTGTGTCGGGCGTCTCGCTGGCGGCGGTCAGCTCTTCGCCAAAACTGATCCAGAACCCGCCTTGCAAATCGCGCCGCAGGCCAAGGCGGGTGCCTGACAGTCTGATATCGGTCGGGCGCAGCGCGCCTTCGGCCAAGGGCTTGAGGGCGATCCCCACCGAGAGGCTGTCAAAGGCCACGATCCGCGCGCCCTCGGCATCAAAGACCTCAGCATCACTGAGCAAGACACGCGGCGCCCAGCCCGTTTCAAGCATCAGAGAGGCGCTGCCAAGGCGTGTCGAATAAGGCGCGATGTCGCGGTTGATCTGTGCAGTGAGCCGCGCCTCGGCCCATTCGGGCACAACCAGAGGCTCGCTGCGCAGCGCCAGCACCCCGAGGACACCGCCAAGCAGCAAGAGCGCCAGCAACGCCAGACTGAGCAGCCCGACAGCCGCGCGCTTGCGGCGGCGGCCGCGCTTTGGCGGCGCGTCCCGTTCGGGGCTGTCTGGGGGCGTGTCAGGCTCTGTGGTCATGCTCCGCTTTCAGGCCAAGTCTGTGCTGGCAGGCTCCAGCAGGTTTATCTCATCGGGTTTGCCCGCTCGGGCGTAACAGCTATACCACATAACAGGCTTTGGCGTTGCGCCTGTGGGCCTGCGATAATATGAAACCCCACGAGACGGTAGAGGTAAAGCCAAGATGACCGAAGATACGCAATTTCCCGCCCCCGCGTTCAGCCTGCCCAGCGACACGGGCGAAACCGTGAGCCTTGATGGCCTCAAGGGCCAGCCCTTTGTTTTGTTCTTCTATCCGCGCGACAACACTCCCGGCTGCACCACCGAGGCCAAGGGCTTTTCGGCGGATCAGGCGGCCTTTGAGGCGGCGGGTGTGCGTGTTTTTGGTGTTTCAAAAGACAGTCTGGACAGCCATGCCAAGTTTCGCACGAAACAGGAGCTGACTGTGCCGCTTCTGTCAGACGAGCATGGCAGCCTCTGTGAGGACTTGGGCGTTTGGACGGAAAAGAAGATGTATGGCAAAGCCTTTATGGGCATTGAGCGCGCAACCTTTTTGATTGATGGCGCGGGGCAAGTTGTGCGCGCGTGGCGCAAGGTGAAAGTTCCGGGCCATGTCGAAGATGTGCTCGCCGCTGTGAAGGCGCTCTGAGGTGAGCCAAACGCTTGCAGAAATGGCTGTTGAAGTGCTCAACACAGCCGACGGGCGCGCCAAGACCGCGCTGGCCCGCCAGCACGCGGCGACATGGTTTGCGGCGCGCGCGGCGGGCACGCCGCTTGCGATTGGCACCGCAAGCCCGCCCCTGCACCCTGCCCGCCCAGCTGCGCCAGAGCTGCTCAGCCCGCGGGATGTGCCACGGCGCAAGCCCGGCTCCGAGAAGGGGCGGATCGCGCTTTTGCACGCGGTGGCGCATATCGAGCTGAACGCTGTTGATTTGCATTGGGATATTATCGCGCGCTTCAGCCATGTGCCCTTTCCGCTTGGCTATTATGACGACTGGGTCAAGGCGGGCGACGAAGAAGCCAAGCATTTCAATCTTGTAAGCGACTGTCTTGAAGCGCTTGGCAGCCATTATGGCGCCTTGCCAGCCCATGCGGGAATGTGGCGCGCCGCCGAAGACACCGCCGAGGACATCATGGGGCGGCTCGCGGTTGTGCCTATGGTGCTTGAGGCGCGCGGGCTGGATGTGACGCCGGGGATGATCGAGATTTTTCGCAAGGCGGGGCTGGAGGATGCGGTCGCAGCGCTTGAGATTATCTATGGCGAGGAAGTCGGCCATGTCGCC
The DNA here is from genome assembly GCF_965657785.1 of Lentibacter sp. GTDB lineage: Bacteria > Pseudomonadota > Alphaproteobacteria > Rhodobacterales > Rhodobacteraceae > Lentibacter. The sequence continues at coordinate 237,640 of NZ_CBFHPP010000001.1, forward strand.
TATGGCTCAAAGTGGTTTCACTTTCTCTGCGGGCGCGACGGGATCGACCCGAAGCCCGAATTTCACCGCCTTGTGAAACATTACTTTCACAGCCAGCTCAAGCCGCCCTTTAACGAGGAAAAGCGCGCCGAAGCCGGGCTGCCGCCCGACTTTTACTGGCCTCTGGCCGAAGAAACCCCCGCAAAACAGCGTTGAGGGCGACGGCACAATCGGCGGGAATTCGCCGTAAATCTCATGTTTCCAATATGATGCGCCGCAAAGGGGCCAAAAAACTTGCGCCCCTGTTAACAGACCGCTAATCCCTTTTGGGATGGCGGCCTCTCTGTGGCTGTCAGACTGCGGCAGCGCTCGCCTTTTGAGCCCATCGCACTTGATTTGAAACGGCCAAGGAACTTCGCGTTGCGCACACAGCTTGCTATCCGTATCGACTCGTTTTTGGAGCATTACTTTCCGGAACGGCGCGTCTTTCTGAGATCAGACAAAGACACACGCTTTATTCGTCTGCGCCCCTTGGTGCAGCTTTTTGCCTTTACGGGGGCGGCGCTGGTTGTGGCATGGTCGATTGTTGCGACGGCGATTTTGCTGATGGACAGCATCGGCGCGGGCAACTTCCGCGAGCAAGCCAAGCGCGACCAGCAGACCTATCAGAGCCGTCTTAACTTTATTTCGGTGCAGCGTGACACGCGGGCCGAAGAGGCGCTGGCGGCGCAGGAGCGGTTCAACTCGGCTTTGCAGCAGATTTCCAAGATGCAATCAGAGCTTCTGGCCTCCGAGACCCGCCGCCGCGAGATGGAAACAGGCATCGAGATCATCCAGAACACCCTGCGCTCGGCTATGAACGAGCGCGACGCGGCGCGCGAGCAGCTTGCGACACTGGCCCAAGCCCAAGACAGCGGCGGCACGGTGCAGGTTTCGGGGCTGAGCTCTGACAGCAGCGCGCTTGGGCTGATCACACAGGCGCTGGCCGAAACGGCCGCCGAGCGCGACCAAGTCGTCGCAGATGCGCAATCGGCGCTGGATCAGGCGGCGGAGATGGAAGAGCGCATTGCGCTCATGAAAGACCAGAACGACCAGATATTCCGCCAGCTCGAGGAGGCAATGACCGTTTCTGTAAAGCCGCTTGACCGGATGTTTCGCGCCGCGGGCATGAACACAGACAGCCTTCTGAAACAGGTGCGGCGCGGCTATTCGGGCCAAGGCGGGGCGCTGACGCCTTTGTCATTCTCGACCCGTGGCGAGGAGCCATCGAGCGCCGAGCGCCGCGCCAACCGCATTATCAGCGAGCTGGACCGGCTCAACCTTTACCGTCTTGCGGCCTCAAAAGCGCCATTTGCCAAGCCTGTTCAGGCGGGCTACCGCTTTACCTCGCCCTTCGGTTATCGTCGTGACCCCAAGACAGGCGGCCGCCGTCTGCACAAGGGCGTTGATTTTGCCGGCCCTATCGGCACACCGCTTTATGCAACGGCAGACGGGATTGTGACCCATGCGGGCTGGAGCTCGGGATATGGCCGTCTTGTGAAGATCCAGCACGAGTTTGGCATTGAAACCCGCTATGCCCACCAAAACCGAATTCGGGTTAAAGTTGGACAAAGGGTATCGCGCGGACAGAGAATTGGTGATATGGGAGCATCTGGACGGGTAACTGGCCCCCATTTACACTATGAAGTTCGCGTAGGTGGAAAAGCCGTAAATCCAATGATCTATATCAAGGCAGCTAACGATGTTTTCTAAAAGCAAAATCAACGAACCTGGCCCCAAGGCCGACAGCACAACCCCTGCTTCAGGCGCTGACAAGGGGGCACCTGCTGCACCTGCCAAGCCAGCCGTTCCTGGCGGGAACGAGTTTAAGGCTTCGGCTCCCAAGGCCAAGCCGCCCGCCTCGGTTTTGTCATCCGATCTTCATGTGACGGGCAATCTGCGCACCACAGGCGACATTCAGATTGAAGGCACGATTGAGGGCGACATTCGCGCCCATCTTCTGACAGTGGGCGAAGGCGCGACTGTTAAGGGCGAAGTGATTGCTGATGATGTGGTTGTGAACGGCCGCGTTGTGGGCCGTGTGCGCGGCCTCAAGGTCCGCCTCACCTCAACCGCCCGTGTGGAAGGCGACATCATTCACAAGACCATCGCAATTGAAAGCGGGGCGCATTTTGAAGGCTCTGTGCAGCGCCAAGATGATCCGCTCAATTCAGGCGCGAAAGGTGGCGCAGCCGCAGCCCCAGCCGCCGCGCCCAAAGACGCTTCGTAAGCGCCGATTGCTATGACAAATGACACAGGGGCACTGCAGGAGACTGCGGTGCCCGTTGCTTTTGTGGCCTCTGACAAGCGCCACTTGGTGTTGATCGCGGCCATTCTGGCCTCGGCTCTGGGGTTTATTGACGGATCTGTCTTGGCAATCGCCCTGCCCGCCATTCGCGAGAGCCTTGGCGCGGGGCTGGCTGAAGCGCAGTGGATTTACAGCGGCTATATGCTGATGCTGAGCGCCTTTGTGCTGACGGGCGGCGCGCTTGGCGACAAGCTTGGCCTCGGGCGCAGCTTTGCGGGCGGGATTGCGGGGTTTGTTGCGGCCTCTGTTCTCTGCGCTCTGGCGCAAACCCCTGATCAGATGATTGCGGCACGGGTGCTTCAAGGGCTGGGCGCGGCTGTGATGGTGCCGGGGTCTTTGGCTGCAATCACCCGCGCTTATCCGCGCAACGAGCGCGGCGCGGCCATCGGGCTTTGGGCGGCCAGCTCCTCGCTCACCACGGCGCTTGGGCCGCTTTTGGGCGGCGTTTTCCTGAGCTATGGCGGGGCGGAGGCGTGGCGCTTCATCTTTGCGATCAACCTGCCTTTGGGCGCGCTGGCGATCTGGCTGATTGTGGCCCATACCCGCGACACGCGCAGGGACACCGAGACCAAGATCGACTTTACGGGCGGCGCGTTGGCCTCTGTTGCGTTCTTTTTCATAGCCTTTGCCTTTACACAGGCAGAGCCGCGATACGGGCTTCTGGGCGCGGCTGTCTTTGGCGGCTTTCTGTGGCATGAGGCGCGCTGCCCTGCCCCTATGATTGATATCAGGCTCTTCAAATTGCGTGACTTTTCGGCTGTGAACCTTGCCACGCTTTTGATGTGGATGGGGTTTCAGGGCGTTTTGTTTTATCTGCCGATGACGCTGATTGCGGGTTGGGAGCAAGACGCGCTGATCACCTCGCTGACCTTTGCACCTATGGCTTTGTTTATCGCGCTTTTGTCGCCGCGCATGGGGCGGTTGGCGGACCGTATCGGGCCAAAGCCTCTTATTGCGGCGGGGGCCGTTGTGACGGCGCTTGGCTTTCTGGCCTTGAGTGTTGCGATTGTCTCGGATCAGTTTGTTCTGGGTATCCTGCCCGCCACCTCTCTGGTCGGGCTGGGGCTTGGGCTGGCTGTTGCGCCGTTGACCACGGCTGTGGTCAATTCTGTGCCCGACGAGAGCGCCGGCACGGCCTCAGGCGTCAACAATGCCGCCGCGCGTGTGGCGGGGCTGATGGGGGTTGCGACACTGGGGTTGCTTGCGCAGGCCGGCTATCTGGCGGCGGGCGGACAAGACAGCTTTGGCGCCTTCTCAAGTGCGGCGGGACATGGCGCAGCGATGATCACAGGCTTTCGCGCTGTGGCTTACGGCGCGGCGGGCTTTGCGCTTTTGGGGGCTGGGATTGTCTGGTTTGGCATGGGGCGTCAGGCCTCGAGCTCCGCGTCCCAATAGAGAAAGTCCATCCAACTCTCATGCAAGTGATTGGGCGGGAACTTACGGCCCATATTGCGCAGCTCTTCGGCGGCGGGCGGACGCGGCGGCTTGCGCAGATGCAGCCCGCATTGACGCAGGCTTTTTGAGCCTTTCTTAAGGTTGCAGGGGCTACAGGCGGCGACCACATTTTGCCAGCTTGTTACCCCGCCGCTTGCGCGCGGAACCACGTGATCAAACGTGAGGTCGCCTTTCGCGCCGCAGTATTGGCAGCAAAATTCATCCCTCAAAAACAAATTAAAGCGCGTGAAGGCCACGCGCTTTTGAGGTTTGACATAATCTTTGAGGACCACAACAGAGGGGATCCTGATCACCGTGGAGGGGCTGCGCACCACCTCATCGTATTCGGCAATGATATCGACCCGATCCAGCCACGCCGCCTTGACCGCCTCTTGCCACGGCCAAAGCGAGAGCGGGTAATAACTGAGGGGGCGATAATCCGCATTGAGCACCAAGGCAGGGTGCTGCTTGAGGCTTGCGGGGTTGCGCTGAAAGTCTGTTCTAAAGGTGCCGTCCATGTGCCGTATCTCTGCTCCGCTCGCAGGCTTGGCCAGATGTGGCACACCCGCTTATGTGAACCACTATATATCGTGGCAAGTATCGGGCAAGCCTCTTGACGTCTGCCTGATCTGGGCCAGAAAAGCAGAGGCGTTTGACAGGAATGTGACAGGGCGCGGCAGGCTTAAGGCGCTGAAAAAACTAGTCTTTCCAAGGAAAGCGCACGCAACGGCCCACGCGCACGCGGCAAGCCGGAGGCGCGTGGCGACGCTTTCGGTCGATTTGAAGCGACAGAATCGCCCCGACTTGGGCGGCCCCTTAACGGCGTGGCTCAGTCGGCGGCGCGCTCGGCTTCGATCTTGCGCCAGCGGGCAACATTGGCGTTGTGCTCGGCCAGCGTCACCGCGAAAGCGTGGCCGCCTGTGCCATCGGCGACAAAGAAGATGTAGTCTGTGCTGTCAGGGTCAAGCGCGGCTTCAATGCTGGCGCGGCCCGGATTGGCGATCGGCGTTGGGGTGAGCGCGTCGATGACATAGGTGTTGTAAGGTGTGGCGGCGCGCAGCTCGGAGCGGCGCAATCCACGGCCCAAGACGCCCTGCCCCTTGGTGATCCCGTAGATCACGGCGGGGTCGGTTTGCAGCTTCATGCCAAGGCGCAGGCGGTTGACAAAAACGCTCGCCACCTGACGGCGCTCTCGTGCCACGCCTGTTTCTTTTTCAATCAGTGAGGCCAGAATCAGCGCCTCTTCGGGGCTGTTGAGCGGCAGATCGGCGACGCGGTTTTCCCAAGCTTGGGCGAGGATCGCCTCTTGGCGCGCGGCCATTTCGACCAGAAGCTCTGCGCGCTTGTCGCCTTTTTTAACTTCATAACTTTGTGGCGCAAGGCTGCCTTCGGCGGGCACTTCGGAAATATCCCCCTCAAGCAGCGAGATACGCTTGAGGCCTTCCACGATCTGCCAGCTTGTGACGCCTTCGGCCACAGCGATCCGAAAACGCGTGTCGATACGGTCGCGCACCGCCAGATATTCGGCGGGGGCCTCTTCGGCGGCGGGGTCGAACTTGGCTTTTTCGATATAGGTGCTGGTGGCGGGGTCCAGCTCGCGCACGAGGTTGGAGAGCTGGGTGACGCCAATGCGATAAACGATCTCGGTGCCGCAGGTGCTGGCGCCGCCACGGGTGATGATATCGGCGATCTCTTTGGGCGAGGATTTGGCAGGCACAAGATAGCTGCCGGCCTTGAGCTGACCTGCGAGGCCGGCATAGTCCATGCCGACCCGCAGAAGCATCCCAGAGCGCAGGGCACCTTGGGCTTCAAGGCTTTCACTCACGCGGTTCACATTGCTTCCGCGCTCTACGCGCAGGCAGATTTGCTCCTCAAGCGGGCCTTCTGCGCTATATTCGGTCTGGCCCCAAAGGATTAGGCCACCGAGCAGAAAAATCGCGACGATGAGCATCGTCAGCGCGTTGGAAGCAATGTGACGCCACATGGGGTTAATCTACCTTTCGGAAAATAACCGAGGCGTTTGTGCCGCCAAAGCCGAAGCTGTTGGAGAGCGCGACGTCGATTTTGCGCGGGCGCGCTTCGCCTGCACAGAGGTCCACGACCGTTTCGCAATCCACGGTCTCAAGGTTGATCGTGGGCGGCGCGACTTGGTCGCGGATCGCGAGGATCGAGAAGATCGCTTCAATCGCGCCCGCCGCGCCGAGCAGGTGGCCTGTCATCGACTTGGTGGAGGACATGGAAAGCTTGGCCGAGGCCTCAGGCCCCATCATGCGCTCGACTGCGCCGAGTTCGATCGTGTCGGCCATGGTCGAGGTGCCGTGGGCGTTGACATAGTCAATCTCGGTGGGGCTGATGCCCGCGTTGGCGCAGGCCGCGCGCATGGCGCGCTCGGCCCCTTCATGGTCAGGGGGCGGCGCTGTGATGTGATAGGCATCGCCTGAAAGGCCATAGCCTGCGACTTCGGCATAGATTTTTGCGCCGCGCGCTTTAGCGTGCTCGTATTCTTCCAGCACAACAACGCCCGCGCCCTCGCCCATGACGAAGCCATCGCGGTTTGCGTCCCAAGGGCGGGAAGCTTTGGTTGGGTCTTCGTCGTGACCCGTGGAGAGGGCTTTGCAGGCGTTGAAGCCTGCGATCCCGATTTCACAGATCGCCGCTTCTGCGCCGCCCGCGACCATGACATCGGCATCGCCATGTTGAATAAGGCGTGAGGCGTCGCCAATTGCGTGAGCGCCTGTGGAGCAAGCGGTCACAACAGAGTGGTTTGGCCCTTTGAAGCCATAGCGGATCCCCACTTGGCCTGAAATCAGGTTGATCAGCGCGCCTGGAATAAAGAACGGCGATACACGACGCGGGCCTTTCTCGGCCATGAGGAGCGTTGTTTGCTCGATCGACTTCAAGCCGCCAATGCCAGAGCCGATCATCACGCCTGTGCGCAGGCGGCTCTCTTCGTCTTCAGGGGTCCAGTCGGCGTCTTTTACGGCCTGAGCGGCGGCGGCAATGCCGTAGAGGATAAAGTCATCAACCTTGCGGCGCTCTTTTGGCTCCATCCAGTCATCTGCGTTGAAGGTGCCATCTGTGCCGTCGCCATGTTTGACTTCGCAGGCGTATTTTGTCGTGACACGCTCAGGGTCAAACTGCGTAATCCGCGCGGCCCCTGACTTGCCTGCCAGAATATTTTTCCAGCTGTCTTCGACGCCACCCCCAACAGGTGTGACCAGTC
>NZ_CBFHPP010000001.1:244718-248570 GCF_965657785.1 Lentibacter sp.
GTCCTAGACCCGTAACAACAACACGACGCATGATGTGCCCCCTTTTTATCTGTCTCTTGCCTGCTCTTAGCGCTTCTTGGGGGCAAGGGGCAAGAGCGGGCTTGCAGAGGACGGGCCGCGCGCCGGGCACAGCGCAGAAAAAAACGGCCCGCTGTGCAGCGAGCCGTTTCAACAGGGTCAAGCTGGCCTTGGGCCTGCGAGATTATGCTGCTTCTTTGATGAACTTAACAGCGTCGCCAAAGGTCTGGATTGTTTCGGCTGCGTCATCAGGGATTTCGATCCCGAATTCTTCTTCAAACGCCATGACCAGCTCGACTGTGTCGAGGCTGTCTGCGCCCAGATCGTCGATGAAAGATGCATTTTCAACAACTTTGTCTTCTTCTACACCAAGGTGCTCGACAACGATTTTCTTTACACGGTCTGCGACGTCGCTCATGTGTTTATCCTCATAACAATGGGCTTTTTTGCCCGGGTTTTGCCCATGCCCCAAGGGGCAGGCGGTTGAAGTGCCCTAGGGGCGGTTCGTCTCCCGCTTGGGAGGGCCTGAATGCTCGCGAAACGGCGAATATCCAGAAATCTCGGTGGCCTATAGCACACGCCAAGGCTTTGGCAAATGCTTTGTCCAAATTAGCGCGCGCTCTTGGCTTTGCAAGCGCAAGAGCGACATCACCGCTTAGAGCATCGCCATTCCGCCGTTCACGTGCAGCGTTGCGCCTGTGACATAGGCGGCTTCGGGGCTGGCAAGGTAGAGCACCGCCGCCGCGATCTCTTCGGGCTGGCCCATCCGCGCGGCGGGAATCTGCACATTGATTTTTTCTTTTTGCTCCTCGGTGAGCTTGTCTGTCATCGCTGTGGCGATAAACCCCGGAGCAATCGCATTGGCTGTGATGCCACGGCTGGCGACTTCATAGGCGATCGATTTGGTCATGCCGACCATGCCCGCTTTGGAGGCGGCGTAATTGGCTTGGCCCGGGTTGCCCGTGGCGCCGACAATCGAGCTGATGTTGATGATGCGGCCCCAGCGGGCTTTCATCATCGGGCGCATGACACCGCGGCACAGGCGCATGGTCGAGGTCAGGTTGACATCAAGCACGCTTTGCCACTCCTCATCAGACATCCGCATGAAAAGCTGGTCGCGGGTGATGCCTGCGTTGTTCACGAGGATATCGAGCGCGCCCATGGCCTCGATCGCCTGTTTGGGCAGCGCATCAACGGCGGCGGCGTCAGACAGGTTGCAAGGCAGCACATGGGCGCGCTCGCCAAGCTCTGCGGCCAGCGCCTTGAGCGGCTCTTCACGGGTGCCCGAAAGAGCGACTGTCGCCCCTGCCCCGTGCAGCGCCTTGGCAATGGCTCCGCCGATTCCGCCTGACGCACCTGTCACAAGCGCGCATTTTCCTGTCAGATCAAACATAGTCTCTTTCCTTTCCGGCGTGCGCAAATTTTGTCAGCAAAATTTGGCACGAAAATTTGAATTTTCGGGGCCTGCTTCAGCCCTTCAAGGCCTCAAGCGCGCCTGCAATGTCTTCTGGCGTGCCGATGTTGCGGCAGGTGATCTCTTTGTTGATGCGGCGCACCATGCCCGAGAGCGCTTTGCCAGCGCCGATTTCCCAGATGTCGCTGATGCCTTGGGCCGCGCCCATATAGAGCACGCTTTCGCGCCAGCGCACCGAGCCTGTGACCTGCTCCACGAGGAGCGCACGGATCATCACAGGGTCTGTCACCGCCTCGGCGCTCACATTGGCCACAAGCGGCACAGCCGGCGCTTTGATCTCAACGTTTGCGAGCGCTTCGGCCATCACATCGGCGGCAGGGGCCATCAGGGCGCAGTGAAACGGCGCGCTGACGGGCAAGAGCATGGCGCGTTTGGCGCCTGCGGCTTTGGCCAGCTCGACGGCGCGCTCAACCGCAGCTTTATGTCCAGACACAACCACTTGGCTTGGGTCATTGTCATTGGCGGCTTGGCAGACATCGCCCTGTTCCCCGCCCTGAGCGGCCTCTGCGGCGACGCTTTGGGCTGTGGCAAAATCAAGCCCGAGAAGCGCTGCCATCGCGCCGACGCCCACAGGCACGGCCTCTTGCATGGCCTTGCCACGGATGCGCAGAAGGCGCGCCGTATCGGCCACGGAAAGCGCGCCAGATGCGGCCAGAGCGGAATATTCGCCAAGGGAGTGGCCTGCCACAAGCTTGGCATCGGTGATCTTTACACCTTCGGCCTCAAGCGCGCGCAGGGCGGCGAGAGATGTCGCCATCAAGGCAGGTTGGGCATTTTGCGTGAGCGTGAGCGCTTCTATCTCGCCCTCCCAGATCAACCTGCTGAGCTTTTCGCCCAAGGCCTCGTCGACTTCATCAAAGACGGCCTTTGCCGCCGGATAGGCTTCGGCCAGAGCGCGGCCCATGCCTATGGTTTGGGCGCCCTGCCCTGGAAATACGAATGCGCGGCTCATCTTGCCCCCCTCAATGTTGTTCAAAGCAATTAGCCCGAAGCGAGGCGCGCCCGCAACGAAAAAGGCCAACGCGCGTGGCACTGGCCTATTAGAACGATTGAATCGCCTGACGTCTGCAAGGGCTTAAGAGGGCCTTAAGCTGTGCGCGCAAAACTCGGGCCAAGGGCAGCGCGCAGGGCGTCCAGCGCCTCGACTTCTGCCCCAAGCGGCAGTTCGACCACTCTGCGGCCGTGATGATCGCGGGCAATAAAGACGCCATCGCGCACATCCACTTCGCTCAACTGGTCATAGCTATAGGTGGTTTTTTTGGAGATGCGGCCAAAATCATTGCGCTCGATCACATCAAGGCGCTCGGCGCGCGGATCAAGCGTCACTTCGGGATAGCTGCGGCGCATCGGGGCAATCAGGGCCAGCCCTGTCAGAGCGGCTGAAATCGTTAAAAACAGCTTCATCAGCTGTGCGCTCTGGTTCCATGTGGATCCGGGCACGGCCCAGAGGCCCACGGCCGCCACCAAGAGAACCGCGCCAGCAAAGACATGAAAGAGCCGCAAGGGCGGGAGCGCCTGCAGGGCGTGGGCTTCGCCCGAAACCATACCACCTTGAGGCAGGGTTGCTGACATCGCCTGAACCTGTGTATGGGGCTGCGCTTGAGCCAGTGCTTGAGCCTGTGTCTGGTGGTGAGAAAGGGCTTGGTGCAGTGTCATCTAGGGTCTCCCGATCAGGCCCGTTCTGGGCTGTGACATCTTCTTTTGAGAGACTGTGGTTCTGTGATCGGGCAAAACAGCGGAGCCGAAGCGGCAATATCTGGGCAATTCTTAACAGATTGCGCCAAGATTGCGGCAGCAGCCACCCGCGCCCCCGAAAAGCTTGGCGACAGAGGGGATTGAGGCTTGCGACTATGGGGAAATCGGGGTAAGCGCACTGGTCTTCTGTATAAAAGTGAACCGCGCAGCTCTCGTGGATGGGTCGCAGAAGGCGCATATGACCCTCCTATGAAATGCGCACAGAAAAGGAAAAGCAAGATGCCGCTCTATGAGCACGTTTTCATCATGCGTCAGGACTTGTCCAACACGCAAGCCGAAGGCCTCGTCGAACATTTTAGCGCCGTCCTCGCGGACAACGGTGGTTCAGTTTCAGAAACTGAATACTGGGGCGTTAAAACAATGGCCTATAAAATCAATAAGAATCGCAAGGGCCATTACGCCTACCTGCGCACCGACGCCCCTGCGACGGCTGTTCAGGAAATGGAACGCCTCATGCGCCTGCATGATGACGTGATGCGCATCCTGACCATCAAGGTTGATGCCCACGAAGAAGGCCCTTCGGCTCAAATGCAAAAACGCGAAGAGCGCCGCGAGCGCCGCTAACCTTAAGAAAGGACACTAAACCATGGCTACGAAACCATTTT
>NZ_CBFHPP010000002.1:0-2052 GCF_965657785.1 Lentibacter sp.
CCGCCCGCCGCCAGCGCAGCGCAAAAGGTCACGCCATGTTGCTCGGCAATGCTCACATCAAAGCAGCGCGACGGGTAGCGCTCCGCCATCAAATCAAGCCCCGTGCCGCTCGGCATCGCCGCCGTGACAGCGCAGATTTTGTCGTCCTGTGCCGCAAGCGCCACCAGCTCGTCGCCAAACACAGCCGTATAGCTCGGCGCATTGCTCGGCGTTTTCACTTGCTTGCCGGTGATCACATCAAACTTCGCCGTCGCATGGCCCTTGTCGTCGCGCGCCTCGGCAGGGGCATAGCCCTTGCCCTTCTTGGTGATCGCATGAATAAGGATCGGCCCTGTCGCGCGCGCCTTCACAGTGCGCAGAAGCGGCAGGAGCTGGTCCATGTCGTGGCCGTCAATCGGCCCGATATAGCTAAAGCCCAACTCCTCAAAAAGCGTGCCGCCCACGGTCATACCCTTGAGCATTTCCTTGGCCCGCTTCGCGCCTTCCTGAAAGAACGGCGGCATCAGACTGACCGCGCCCTTGGCGGCGGCCTTCAACTCCTGAAAAGGCTCCTCGGCATAGAGGCGATTGAGATATCCCGACAGCGCGCCAACAGGCGGCGCAATGCTCATATCGTTGTCGTTCAGGATCACAATCAGCCGCTTGCCCAAATGCCCCGCATTGTTCATCGCCTCAAAAGCCATGCCCGCGCTCATCGCGCCATCGCCAATAATGGCAATCGCATCGCCCAGCCCCTCGGGGCAGTTTCCGCCCAAGTCGCGCGCCACAGCAAAGCCCAGCGCCGCGCTGATCGAAGTGGAAGAATGCGCCGCACCAAAGCAGTCATACGGGCTTTCCGAGCGCTTGGTAAATCCGCTGAGGCCCCCGCGCTTGCGCAAAGTTCGGATGCGGTCGCGCCGCCCCGTCAGGATTTTGTGAGGGTAAGACTGATGCGAAACATCCCAGATAATCTTGTCTTTGGGCGCATCAAAAACAGCATGAAGCGCCACTGTCAGCTCAATCACACCCAAACCAGCGCCCAAGTGTCCGCCCGTCTCGCTCACAGCCGAGATCGTCTCGGCGCGCAGCTCTCCCGCCAGCGTAACGAGTTCGCCGTCGCTCAGCCGCTTCATATCGGCGGGGCTGGCTACTTTATCAAGCAGCGGGGTCTTGGGGCGGTCGGTCATAATCACCCTTTCAAGGGAACACTCATTTGCGCCGCGAAATAACGAAGCGCGCGGCCTCTCGCAAGCAATCAGCATTGTCTTTATAAACAGATAAGGCCTCGCAGGCCTCTTCGACAAGGTTTGCCGCTTGGCGTTTTGCCGCATCAAGCCCCAGAAGCGAGACAAATGTCGCCTTGCCCGCGTCTTCGTCCTTGCCCACGGCCTTGCCCGTCTCGGCGGCGTCCCCTTCCACATCAAGGATGTCATCCGCAATCTGGAAGGCAAGCCCAAGCCTGTCGCCATATGTCTCTAATCCAGCCGAATTCGCCCCCGCCATAACTGCACCAGCCGTCGCCGACCAGCGGATCAGCGCGCCCGTCTTGCCCGTCTGCACAGCCTTGATCTCGGCTAAGTTTAAAGGCACAGCGCTGGTTTCCGCCGCAATATCCATCATCTGACCGCCAACCATCCCGCCATGCCCGCTGGCCTGAGCCAGCCCGCGCAACAGCGCAACCGCATGGGGCATATCATCAGTCGCCAGCAGCTCGAATCCCTTCGCCTGCAAAGCGTCCCCCGCCAAAACAGCGGTATGTTCGTTCCATTTCTTATGAACCGTCGGCTTGCCACGGCGCAGGTCGTCGTCGTCCATACAAGGCAGATCATCATGGATCAGCGAATAGGCATGGATACATTCCACAGCCAGCGCCGCGCGCGTCGCAGCCTGAAGCCCCTGCCCATGCAGCCGCGCCGATTCGATCACAAGAAAAGCCCGCAGGGCTTTGCCGCCCTCCAAGGCATAGAGCATGGCTTCGAGCAGCTCGGCCTCAGGTCGCGACTTCGCCGCTTCAAAAAGCTCTCCCGGCGCGTGCCGCATCAGGCTCTGCGCCCGCCTCAGCGCCGCCTCAAA
>NZ_CBFHPP010000002.1:2150-247359 GCF_965657785.1 Lentibacter sp.
GTCGCGACTTCGCCGCTTCAAAAAGCTCTCCCGGCGCGTGCCGCATCAGGCTCTGCGCCCGCCTCAGCGCCGCCTCAAAGCCCAGTGGTTCAATCAACGTCAAGCGGCTTTGTCCCCGTCGGGTTGCCTTCGCTGTCCAGCGTGATCGCGGCGACTTTTTCTTCCGCATCCTTAAGCTTGCCTTCGCAATGCTTCTTCAAAAGCGCGCCGCGCTCATAGAGCTTGATGCTGTCATCCAAGGGCACATCGCCCCGCTCAAGCTGGCCCACAACTTTCTCAAGTTCGGCCATCGCCGCCTCAAAGCTCATCTCGGTAACAGGTGTCTCGCTCATGCGTCTCTCCAGCTCAATTTCCCCGACCATACAGGCGCTTCGTTTGGGGTTCAATTCACAACCGCCCGCGCATATGCTCATCCCATGACAGTGGTTGAGACGAGTAACATTGAGCTTTTCCCCGAAGCGGCCCGCGCCGCTTTGGACAAGCTCACCCATGTCACATCCATCGCTCTTGAGGGCCACGCCTATAGCATCGGCGCGGCGCTGCACCTCGTGCCAAACCGTCACGCCGTGTTTCAAGGCCGCTTTCAGGGGCAGGAGGCCGTGTTCCGCCTCGCGCTCTCTCCCGAGGCGCAGAAAACAGCCGCGCAAGAATGGGACGAGCTGGCCCGCGTCTGGCCCTATATGAACACACCCCCCCTCACGGTTCAGGCCCCGCTCTTTCACGCTCCCGAAGCGGGCCTCACAATCACCGCGCTCGCCAAGGGCGAAGGCCTGCTCACAGCGCTCTGGCGTCTGCCCCCTGAAGAGCGCGCCGCCCCCATAGCGCTCTCGGCGGACTGGCTCTACAAGTTCACCGCGCCAAGCATCGAGGCACGCCCGCCCAATCGCCGCCCATGGCGCAGCTGGGCCGAAAAAGCCGCCGAACAACAGCCGCACGACAGCCTGCGCGCCGTTGAGGCCCGCGTGCTTCAAAAGATGAAAAAGCTCTATCGTCAGATCGACTTTCCCGAATGGCGCGTCGCGCTGGCCCATGGTGATTTTCACCTCAACAATCTCTTCTGGGACGGCGAAGCGCTCACAGGCATAGACCTCGGCGCAACCAATCACGCGCCACTCTACAAAGACATCGCCCGCGCGCTCGTTCATATGGCGCGCCGCGGGATGCTTCCGTCCGGAGCGCGCCGCTTCGGTGTTGATGCCGCCGCCTTTGAGGCCTTCGCACAGCGCTTTCAACTGTCCGACCAAGAAGAAAACGGCTTCCTGCCCTACTTCATCTGCTTTGAAACCCTGATCAAAGTCGAACACCCCGATATGCCCCAAGCGCGGCTCAACCACGCGCTCGCCATGTCCGATGCGCTCTTGACGGATCTCAAACAGATCGCCTAGCAGGGGCAGCCCCGCTTATTGAGCCAGATCAGAGCCAGGAACACATAGTGATATTACAATACGTTCTGTGGGCCGCTTCGCCCACGCAGTATCACTTGGAGAAACACATGAGACTAATCAAAACACTCGCCTTGGCTGCGGCGCTTATCGGTCCCGCTACTTTTTCGTCTGCGCTAGAGCTTCAGGGCCTCCCGATTTTGAGCGATGGAACCAACGCCCAAACCCTGCAAAACGATCAAGGCATCCACAAGGTAAACGCCTGCGGCTATACGTTCCACATCCGCACTCATGACGCTCTCAACAATTACAATCGCATGAAGCCAAGGCTCGAGGCCAAAGGCGGCTACGTCTACTACCACACCAATATCTCGGGCAAACGCTACTGCGTCTGCGGTTGGGGTATGTATGAACACCTGACAGGAAAAGAGTTTTAAGCCAGCGTTACGCGTCCAGCCTAGCCTTCAAGTCATACAAGACTTGAAGCGCCTCGCGCGGGGTCAGCTCGTCGGGGAAGATTTCAGCCAAAGCCCCCTCGACTTCGCTCGCTTTCGCCTTCACGGGCGCAGGCGCAGGTGCGGCACTAAACAGCGGCAAATCGTCAATAACCGCCTTTGCAGAGCCTTCCCGCTCGCCCTTCTCCAACGCATCCAGCACAACCCGCGCCCGCGCAATCACGCTCTCGGGCAGCCCCGCAAGCTTGGCAACCTGCACGCCATAAGAGCGGTCTGCAACGCCCTTGCGTACCTCATGCAAAAAGATGATGTCGCCCTCCCACTCCTTCACCATGACAGTGGCGTTGGAGCAGCGTTCAAGCTTGTCAGAGAGCTGCGTCATCTCGTGATAATGCGTCGCAAAAAGCGCGCGGCAGCTGTTGCTTTCGTGCAAATGCTCCAGCGTCGCCCAAGCAATCGAGAGGCCATCATAGGTCGCCGTGCCGCGCCCGATCTCGTCCAAGATAACAAGCGCGCGCTCGTCTGCTTGGTTCAAGATCGCAGCGGTTTCCACCATCTCGACCATGAATGTCGAGCGCCCCCGCGCCAGATCATCAGACGCGCCGACACGACTGAAAAGCTGGCTCACAATCCCGACACGCGCCGCCACAGCAGGCACATAACTCCCCATCTGCGCCAAAACAGCAATCAGCGCATTCTGGCGCAAGAAGGTCGATTTACCCGCCATGTTCGGCCCCGTCAAAAGCCAAAGCTGGTCGTCTTCGGCCAGTGCACAGTCATTGGGCACAAAGCTCGCGCCACCCTGCCGCCGCAAGGCGTGCTCCACAACGGGGTGGCGCCCTTGGCTGATCTCAAGCGCGTGGCTCATGTCCACAGTCGGTCGCGCCCAGTCTTCCTCGCGCGCGATGCTCGCCAAGCCAAGCGCAAGGTCAACTTCGGCCAGCGCCCCGGTGGCCGCAAAGACAGCCTCCTGCTCCGCCAGAATAGCGCCGCGCAGCTCGCCAAAAATCCGCAGTTCGATTTCGGTCGCGCGTCCGCCCGCATTGAGGATCCGCGTTTCCATCTCGCTCAATTCAGGCGTGGTAAAGCGCACCTGATTGGCCGTGGTCTGGCGGTGCTTAAAGCGCTCGTTGAGCGGCGCGCCCAGCATCTTCTCCGCATGGGTCGACGTGACTTCAATAAAATAGCCGAGCACATTGTTGTGCTTGATCTTGAGCGCGGCAATCCCCGTATCGGCAGCATACTCCGCCTGCATCTTGGCAATCACGCCGCGCCCCTCGTCGCGCAAGGCGCGGCTGGCGTCGAGCTCTTCGTCATAGCCGCTCGCTACAAACCCGCCATCGCGGGCAAACAAAGGCGGCTCCGCCACAAGCGCCGCATCTAGAAGATCAACAAGTGCATCATGCCCCAAAAGCTTTTCACCCGCCTCTTTCAAAAGCACCGGAAGCTTAAGTTGCGCCATATTAGAGCCTATATCGCCCGCTTTCGCGAGGCCGTTGCGAATGCTCGCCAAGTCTCTCGGCCCGCCGCGCTCAAGCCCCAGCCTTGAAAGCGCGCGCTCCATATCTGGCACATGGCGCAGGCTGTCGCGCGTCTCGGCCAGAAACCCTGTGTCAGCCAGCCCAAAGCTCACAGCATCGAGCCGTGCCGCAATCTCGGCCACATCACACGAGGGAGAAGACACCCGCCGCTCCAAAAGCCGCGCGCCTTGAGCTGTCAACGTGCGGTCAATCGCGCCCAAAAGCGAGCCAGCGCGCGCCCCCTGCATGGAGCGCGTCAGCTCAAGATTGCGCCGCGTCGCCGCATCAATCTGCATGACCCGCCCCGCCACTTCGCGCACGGGTGCCGCCAAAAGCGGCAGCTTCCCCTTCTGGGTGATCTCCAGATAATCAAGCACAGCCCCCAGCGCCGAAACTTCAGCGCGCGAAAACTGGCCAAAGGCCTCCAGCGTCTCGACTTCAAAAAAAGCACAGAGCCGCTTTTGAGCACCCTCGCTGTCAAAGCTCGCCTTGCCCAGCTCGCTCACAGCGACGCCTTGCTCCTCCGCCAGCGGCGCAAGCTCGTTAAACTGCGCATCGGCAAAGACAATTTCGCTCGGCGCAAGCCGCGCCAGCTCTGGCCCAAGCCGCACACGGCTCAGCTCCATGACCCGAAAGTCGCCTGTCGACATATCAAGCCACGCCAGCCCCGCCGCGTCCCTGATCTCGACATAAGCCGCCAGAAAATTGTTGCGCCGCGCCTCCAAAAGGCTGTCTTCTGTCAGCGTGCCGGGCGTCACAAGTCGCACAACATCGCGCCGCACAACTGACTTATAGCCGCGCTTCTTGGCCTCTTCAGGGCTTTCCAGCTGTTCGCACACAGCCACACGAAAGCCCTTGCGAATAAGCGTCAAAAGATAGTTCTCCGCCGCATGATGGGGCACACCACACATGGCAATATCCTCACCCTCGTGCTTGCCCCGCTTCGTGAGCGCAATATCAAGCGCCTCGGCCGCCGCCACAGCATCGTCAAAGAACATCTCGTAAAAGTCGCCCATGCGATAAAACAAGAGCGCCTCGGGGTAATTCCCCTTAATCTCGAGATACTGCGCCATCATTGGCGTCACAGTTGGCTTGGCAGCGCTCACAGGCTCATCCCCCCGAATGGTTGCGGCCAAACTAATCCGCCCAGCGCCCGCGCGAAAGCCGAAAGTCTGAATTCATTTGAGAGAAGCGCCGACAAAGGCTATGACTGCCCGACCCCATCTTAATCCACCACTGAAACAGGCCCAATATGACCAAGCAGAAGATCTCCCGCGAAGACGCCCTTGCCTTTCACCTTGAGCCAACACCTGGCAAATGGGAGGTGCAGGCCACTGTCCCTATGACAACCCAGCGGGATCTTTCTCTTGCATATTCTCCGGGCGTTGCCGTCCCCTGCGAAGACATCGCCGCCAACCCAGAGCTGGCCTATGACTACACCAACAAAGGCAATCTCGTCGCCGTGATCTCCAACGGCACAGCCGTCCTCGGCCTCGGCAATCTCGGCGCGCTCGGCTCCAAGCCCGTGATGGAGGGCAAGGCCGTGCTTTTCAAACGCTTCGCTGACGTAAACTCGATTGACCTTGAACTTGACACAGAAGACCCCGACGAGTTCATCAACGCCGTCCGCCTCATGGGTCCGACCTTCGGCGGCATCAACCTCGAAGACATCAAAGCCCCCGAATGCTTTATCATCGAGCAGACCCTCAAAGAACAGATGGATATCCCCGTCTTCCACGACGACCAACACGGCACAGCCGTGATCTGCGCCGCCGGCCTGCTCAACGCCCTCCAGATTTCGGGCAAGAAAATCGAAGACGTCAAGATCGTCGTCAACGGCGCGGGCGCAGCAGGCATTGCTTGTATCGAGCTGATCAAAGTCATGGGCGCGCGTCACGACAACTGCATCCTCTGTGACACCAAAGGCGTGATCTATCAGGGCCGCACCGAAGGCATGAACCAGTGGAAATCCGCCCACGCCGCCAACACGCCTGCGCGCACTCTGGCCGAAGCCATGGATGGCGCCGATGTCTTCCTCGGCGTCTCCGCCAAAGGCGCGGTCACGCAAGAGATGGTCGCCTCCATGGGCAAAAACGCAGTCATCTTCGCCATGGCCAACCCCGACCCCGAGATCACCCCGGAAGAGGCCCACGCCGTGCGCGAAGACGTGATCGTCGCCACAGGCCGCTCGGATTATCCCAATCAGGTGAACAACGTCCTCGGCTTCCCCTATCTCTTCCGCGGCGCGCTCGATATCCACGCCCGCGCCATCAACGACGAAATGAAAATCGCCTGCGCCGAAGCGCTCGCCAAACTGGCCCGCGAAGATGTCCCCGATGAGGTCGCCATGGCCTATGGCAAAAAGCTCAGCTTCGGCCGCGACTACATCATCCCGACACCCTTTGATCCGCGCCTGATCTATGTGATCCCCCCCGCCGTCGCCAAGGCAGGCATGGACACAGGCGTCGCCCGCCGCCCGATCATTGATATGGACGCCTATGAGGCCTCCCTCAAATCGCGGATGGATCCGACAGCTTCGATCCTGCGCAGCCTCAACGCCCGCGCCCGTCAAAATCAGGCGACAATGATCTTCGCCGAGGGCGATGATCCCCGCGTGCTGCGCGCCGCCGTCCAATATCAGCGCTCTGGCATGGGCCGTGCCCTCGTCGTTGGCCGTGAGGATGATGTCAAAACCAAGCTCACAGCAGAAGGCATGGCCGACGCCGTCGGCGAGCTCGAAATCGTCAACGCCGCCAATTCGCCCCACTTGGCAGACTACAAGGCATTCCTCTACAAGCGCCTCCAGCGTCAGGGGTTTGACCGCCACGATGTCCACCGCCTCGCCGCGCGCGACCGTCACGTCTTCGCCGCACTGATGCTCGCCCACGGCCACGGCGAAGGCCTCATCACAGGTGCCACCCGCAAGTCGGCCCACGTCATGCAGCGCATCAACATGGTGTTTGACGCAAGCGCCGAAGCAGGCGCCGTCGGCGTCACAGCCCTCCTGCACAAAGGCCGCATTGTCCTTGTCGGCGATACGCTCGTCCACGAATGGCCCGACGAGCAAGACCTCGCCACAATCGCCGAGCGCTCCGCCGATGTCGCCCGCCACTTGGGCCTTGAGCCGCGCGTCGCATTCGTCAGCTTCTCCACATTCGGCTACCCGCGCTCCGAGCGCGCCGAAAAGATGCACAAGGCACCAAGCGTTCTAGAAGCCCGTGGCGCGGATTTCGAGTATGAAGGCGAGATGACAGTCGATGTCGCCCTGAATGCTCAAGCGCAAAAAAGCTACCCCTTCTCGCGCCTCACAGGTCCGGCCAATATCCTGGTTGTCCCCGCGCGCCACTCCGCCTCCATCAGCACAAAGCTGATGCAGGAAATGGCAGGCGCAACCGTGATCGGCCCGATCCTCGCTGGCATTGATGAAAGCATCCAGATCTGCTCCACCGTCTCGACAGTGAATGACATCCTGAACATGGCCGTGCTCGCTGCCTGCAAGGTCGGCTAGGCCATGACGCTCTTCTGCCTCGGCTCGATCAACCTTGACCACGTCTACGAGGTCCCTCACCTCCCCGCGCCGGGCGAAACCCTCCTCGCCAAGAGCCACAGCACAGGCCTCGGCGGCAAGGGCGCAAACCAGTCTGTCGCCGCCGCCCAAGCGGGCGCGCGCGTGGTGCACATCGGCGCCGTCGGCCCCGATGGCGCTTGGGCCACCTCGCGCCTCAAAGCCCTCGGCGTCGACACCACCCATATCGCCGAGGTCACAGCCCCCACGGCCCACGCCATCATCACTGTCGATCCAAAGGGCGAAAACGCCATAACCGTCTTCCCCGGCGCCAATATAAAACAGTCTCTAACAAGGCTAAAAGCGGCCCTACTCACCGCAAAACGCGGCGATATGCTTCTCCTCCAAAACGAGACCAATCTCGCGCTGGAAGCGGCCACACTCGCCCGCAGCCTTGGCCTCACGGTCCTCTACTCCGCCGCGCCCTTTCATGCCGAGACGACCAAGACGCTCCTGCCGCTCACCGATATTCTCATCCTCAACGCCGTTGAGATGAAACAACTCTCCAAGGCGACAAACACAGCCGGTCTGCCCCCCGAAACGATCGTCGTCACCGAAGGCGCAAAAGGCGGCTACGCCCTCACATCCAAAGGCAAAACACGCTTCCCCGCCTTCCCCGTCACAGCGCTCGACACAACAGGCGCAGGTGACACCTTCACAGGCTATCTCGCCGCCGCCCTCCACGAGGGCCAAAGCCTGCAAGACGCCCTCCACCTCGCCGCAGCGGCGTCAGCCCTCAAAGTCACAAAAAGAGGCACTGCCGATGCCATTCCCCCCCGCGCCGAGGTCGAAGCCTTCCTAAAAGCGCAAGCCTGATCAGCCGTTCTTTTTGCCTGAAATATCCCGGGGAGCGCGAGGGGCAGCGCCCCTCGCCTTGGTCGGATTTGCAAAGCAAATTCGATTATCCCGCAAAAGGCGCCGCCGCGCCCCAAAGGGCCTTCACTCTGGCATCCCGCCCACAGGCCTTGCGGTAAAACTTATAGGCGCTCGCCTTAGACTTCGGCCCCGCCCGCGTCAGCACAAGATCCGAACTCTTGTAATAATCCTGATGATAGTCCTCCGCAGGGTAAAACCCGTTCAGCGGCAAAATCTTGGTGACAATCTTGCGCCCCAAATCCGCCTCCGCTGCGCTCACAGCCGCCTCGGCAGCGGCCTTTTGCTCGGCCCCGTCGTGAAACAAAGCCGTCTTATACGCAGGCCCACGGTCACAAAACTGCCCGCCCGCATCCGTCGGATCAATCGAGCGCATAAACTTGTGCAAAATCTCGTCGCGGCTGATCATGCCCGCATCAAAAGTGATCTTCACCACCTCATAATGCCCCGTATGGTCCTTATATGTCGGGTTTGTCGATGTCCCGCCCGCAAAGCCCGACACAGCCTCAATCACACCCGGCACAGCCTCAAAGTCGGACTCCACACACCAGAAACACCCGCCAGCCACAACAATCTCCTCACGCGGCCCCGCATGGGCCATCACCGCCTGCATCACAACCGCCAGCGCAATACACACCGCCAGCATCAAAGCCTTCATTTCTCTCACACAGCACATCATAGCTTTCACTCCTGCTAAAGATGCCTCGACCCTAGCGCCTAATCACTCCCCTGTAGACAGCCCTCACAGAGAGGTTACTACTGGTCTCCGAAACGTGAGAGGCCGAAACATGAGTGACAAAATAACAACCCACGCCGCCGAAGAAGATGCACGCAACGAAGAGATCCTGATCTGGCTCAACGGCCGCTGCGTGCCCAAAGCCGAGGCGCTGGTCAGTGTCTATGACAGCGGTTTCATGCTCGGCGATGGCGTCTGGGAAGGCCTGCGCCTTTACAACGGCCAATGGGCCTTCTGGGATGAACATTTTGACAGGCTCTTTGAGGCCGCCAAAGCGATTGATCTAGAGATCGGCATGACCCGTGAAGAGCTCTCTTCCGCCTTGTTAGAGACACAACAAGCCAATGGCATGACCACAGACGCCCACGCCCGCCTCATGATCACGCGCGGCGTCAAAACCCGCCCCTTCCAGCATCCCTCGCTCAGCCGCCAGGGCCCGACCATCACAATCATCATGGAGCACTCCCAGCCCAAAATCCCGCGCCCGATCCGTCTCGCCACGGTCCCCCACCAGCGCGGCCTCCCCATGACGCAGGATCCCAAGCTCAACTCCCATTCCAAGCTCAACTGCATCCTCGCCTGTATCGCCGCCGAAAAGGCTGGCGCCGACGAAGCCCTCATGCTCGATGTCCACGGTTTCGTAAACACAACCAACGCCTGCAACTTCTTTATCGTGCGCAAAGGCGCCGTTTGGACAAGCACAGGCGACTACTGCATGAACGGCATCACCCGCCAGAAAGTGATCGATCTGTGCCGCGCCAACGATATCCCCGTGTTCGAGCGCAATTACAGCCTCGTTGACACCTACGGCGCCGATGAAGCCTTCCTCACAGGCACATTCGGCGCACAAACCCCGGTGAGCGAAATCGACGGCCGCCCCATTGGCACAGGCGAAATGGGCCCTGTCACACAGCGCATCCGCGCACTCTACAAAGCGCTGATCGAGGCCCGCGCATGACCAAAATCGCAATGTGGTCAGGCCCGCGCAACCTCTCGACCGCGCTCATGTATAGCTTCGGCAACCGCGCCGATTTCGCTGTGGTCGATGAGCCCTTCTATGCCCATTACCTGCGCGAAACGGGCCTCACACACCCCATGCGCGAAGAGGTCCTCGCATCCCAGCCACAAGACGCAGATCAGGTCATTCAGTCTCTAACAAAGGCCAATGCGAAACATTTCTACCAAAAGCATATGTGCCAACATATGCTGCCCACCGTCCCGCGCGACTGGATGCTCAGCGTCAAAAACGTCTTTTTGATCCGCCATCCCGCCCGCGTCATAGCCAGCTTCGGCGCAAAATATGAAGGCTTCGGCCTTGCCGATATCGGCTTCTCCCAACAGCTCGAGCTGTTTGAAAGGCTCCGCGCCAAGGGCCATAACCCTCTTGTCATCGACAGCGCCGATATCCGCACAGCCCCCGAAGCCATGCTCAAAAAGCTCTGCGCCGCGCTCGACCTTTCCTTTGATCGCGCCATGCTCCACTGGCCCAAAGGCGGTCACGCCTCCGACGGCATCTGGGCGTCGCATTGGTATAATGCGGTCCACGCCTCCACAGGTTTCGCTGGCCCCGAGGGGCCGCTCCCCGTGATGGAAACGGCCAAACAGAAAGACCTCCTCGCCGCCGCCCTGCCCGTTTACGACAAGCTCGCCCGTCACAAACTGCCTCTTTAAGGAGCTGTTACGCCTGTTTAGAGACTGTTCTGATGCGCCCCGCCAAAGTGTCGCAAACCGCAAAGACAGTCTCACGGCGAAGTCTAGCCTCTGGACAACCACGCCAACACAGGATGCCCCCATGTCCCTTCAAGAGCTGTTCCTCAAACTCGCCGATGCCCTAGACGGCCCCAAGCCCATAGAACACGCCGGCGCGACCGCCCTGCGCCAAGCCGCCCCACAGGCCCGCCCGCAGACCAAGTCAACACCCCTGCCGCCCGCTGTGCTCAAGGTCATGTCAGCCCCCGATGCTCACCCCGTCTGCGCCCTCATAGCCCAGACCCCGTTTGACTGGACCCCGCCCCATACCTCGACAGACCCCGCCTACATCGCTCACAGCACAGCCAAGGTCCATGTCGAACTCGTCGGGCCAGAAGGCCTCGCGCCAAGCGAAACGGTGCGCCTCGGCCTCTACGGCATAGGGCCAAACTTCGAATATGGCCTGCGCACCCACGCGGCCGAAGAAATCTTCGTCATGCTCGCTGGCGAAGCCGACTGGATGCGCGGCGATGCCCCCTACGCGCCCCTGCGCACAGGCGGTCGCGCCCACCACCCCTTCATGCTCCCGCACGCCACGCGCACAGGCGCCGAAGCCTTCATGTCGCTCTACATCTGGCATGGCGATGTCGCCACATCGAGCTACGTCTACCAAGGCCTCCCCAAGGCCTGATCACGCCCAAAACGGACAACAGCGCCAAAATCTGCCCCCAAAAAGCTACTTTTCAGCGCAGTATTGCCAAAAAAACCATATTTGCCCTTCCCTCAGGGCCACGTTGCTTTATGCGTTTCCTGAACCATAAATAAGACAGAGACGTATGAATATCGCATCCGCCTTCCCGACCGAGCAGACAGCCAAAGCCAAATCCGCCAAAGACTGGGTGTCCACCCTCGCCAAATTCCGCGAGCCCAATGCCGCACGCAGCAATTTCGAGCTGGTGGTGACGGCCCTGCCGTTCCTCGCCCTCTGGGCGCTGGCTTGGGCCTCCCTCTCGGTCAGTTACTGGCTCACACTGGCGCTCTCGGTGCCGATCGCCATGTTCCTGTTACGCCTGTTCACAATCCAGCACGACTGCGGCCATGGCTCGCTCTTCAAAAATCGCACCGCAAGCGATTGGGTCGGCCGCGTCATCGGCGTGGTAACACTGACGCCCTATGACGTGTGGCGCCGCACCCATGCCATTCACCATTCCTCCCATGGCAATCTGGCAAAGCGCGGCATAGGCGATATCGTCACCCTCACAGTCGCCGAATATCAGGCCCTCTCACCGCTCTGGAAGCTCCAATACCGCGCCTATCGCAATCCGTTCTTCCTCTTCGGTTTCGTCCCGGCCTACCTCTTCTTCATTCAGCAACGCTTCCCCGTCGGCCTCTCAAAAACACCCAAATACTGGGTGTCGTCCATGCTGACCAATCTGGCGATTCTCGCGATTCTCGGCACGCTCTACGCTTTCGGCGGCTGGGCACCGATCCTGCTGATCTTTGTGCCCTCAACCCTCCTCGCCGCAACAGCGGGAATGTGGCTCTTCTACGTTCAGCACCAGTTCGAAGAGACAACATGGGACCACAACGAAAACTGGGACCTGCACGACGCCGCCCTCTATGGCAGCTCACATTATATTCTGCCCGCATGGATCAACTGGTTCAGCGCCAACATCGGCATCCACCATGTGCATCACCTCTACGCGCGTATCCCGTTTTACCGCCTGCCAGAAGTCCTGCGTGAAAACGTGGAGCTCGCCGAGATCAACCGCATGACAATCCGCGAAAGCCTCGCCTCGGTGCGGATGCACCTCTGGGACGAAGACGGCAAACGCCTGCTCTCCTTCCGTCAGGCCCGCGCGCTCACAGCCTAGGCTCAGGGCCATTCATCTTGCATTACCCGCGCCTTTGATGACGTGAAATCAGCGGTTCCGGGTGCGCAAATAAGGCTAGACTCCTTTTCAAGCGGTTAGAGCCGCTGCGACGCAGAGCCACAGGCGCCCATCGGGTTCGGCAAAGGGTCTGGCAAAATTAATCAGTCCTGTCCCGAGGCTTCGCCTGTCTTTTTCTTTCCCTAAATATCCCGGGGGTCTGGGGGCTGGCCCCCAGCGGGTCGTATTTTCGCAAAGCGAAAATGCGATCTTTCGTCCGCCCCCAAACGTCGGGTGCGGCCCCGAAGGACCGCGCGCTGCTGTCACACTCCGATAAGCGCACGCCACATTAACTTAATTTCTGTTAACACATACCCTGTCGGGGCGGTGCACGCATGGTGCACGCATGGTGCACACATATCACCCCCCTAGAATCAGCGGGTTTTGCCGCCGTTAACCCTCCTGAACGCAGGGCTAACAAAAGCAAAGCGGGCCCATGCTATACTGCACAGACCCGCTTGATTTTATTTGGTTTTTTAGCCCCGAAAGGATTACTTCAGCCGCCGGTTCCGCGCCGCCAGAAGCTTGAGGCGCAAAGCGTTCAACTGGATGAATCCCGCCGCATCCTTCTGATCATACGCCCCCGCATCATCTTCAAAGGTCACGTGCGCTTCTGAGTAGAGCGAATGCTCCGACCAACGGCCCACACAGGTCGCCGCGCCTTTGTAGAGCTTAAGCTTCACCGTGCCGGTCACGTGCTCCTGGCTCTTGTCAATCGCCGCCTGCAGCATTTCCCGCTCGGGGCTGTACCAGAACCCGTTATAAATCAGCTCGGCATACCGCGGCATCAAGCTGTCCTTCAGGTGCCCCGCGCCGCTGTCCAGCGTGATCTGTTCGATCCCGCGGTGCGCTTCCAGAAGGACAGTTCCGCCGGGCGTCTCATAAATCCCACGAGATTTCATACCCACAAAGCGGTTCTCGACAAAGTCGAGACGTCCGATTCCGTGCGCCCCGCCCAGCTCGTTGAGCTTCGTAAGGATCGTCGCAGGGCTCATCGCCTCGCCATTAATACTCACAGCATCGCCGCGCTCAAAGCCGACTTCGATGTATTCGGCTTCGTTCGGAGCCTCCTCAGGGCTGACCGTGCGCTGATACACATAGTCAGGGGCCATCTCGGCAGGATCTTCCAGAACCTTGCCTTCCGAGGAGGTGTGCAAGAGGTTCGCATCCACAGAGAAAGGCGCCTCTCCGCGCTTGTCTTTGGCAATCGGAATCTGGTGCTTCTCGGCAAAATCAATCAGCTTGGTGCGGCTGGTCAAATCCCATTCCCGCCAAGGCGCGATCACTTTGATATCAGGGTTCAGCGCATAGCACGCCAACTCAAAACGCACTTGGTCGTTGCCCTTGCCCGTCGCCCCGTGGGCCACAGCATCCGCGCCAACTTCTTCAGCAATCTCGACAAGACGCTTGGAAATAAGCGGCCGCGCAATCGAGGTGCCAAGCAGGTAAAGCCCTTCATAAACAGCGTTCGCGCGGAACATCGGGAAGACAAAATCGCGCACAAATTCTTCGCGCACATCTTCGATATAGATGTCTTTCACGCCCATAAGCTCGGCTTTAGCACGGGCTGGTTCCAGCTCTTCGCCTTGGCCCAGATCGGCGGTAAAGGTCACAACCTCACAGCCATATTCTGTCTCAAGCCACTTGAGAATGATGGAGGTGTCCAGACCACCAGAATACGCAAGGACAACTTTTTTGGGAGCCGACATCATACTTTCCTCTTGTCTCGTTTGCCGCGAGGTAGCGCTTTTTGCGTCGCTCCGCAAGCGCAGCCCCTTGCTTTGCTGACCGACGTGGTAGAATAAAAACAGATGGATAATATCAAAACAGCCTCCCGCCAGATCGCAGCCCGCCTGCGCGATGTATTTGAAGCCACCCCGCTTCAGCGCAATGCGCATTTGTCTGAAATCTATGAGGCCGATATCCTGCTCAAGCGCGAAGACCTGACCCCTGTGCGCTCTTACAAAATTCGGGGTGCCTTCAACGCTATGACCAATGCTATGAAAGGCCGCGAAACCTCGCCGCTCTTCGTCTGCGCAAGTGCTGGCAACCACGCTCAAGGCGTTGCGTTCATGTGCAAATATCTTGGCGTGCACGGGCGTATCTTTATGCCCGTCACAACGCCGAGCCAAAAGATCATGAAGACCAAAACCTTTGGTGGAGACCTCATCGAGATCGAGCTTGTGGGCGATTACTTTGATGAAACACTGGCCGCCGCCAAAGCCTATTGCGAAGCCGAGAAGGGCATCTTCCTGCCCCCGTTTGACGCCGAAGACGTGATCATGGGCCAGTCCACAGTCGCCGCCGAAATCGAGGAACAGCTTGGCCAAGCGCCTGATCTCGTCGTGCTTCCTGTGGGCGGCGGCGGCCTCTCTGCGGGGGTGACCTCCTACTTTGGAACAGAGACTCGCTACGCCTTCGTTGAGCCGTCAGGCGGCGCCTGTCTCGCCGCTGCGCAAGAGGCGGGCAAGCCTGTCGCTTTGGAGCGCGTCGACTCTTTTGTGGACGGCGCAGCCGTTGCCGAAATCGGCCAGCTTACATTCGCAAAGCTGCGCCCCTTTAAAGACGAAGTTCACTTGCAGATCAGCGAAGACAGGCTCTGCACAACCCTGATTGAAATGCTCAATATCGAAGGCGTTGTGCTTGAGCCAGCAGGCGCACTGACCATCGACGCGCTCAAGGATATGCGCGAAGAAATCAAAGGCAAAACAATTGTCTGCATCGTCTCGGGCAGCAATTTTGACTTTGAGCGTTTGCCCGAAGTCAAAGAGCGCGCCCAGCGCTATTCAGGCCTCAAGAAATACTTCATTCTGCGGATGCCCCAGCGCCCGGGTGCGCTCAAGGATTTCCTCGGCTTTCTCGGCCCACATGACGACATCACGCGCTTTGAATATCTCAAGAAATCAGCCCGTAACTTTGGCTCTGTGCTGATCGGGATCGAGACCGACACCCCCGAGAGCTTCGAACGCCTGATGCGTCTCGCCAACGACAAAGGCTTCAGCGCACGCGACATCACAAACGACGAAGTGCTCTCGTCATTCCTCGTCTAAAAGCTGGTCTTTTGTCAGGCGAAACCCCGAGACAAGCCACGCGCTTTCTGCGCGTTTCAGAGCTTCGCCTAGGGCTTTGCCCGCAAGCTGGGGAAAGTCCTTCGCCGTAAGAGGAAAGCGCTGTTCAGCCGCGGCCTCAAGTCCGCAGACGTCAACCGCACCGCCCGTCAAAGCCGCCCGCACAAACAAAGCCTTTCGGGCCGTTGACGCATCCGTCTGATACGCCAGCTCTTCCGCGCTCTGGGTGCTAAAAGCAAAGCGGCGCAGCGTCTCAAACAAACGCTGCTCTTTCTTGGAAAGCCTCAAAGGCATCGTGCCCGAGAACACCATAAGCGCAGCCAGCCGCGCCACAGGATCGTTATCGTCAAACTCGGCATAGCGTCGCAATGTAGGCAGGCTCACAGCGCCCAAAATACGCGCCAAGACGCCTGTCTCTGTCATAATCTCAAGCGTGCCCATCAGATCATCTGACGCCAACAGCTTGAGTGTTTCAGCCGTCTGCCGCTCGACAGAAACACGGCTCAAACCGTAGCTCAGCCGCGCCGCAGCCTGTGCGGCCACTGGGTCAATCCCCTCAGCCCCAAAGCCCAACTGCGCCGCAAAGCGAAAGAGCCGCACAATGCGCAGATAGTCTTCCCTGATCCGTGCCTCTGGGGCCCCGACAAAACAGATCTTGCGCGCCCCAATATCCGCCAAGCCGCCCGTCGGGTCTGTCACAGCCCCGCTACGATCAGCATAGAGCGCGTTCATCCGAAAGTCGCGCCGCGCCGCATCCTCTTGAAGCCTGTCAGAAAACGCGACAACAGCGTGCCGCCCGTCTGTCTCCACATCTTTGCGAAACGTGGTCACTTCAAGCACAGATCCGCCGCCAACAACTGTAACCGTCCCGTGCTCAAGCCCTGTCGGAACAGGTTTCATCCCCAGCGCTTTTGCAGTCTTGATCACAGTTTCAGGCCGCGCACTCGTCGCGATATCAAGGTCTTTCACAGGCAGATGAAGCAAAGCATTGCGCACACAACCGCCCACGAAATAAGCCTCATACCCCGCTGCCTCCAGAGCGCTCAAAAGCGCCTGTGCTGCCTTGTCTTCAAGCCATGTGCCTGAAACCTGTGTCACCCTGAAATCCGCTCCGCCAAGCCCAGCGTCATGCGCGCTGTCGCGCCCCAAATATAATGCGGACCATAGGGAACGGTATAGTATTTTCGGTAGGCCCCGCGAAACTGCCGTCCCTCAATGGAGTATCGCGCAGGGTCAATCAGATGCGCGAGAGGCGCATAAATGATCTCTTCCACTTCGCCTTCGTCCAGAACGGGCGTGAAAGGCTTATGCACAAATCCAAGGATCGGCTGAACCGTAAAGCCCGTGACAGTCAGGTGTTCAGGCAGCGTGCCAAATACCTCAACCGTCTCAGGCGGCAGGCCAATCTCTTCATAGGCCTCGCGCAAACTGGCGCCCTCAGCGGAGGAGTCACCAGCCTCAACTTTACCGCCCGGAAAGGCAATCTGACCTGGATGATGGCGCAAATGCTTGGCCCGCTTTGTCAGGATAACATGAAGCGCACCGTTCCGCTGGATCAACGCAATCAAAACCGCCGCAGGGCTTTTGATCCCATGTTCGACGGGGATCACATCAGGATTGAGATCATAATCCGAAGAGCGCGTCCCCGCTTGCGCCAGTACCGCCTTTATCTGCGTGAGCTGCTCCAAAGCCTTATTTGGCCGCAAGGCCGACCGTTGCAGGATCAAGCGCAAAATGTCTGTTACAGAACTGGCAATCCGCCGTGACTTTTCCGTCTTCTGTCGTCATTTTCTCAATGTCTTTGACACCGTAAATTGACAGGCTCTGGCGCACGCGCTCTTCTGAACAGGTGCAGCCAAACTTTACAGACCGCGCCTCATAAACCGCTGGCTCTTCCTCGTGAAACAACCGCCAGACAAGCTCAGGCGGAGACACATAGGGGCCAAGCAATTCAAGGCTCTCCACCGTTTGAAGCAAGATATTGATCCTGTTCCAGTCTTCGTCTTTGCGCAGAGCGTGTTCCCGCTGCTCTTTGTCACTTTCCGGGTTGCCACCTTCACTCTTGAGAGATTTTGGCAGGTGCTGAAGCAACATTCCTGCCGCCCGCCATTGTGTGCCTTCATCTTTCATATAGGTCTCGCCATGCTCAACGATGAGCTTTGTCGCGATCTGCTCTGACGCCGCAAAATAGGCCTCGGCCGCCTCGGCAATAGAGCTTCCCTCCAGCGGTGTCAGCGCCTGATACGGTTTTGAGCCTTTGCCTTGGTCTACCAGAACAGCAAAATACCCCTTGCCCAGCTGGTCAAACGGCTTGCCCTCCGTGATGCGCTCCGCATCAAAGCTGGCGTAAGCACGGATGCTCGCTGGCTCCTCTGCTTCAGACGGAGCAAAATAATCTGTCGCAATCATACGCACAGGCCCGTCTGTCTGCACCTGCAAAGACAATTTCCAACGCGGCTCAACCATACTCCCAAGCAAGGCCGTAATGATCACCATCTCGGAAATCAGCGATTCAACCTGCTTGGGGTAGTCGCGCTGCGCCAATATGTCATTGACCGTCTGGTCCAAGCGGACAATCCGTCCGCGAGAGTCAGAGACCCGCAGCTCAAAAGGCAGGATATTTTCATCCCAGTTTACGTGTGTCGCGTTTTCCATCGGGCTTCACCAATCTGTCTGTTCGCCCTGCACCTAATAGCGCAAACACACAGGCGCAAGGCATGAGATCAGACTGAGCCGCCCTGAAACTCCAGAAGAATGGCCGAAATATCGTCCGAGAAGTCCCTATCTCCAGCAAAGCTGTCCAACTCAAAGAGCAGCCCGTCCAGCAAACTTGGCCCTCGCTTGGCTTTCCAATTCTTCATAAAGCTCACAAGGCTTTCGTCCTCAAAAAAAGCCCCGGACTCACTCATACATTCTGGCACACCATCAGAAAAAATAATCAGTCTGTCACCTGCGTTCAGACAAATATCAAATTGCTCATAGTGCGCATCAGGCACCAACCCGACAGGCAGCCCCCCCGCACCAACGGCCTCGACCTCTCCGTTTTGCCTTTGCACCAAAGGGTGTGGATGCCCGGCCTGCGAGGCTATGACCTTACCTGTTTTTAGGTGTAGCGTTGCATAAACCAAAGTAAAGTAGTGCTCCGTGGTCATCTCGCTTTGCACCAGATTGTTCAGCCGCGCGATCACTTCGCTTGGCGCAATCGGAAAAAACGCCCCGTCAGGACCTTTCTCAATTGCAATGTTTTGCTCCTTTGAAGCCGCCGACATATACCCCGCCAAACGCGCCGTCATAAGCGCAGAGCTAATTCCATGCCCTGAAACGTCAATCGCGAACAAGCCGATTTCCTGCTCATTGATCGGGAAATATCCAACAAGATCTCCGCCAACGTGCCCACTCGACTGCAACATCAGCGATATCGAAGCCGTGCCAAAATCCTTATAGCGCTCCCGCACCAAAGACTGCTGAAGTTGTTTTGCCTCAATCAAATCATTGTCGATTTTGTCATAAAGTAATTTCAGCTCGCCCAATGTGCTCTCAACAAGTTCGTTTTTACGGATGAGCTCCCGCTCCATGTTGAGAATACGTTCACCTGCCACAAGCCGTGCACGCAGCTCTGCTGAGCTGACAGGTTTGGTCAGAAAATCATCCGCACCAGCATCAAGGCCTTGCGCAATTTCGGACTTGTCGCTCTTGGAGGTGAGCAAAATAAAATACCCGAACCGTTCCGTATCAAGCGCTTTAAAGCGACGGCAAAATTCAATGCCATCCATTCCAGGCATCATCCAGTCGCTGATCACAAGGTCTGGTTGTTTGTTCTCACAAAACGCCAGCGCCTCGTCTCCGCTTGAAACTTCCGCAACGCGGTAGCCCCACTTCTTGAGGCTAGCGCGCAAAATACTGCGCTGCAAACGGCTATCGTCAACAACCAGCACAAGGTTGCTTTCGATCTCACCCGTTTCAATTGTGCGCCTACGGCTCTGCATTTTTCACCCTGCGTGTGGTTTGCACACTGCCTCCAAAGCAGATTAACCCTATGCGTTTAAGCCTAAGTGAATTTATCCAATCTCTTTTTATTGGTCTTTTTTCTATTTCTTAACTTTCCGTTGGTAGAGGTGTTCAGCATGGAAGGGGCCAGCAAACATGATCAACTGGAGCAAGGTAAATGAACTGCGCGACGATATCGGAGCAGATGATTTTGAAGAAATCATTGAGGTCTTTTTACAAGAGGTTGAAGAAGAGCTTGCTGCCTTACAGACCAAATCCGAAGATGATCTTGCCGCAAGTATGCACTTCCTCAAGGGAAGCGCTCTAAATCTCGGTTTTGAAGACTTTGCAGACCAATGCAGGCAAGGTGAGCGTGATGCCACGCAAATCGAAATCCCTGCGCTCCTCTCTTGTTATGATGCCTCCAAAAAACAATTTTTGGATAAATACAAAAACGGCTGATCAATAATGAGTGCGACCGTTCAAGAAGCCTGATAAAAATGCCTCAATATTTAACAACAGGCAAAGATATGCGGGCGATAACACTCTTGGGAATTCTCTGTTCAGCCTTGCTGGTCGCTGGCTGCTCGTCATCCAAGTTCAAAAGCTATGACGGGCCGCCCGTCACATTGGTTGTTGTTGAAAAAGACAATCGCAGCCTTCACCTTCTGAGCGACGATCGCCTACTAAAATCATATAAAGTCCACCTCGGCTTCAATCCCGTCGGACATAAAAGCATCGAAGGTGATGGTCGCACACCCGAGGGCATTTACAAAATCGACCGCCGCAATCCCAATAGCGAATTTCACCTCTCAATTGGGATCTCATATCCAAATGCAGCCGATAAGGCCCGCGCAAAGGCCTTGGGGAAGAGTCCGGGTGGCGATATTTTCATTCATGGTCGCCCCAAAAAATACCGAGACGGAACCCGCGACTGGACGGCAGGGTGTATTGCCGTAACCGATCGGCAAATGGAGGAAATCTATGCAATGGTTCCCAATGGGACACCCATAATTATCAAGCCCTAACCTATTCTACAGAAACCGGCGGCTTGGCTCCCATAACCAAAGTCCACCAAATCTTACCTGAACTTTCCTGATACCAAGCAAACCCCATATTGGTTGCGCGCTTGTTCAAAAGAATCGCGCGGGTATCACTGTTTTCCATCCATGCCCCAAGCGTTTCAAGCTCGGTCTCGTAAGTTTCGGAAATCAGCTCTCCAACAAGCTCGCCAGAATAGCCAAGCCGGCGGACACGATCGATCGGCGACGATCCATCTGACCCAAAGTGCCAAGGACGGTTTTGTGCAGACATATCGCGAGAGTGCGTTTCCGCAGCCGCAATAAGCGGCGCATCCATCTCGACAGCATCAGCACCAGAAGCCTGACGCAAAGAATTGACCGAATCAAGCATCCGAAACTGAATCTTGCTCGTTGCACCGTTCGATATGCGGTAGAGCTTGGGCAATGGTTTGCCATCAGCGCCGATTTGCGGAGTTGTTGTGCCAACAGCACAGCCGGACAACAAAACAGCCGCGACAAGAATAGAACCAATAAAGCGCATGACGCCCCTTTCGAAGAGATTTCACGTTTTGCTTTAGCGGGGATTTCCCTCTCACGCAAATGCAGTCGTCACAGTCGCGGCGTATTACAAAGGTTTGAATTGCGAGTGAGGCCCAAGCGCCATATATACGTTTCTAATTGGGTTACCGGAGACCTCCGATGTCAAAATTTAACAGTTCCATGAGCCGCCGTGGCTTTCTTGCGGGCTCGACAACAATGTTGGCAGCCCCTGCGCTGGCCCAAACCTCTAGCCTGAATGGCGCCGAAACTGTCGAAGTCGAGCGCGATTTAAGCGAAGTTGTGCGCCGTAATATCTCTAGCTTTCGTTCTCTGAGCTGGGAGCCATACTTTGACACGTTGCAGAATGGTGCCTGCCTTGTAGACACCACGTCTCGCGCGCTTCATTATTGGTCGGAAGATCAATCTATATACAAGCTTTACCCAACAAGCGTTCCACTCACAGAAGACCTGACCCGTTTGGGCCGCACATCTGTCGTGCGTAAAGTTGAAGGCCCAAGCTGGCGCCCGACTCCCTCTATGCGTATCAGAAATCCTGAATGGCCCGAATTTGTTGGCCCAGGGCCAGACAACCCCCTTGGAACTCACGCGCTTTATCTGTCTTGGACATACTACCGTATCCACGGAACCCACGACACGCGCAAAATTGGGCGCAGATCATCCAACGGATGCATTGGTCTTTACAATGAACATATCGCCGAGCTTTTTGCTTTGGCCAAAGTTGGCACACAAGTGTTGCTTATTTGACAATACTGTGACCGCGTTGAGCAGCATTACGCCACATTGGGTTTGCAAAGCCATTGCTATGCTGATTAACAGTGAACTACGAAACAAGTATTGAGTAGCACGTTGGTACGTGCGTTCAAGTTCTGGAGGAATAAATGAAAAAACTCGTTATCGCGACAGCATTTGTAGCCGCAGCATCAGCAGCTTCAGCTGGCAATATGTCAGACCCAATTATTGAAGCACCGGTCATTGTTGACCAAACAGCTGGTTCTTCAGGTGGCATGGCTATCCCACTTCTTCTCCTGATCGCAGTTGCGGCAGCAGTAGCAAACTAAGCTTTTCCTTTTGGGAAAGACAAAACGGCAGCCTAACGGCTGCCGTTTTTGGTTTTACCACCCCTGAATATTTTCTTTGATCAGGTCTGTAAGAAACGAAACGTGTTCGTCACCAGCATTCAGACATGGAATGTAATGGAAGACCTCGCCGCCAGCTTCCTCAAAAGCTTCCTTGATCTCTTCGTTTATTTCTTCAAGCGTTTCTATGCAGTCCGCTGAAAACGCAGGCGCAACAACCGCGATCCGCTTCTTCCCATCCTCTTCGGCCAAGCGCGCAACTTCCTCCACAGTGTAAGGCTTGAGCCACTCTTCTGGACCAAAAACAGACTGAAACGTCGTTACAATTTCAATATCACTCCACCCAAGACGCTCGCGCAGAAGCCGTGTCGTTTTTTGGCACTGGCAGTGATAGGGATCGCCCTGAAGCAAATAACGCTTTGGCATACCATGATAAGACACTACGAGAGTTTCTGGGCGCTCGTCCATTTCTGCAACAGATGTTTCAATCGAGCGCGCCAAAGCGTCAATATAGCGCGTATCATCAAAATAGCGCGCGACCGTGCGCACGGACGGTTGCCACTTTTCTTTCATCATGGCGCGAAAGAACTGGTCGTTGGCTGTCGCCATCGTCGCACCCGCATATTGCGGGTATAGCGAGAAAAACAAAACACGGTCACAACCTGCTGCAATCATCTCAGTAACCTTGCTGTCTGTTGATGGATTGCCATAGCGCATACAGAAATCAACCATAACCTCTCCACCATACTCCGCTTCGATTTTTGCACGCACCGCCGCTGTTTGCTCTTTGGTGATGGTCATCAAAGGGCTTTCACCCTCGGCTTCGTTCCAAATTGATTTATAGGCGGCTCCGCTGGTGAACGGTCGCTTTGTTAGGATGATAAGCTGCAAAAGGGGCTGCCACTTCCACGGGGCGTAATCAATCACTCGGCGATCCGACAGGAACTCGTTCAGATATCGGCGCATCGACCAGTAATCATAATTATCAGGCGTGCCCAAATTCGCCATCAACACACCAATCTTTGGTTTCTTAACCTCAGGGTGGTCTGCGGGTAAGTGGCTTACATCGAAGTCTGCTTGTGTTTGCTTTTGCATCTAGGTGTCACCGTTCTTTATCTGTGCGTCAGGATCAGGAAATTTCAGCTCATTTGTTTTTAGTGCGTCTGCCAATCGGGCTTGAGCAGAGCCAGGTCTGAGAGGTTTTTGCTGGCTTTCGTGCGGCGCCCAGCCCGTGAGAAAGACAATTTCAAAGGTCGCCATAATGCGGCCGTCGCCATCAGAGAAGTGCTCTTTGTAAATCTCATCCGCAAGACCGAACAACTCTCTCTTTTCGAAGGTGCGCTTGCGCAAAGCGAGCGCATTTGTCTCCCCCATACGCCTCAAATCATGAGACAGATGAAAAATGCTGCTATAACTGGCCGTAAGCGTGATTTTATCTGCCACTGGCAGCGCAAACCCAGCACGCTGCATCAATTGCCCCAGATCGCGAATCTCGGCCGCCATAGCAACACGGGGACTAAGGCCGCCCGTAAGCGCAATTTCGGCTTCGCTCAGGCATTTGCGAAGCTCGTGTAAGGTGTTGCCTCCAAACAAACAGCCCATAAACAAGCCATCTGGCTTCAAGGCATTGCGCGCTTGAATAAGTTGACCAACCACATCATTGGCCCAGTGAAGCGACATCGAATGTAAAACGAGATCGTGCGTTTGCGGTGCACACTCCAGTGTTTCCTCGTCTTTGATAGAGGAGAAGCTTGGAAAAGCCGCTTGCCACAAACTGGGGGCGCCAGAAATGAGAAGTGGTTCTGTAAACGCTCTATTAACCAAGCTCAGCCGATACTCGACTTCGTCGATCGCGGCTTCATGCGCAAAACTTGCCTCGCCAAGCGAGGATCTCTTGCGATTGTGTTGCAAGGCTGTGCGGTCTGTATGCAGGTCACGAGTTGTCATGGGGTAGGAATATGGGCTGGCGGGCTGGGATTCAAACACTTGTTAGAACAGTTTATCCCAGCGCTTGTTTAAGCTGTGGCACAAATATTGATGGTGATACCGGCTTATGCAGCAAATGCTGGCTGTCATCTCACTTTATCGCTGGTCTTGTTTGTAATTCTTGCGGATGCCCATTGCCTGGTGCGTCCAGCCATGACGAAATTTGTGACGCCTGCCTGCACTCTCCTCGCAACTGGACAGCCGCACGAGCAACCTTTCTTTACCGCGATGGCGCAAAAAAACTCATCTGGGAGCTCAAATACTCCGACCGCGCAGAAATAGCGACAGCGGCAGGGCCATGGCTGTTAAAAACTCTACAACCCATTTTGCCAGAAAACCCGCTCATAGCGCCTGTGCCGCTGCATTGGACCCGCCTGATGAAGCGCAGATATAATCAGTCAGAGCTTCTCTCACATAACCTAGCGCTTACCGGGCGCTTTGAGCACGTTCCTGATTTGTTGAAACGAACAAAGCGCACCCCGCCTCTTTTTGGGCTTAATATGGAAGAACGTGAGCTTTGGCTCCAGAATGCAATTGCCGTTAATTCGAAAATGCGTCGCCTTGTGAAAGGGCGTCATATCGTCTTGGTAGATGATGTCATGACCACAGGAGCAACCTTGAGTGCGGCCACCGAGGCGTGCTACTTATATGATGTTGCAAGTGTTCGAGTGGTTTTTCTGGCACGCGCCGCAAAGAATGACTAGGTTCTGGCTCAACATACAACTGTGAGGCCCAGATGAAGCAAATAGAAATTTACACGTCACCACTGTGCGGTTTTTGCCATGCTGCCAAACGTTTGTTGGACGGCAAAGGCGTTACCTACACTGAATACAACATCTTAACCGACCCCGATTTAAAACCAGCAATGATCGAGCGGGCCAATGGCGCGCGCACAGTCCCACAAATCTTTATTGATGGGGTTAGCATCGGTGGCTGTGATGATCTCTACGCAATCGAACGCACAGGGAAGCTTGACGCTCTACTGGGGCGCGATTGATGAAAACTGCACTTGTTCAAATGACCGCGACTGAGGATCCAAAAGGCAATCTTTCTGTCTGTAAAGCCTTTGTCCTTGAGGCCGTTGAGAACGGTGCGAAATTTATTCTTACACCCGAAGTGTCCAATTGTATCGCCCCCTCAAAGGCCGAGCTTTCAAGCCTTCTATATTACGAACAAGACGATCCGTTCTTAGCTGAAATGAAAAATCTGGCTGCGAGCTATAAAGTCTGGATTCTTATCGGCTCCTTGGGCGTTAAAAGTGAGACCAAAGACGGGAAATTTGCCAACCGCTCTTTTTTGATCGACCCGACTGGCAGCATTCTCGCCACCTATGACAAAATTCATATGTTTGATGTCGATATTTCCGAGTCCGAGCACTATCGGGAAAGCGCCACTTACGAACGCGGCAACCAAGCGGTTCTAGCCAAGACCGAGATCGGCAACATTGGTCTGACAATCTGCTATGATCTGCGTTTCCCACATCTTTACCGCACTTTGGCCCAAGCGGGCGCAGAGATCCTCACTGTTCCTGCCGCTTTTGCGCAAACAACTGGAAAAGCTCATTGGCACGCTCTATTACGCGCGCGCGCAATAGAAAACGGCGCCTATGTGATCGCCCCTGCGCAAACAGGGTTACATTACACAAAAAACGGCAAAGAGCGCCGCACCTATGGTCATTCTCTTGTTGTCTCTCCTTGGGGAGAGGTTCTTGTCGACGCAGGCGAAGAGATTGGCCTGACTTACTTTGATTGCGATTTAGCCGAGGTTTCAAAGGCCCGTGCGCGCGTGGCATCCCTATCCCAGTCCAGCGTGTTTGCGGGGCCGTAATGACCGATAAACAAAGCTCCCTCGCAATCACTCTGGTCAGCGAAATTTTAGCCACGGATCAGCTGTTGAGAAACAAACTCACCCGTATTCTGCCTACTGGGATGGAAATTTCACATTTCTCTGTGCTGACGCATTTGGCTTATACCAATTCAGAAAAGACCCCAGCACAGCTAGCGAAGGTTTTTCATGTGACCAAAGGCGCAATGACCAATACGCTTAACAAGCTCGAATGGGCTGGTTATGTGCATATTCGCCCCGATTGGGACGATGCCCGCCGCAAGATGGTCGCCATCAGTCCGGCAGGCAGGCAAGCCCGTAATTCTGCCCTTTCAGCGATTGAACCCATCATCAAGGCCCTCGTCGACGAAAAAGGCTCAGATGATATCCGCGCAGCAATTCCTGTTTTGCGCGATATGCGCCTAAAGCTTGAAAACGGGGAGTAATCAAGCGGGCTTTGTTGCGGCAGTTACATAGTTTACGCTCAAATCACGATCGGAGATCTTCCAACTCCAGCTGATCGGATTAAAAACAAAACCTTTGCGATCAATCGGCTGCATTCCGGCCTTTTCAATGAATTCAAAAAGTTCATCGGGCGAAATAAACTTCTTCCACTCATGCGTGCCCTTGGGCAACCAGCGCATGACATATTCCGCCCCAATAATCGCGATAGCAAAACTCTTTGTATTACGGTTGATCGTTGAACAGATGTGAAGCCCGCCAGGCTTCAGCAAATTTGCACATTCTGTGAGGTAATCCTGAGGATCCGCCACGTGTTCAACCACCTCCATATTCACAACCACATCAAAGCGCTCTCCAGCATCGGCCAGAGTCTCGGCTGTGACAGCTCTGTAATCTATCTGAAGTCCTTCTTGTTCTGCG
Organism: Lentibacter sp.; assembly: GCF_965657785.1. Lineage (GTDB taxonomy): Bacteria > Pseudomonadota > Alphaproteobacteria > Rhodobacterales > Rhodobacteraceae > Lentibacter. Next base: position 28,708 of record NZ_CBFHPP010000002.1, read on the forward strand.
TGTAGCTTTGCAACTTTGATATTCTTTTCAGCTGCATCAGCCCCCAATACATCTGCTCCAAGACGTGTAAGCGGCTCGCTCAAAAGCCCTCCACCACACCCAATATCAATAATCCGAAGCCCCTTGAACGGCATAGGCTCCGCAAGATTGCGATTGAACTCCGCTGCAATTTGCTTCGTAATATAATCAAGCCTGCACGGGTTCATCAGGTGCAAGGGGCGAAATTTGCCGTTTGGGTCCCACCATTCGGCGGCCATTGCCTCAAACTTGGCGAGTTCGGCTGGATCAACTGTTCTGGTCTGGTTTTGCATAGTCGGGCCCTCAAATTGCTCTGATGCGTCTGGAAAGATACGAAATGCACGAATCCGCAGATGAAAAAAGCGTTCGAGCCAGACTCTATCCTTCGGTCGAACCATTTGACAGGCGGATGATCGACGCAGGCGACGGACATACGCTCTATGTTGAACAGTCAGGCAATCCCACAGGCGCTCCTGTGGTGGTTCTTCATGGCGGGCCTGGCGGAGGATGTAGTCCCGCGATGCGCCGCTTTTTCAATCCGCAGCATTATAGGATCATTCTCTTTGATCAACGCGGCTGCGGACGCTCAAAGCCCTTTGCCTCGGTCAAAAACAACACCACTTGGGATTTGGTTAAAGATATTGAGACGATCCGCAACGAACTTCAAATTCCCTCTTGGCACGTTTTTGGCGGTAGCTGGGGCGCCACACTTTCCCTCATCTATGCGATCACTCATCCCACGCAGGTGAATTCAATGACACTTCGCGGCGTTTTTCTTGGGCGCCAAAGAGAGCTTGATTGGTTCTATGGTGGCGGTGCTGGGGCCTTTTGGCCAGACATCTGGCAGCGCTTTCTCGACCCTATTCCCAAGATAGAGCACGATGATCTGATCGGCGCATACAATAGACGGCTTTTTGGAACAAGCGACGCCGAAGCCCTAAAATGTGCACAAGCATGGACAGCGTGGGAAAATACGCTCGCTTCAATACAATCCGAGGGTAACTTTTATGTTCCAAATGATGCGTTCTGCCGTGCGTTTGCTCGATTGGAAAATCACTACTTTCACAATCGCTTATTCATCGAGAGTGACAACTTTATCCTAGAGAACACAGCGAAAATCGCTCACATTCCGACACATATTGTTCAAGGTCGCTTCGATATGATTTGCCCGCCCGTCTCAGCCTATGAACTGGCCAAAGCCATGGGCAAAGCGGAACTTCAAATCGTCGGTTTGTCAGGGCACGCTCTGTCAGAACCGAGGATCAGCACCGCTTTAGCCAAGATCATGGATGATATCGCACTTCAGGCCTAAGCGATTCGGCCTTGCATCCTTTGGATATTGCGACTAGGTAGCGTTTAACAGCGGCGTGCTGATCACCAGCGCACCACCGAATTATACAGCGGGCCGCACGGCCCGCTTTTTTGTTTGAGCAAAGAGAAAAATGTCGAACCTGATTGCTAAATCCGCCAGAGACAAACGTTTGGCCGAAATTGTAACTCCTGTCATTGAAGACTTGGGTTTCGAGCTTGTGCGCATTCGCCTGCAAAGTGGTGAAGTTGAAACACTACAGATTATGGCTGAACGTCCCGAAGGCGGCATAGAAGTCGATGATTGCGCAGCCATCTCCAACGCTGTGAGCGCATTGCTCGACGTCGAAGATCCGCTGTCAGATGCCTATACGCTTGAGGTTTCCAGCCCCGGCATTGACCGCCCCCTGACGCGCCTCAAAGATTTTGAAACCTTCGAGGGCTTTGAGGCCAAGGTCGAAACGGCTGAAATGATCGACGGGCAAAAGCGCTTTCGCGGCGAGCTTGCCGGCGTTGAAGATGACGAGGTTTTGCTCACCATTGATCAAGGCACGATTGGTCTGAAGTTCGAATGGCTTGTGGAAGCCAAACTCATCATGACCGACGAGTTGATCAAGGAAATGCTGAGACAAAGAAAAGCCGCTGGCGCATATGCGGACGGCGGAGAAGTAGATATCGAAGAATCGCCTGAGTCTGAGGAGGACGAGTAAATGGCAATCACATCCGCCAACCAGTTAGAGCTATTGCAAACCGCAGAAGCCGTAGCCCGCGAAAAAATGATCGACCCTGTGCTTGTTATCGAAGCCATGGAAGAGAGCCTCGCACGCGCAGCCAAGAGCCGCTACGGCGCCGAAATGGACATTCGTGTTGCGATTGATCGTAAGACAGGCAAAGCCACATTTACGCGCGTTCGCACGGTTGTGGACGAAGAAGAGCTTGAAAACTATCAGGCGGAAATGACCGTCGACCAAGCCAAGCTTTACCTTGACGATCCAAAGGTCGGTGACACTTTCGTCGAAGAAGTTCCTCCTGTTGAGATGGGCCGGATTGCGGCACAGAGCGCAAAGCAAGTTATTCTTCAGAAAGTGCGCGAAGCTGAACGTGATCGCCAGTTTGAGCAGTTCAAAGACCGTGCCGGCACAATCATCAACGGCGTTGTAAAGCGCGAAGAATATGGCAACGTCATTGTCGATGTGGGCAGCGGTGAAGCCATCTTGCGCCGCAACGAGAAGATCGGCCGCGAAAGCTACCGCCCGAACGACCGCATCCGCTGCTTCATCAAGGATGTGCGTCGCGAAGCACGTGGTCCACAGATCTTCCTGAGCCGAACCGCACCAGAATTCATGGCGGAGCTCTTCAAAATGGAGGTGCCGGAAATCTATGAAGGCATCATCGAGATCAAAGCTGTTGCACGCGACCCAGGCTCGCGCGCCAAGATTGCTGTCATTTCCTATGACGGCAGCATCGACCCTGTTGGCGCCTGCGTTGGTATGCGCGGCAGCCGTGTTCAGGCCGTTGTGAACGAACTGCAAGGTGAAAAGATCGATATCATCCCTTGGAACGAAGATGTTCCAACCTTCCTTGTGAACGCTCTGCAGCCTGCTGAGGTTTCTAAAGTTGTTCTGGATGAAGAAGCCGAGCGTATCGAAGTCGTTGTGCCTGATGAGCAGTTGAGCCTTGCGATTGGCCGCCGCGGCCAAAACGTCCGCCTTGCTTCGCAGCTTACAGGTCTTGAAATCGAAATCATGACAGAAGCAGACGAATCCGAGCGTCGTCAGCGTGAGTTTGAGCTTCGCACAAAACTGTTTATGGACAAACTCGACCTTGACGAATTCTTCGCACAACTCCTCGTTTCCGAAGGCTTCACCACACTTGAAGAAGTCGCCTATGTTGAGGTTGACGAGCTGTTGGTTATCGAAGGTGTCGACGATGACACAGCCAACGAACTGCAAGCGCGGGCACGTGATATTCTTGAGGCCGATGCAAAAGCCGCAATGGAAAACGCTCGTGCACTCGGTCTGGAAGACAGCTTGGCAGAGTTTGGCGAGATGTCACCACAAATGCTCGAGGCATTGGCGAAAGATGACGTGAAAACCCTCGAAGACTTCGCAACCTGCGCTGACTGGGAGCTGGCCGGTGGCTGGACCAGTGTTGAGGGCGAGCGCGTCAAGGATGATGGCATCTTGGAACCTTTCGGCATAACGCTCGAAGAAGCACAAGACCTCGTCATGTCGGCGCGTGTTCAGCTTGGTTGGATTGATCCAGCTGACCTTACCGCTGAAGACGACGTAGAAGAAGACGCTGAGTAAACTAGGGTATTGATGACAATAGAAGCCGAGATAAATGAGGGTACCTCCAAGGATGCAGTGCGCAAGTGCATTGCAACAGGAGAGCTACGCCCCAAATCGGAGCTTCTTAGATTTGTTGTCGGACCAGATCAGAGCTTGGCCTTTGACGTTGCAGGAAAATTGCCTGGGCGTGGTATTTGGGTGAGCGCCCACAAAGAGGCGCTCACTCTCGCCGTCAAGAAAAATCTCTTCAGCCGCTCGGCAAAAGAGCAAGTTAAAGTGCCTGATAACTTGGTTGAGTTTGTTGAGAATGTGCTTTTGAAGCGCGTTATCAGCTTGCTCGGCTTATCACGCAAATCTGGCGGAGCGGTCACAGGCTCCACAAAAGTTAAAGACTGGACGACGAGCGAACGCGCACGCATTCTGTTTCAAGCAAGCGATGGCTCACCACGCGAAAAGTCGAAGATTCGGCTTTGGGGCGAGGGAAAAACATTTGAATGCCTCGCACGACACGAGCTAGGGGCCGCCTTTGGGCGAGAATTCGCAGTTCATGCGGCCTTAGATGCTGGAGGTTTGGCATCTCGTGTTATAGAGGAAGCAACAAGACTAGAGGGCTTTCGGCCCACCGCGCCCGACGGGCGCATGAAAGGATGAGTATATCGAATGAGCGATAGCGACGGCAAAAAGACACTTGGTCTCCGCGGCGGTCCGCGGTCTGGCAACGTAAAGCAAAGCTTTAGCCACGGCCGCACCAAAAATGTGGTAGTAGAAACGAAGCGCAAACGCGTTGTCGTACCCAAACCCAATGTCGCTGCAACAGGTGCAGGCACTGGTGGTAACAAATCATCCGCAGCTTCAAGCAACCGCCCTGGCGGTATCACTGATGCAGAAATGGAACGCCGTCTGAAGGCTGTTCAGGCTGCAAAGGCTCGCGAGTCAGACGAAGAAGAGCAGCGCGCAGCTGAGGAAAAGCAACGCGAAGAAGAGCGTATGCGTCGTCGCGCGGAAGCCGAAGAAAAAGAACGTGAAGAAAAAGAGCGCGAAGAGCGTGCGCGCGCCAAGGCAGAAGAAGATGCCCGTAAACTTCGCGAAACCGAAGAAGCCGCAAAGCGCGCGGCAGCCGCACCTGCTCCTGATGCAGACGCAGGCGCAGGCGCAAACCGCACCGCGGCCAAGCCTATGGCGGATCGCCGCAAAGTTGAAAATAACGACCGTGACGATCGCAACAAAGCAACCAAAGCGCGTGGCGACGAAAGCCGTCGCAGCGGGAAGCTGACGCTTAACCAAGCTCTCTCTGGGGGTGAAGGCGGTCGTCAGCGCTCCATGGCGGCTATGAAACGTCAACAAGAGCGCGCACGTCAAAAGGCAATGGGCCAAAATGTAGAGCGCGAGAAAATCGTACGCGAAGTTCAGCTTCCAGAAGCGATTGTTGTGAGCGAACTCGCCAACCGCATGGCAGAGCGTGTTGCTGATGTTGTTAAAGCCCTTATGAATATGGGGATGATGGTAACACAGAACCAAACCATTGATGCAGACACCGCAGAGCTGATCATCGAAGAGTTTGGCCACAAGATGACACGTGTTTCAGCGGCTGACGTTGAAGACGTGATCAAGGAAGTTCCAGAAAACGCCGAAGATCTCAAATCACGTCCTCCCGTTATTACGATCATGGGTCACGTTGATCACGGCAAAACATCGCTTCTCGACGCGATCCGAGACGCGAAAGTTGTTGCTGGAGAAGCCGGCGGTATCACCCAACACATCGGTGCTTATCAGGTTACGACGGCAAGCGGGGCTGTATTGTCCTTCCTGGACACACCTGGTCACGCCGCCTTTACCTCTATGCGCTCACGCGGTGCGCAGGTCACAGATATCGTTGTGCTTGTTGTTGCAGCAGATGATGCGGTCATGCCTCAAACGATCGAGGCAATCAATCATGCCAAAGCAGCTAAAGTGCCCATGATTGTTGCAATCAACAAAATCGACAAACCAGCGGCAAACCCAACCAAAGTGCGCACAGACCTTCTGCAGCATGAAGTTGTCGTCGAGGCTATGTCAGGTGACGTTCAGGATGTCGAAGTTTCTGCAATCACAGGTCAAGGGCTTGATGAATTGCTTGAAGCGATTGCTCTCCAAGCAGAAATCCTTGAGCTCAAAGCCAACCCCGATCGTGCGGCCGAAGGTGCTGTGATTGAAGCTCAGCTTGATGTTGGCCGTGGCCCTGTTGCGACGGTTCTTGTGCAAAAAGGCACGCTTCGCCAAGGTGATATTTTCGTTGTTGGCGAGCAGTATGGTAAAGTTCGAGCGCTCATCAACGACCAAGGCGAACGCGTTAAAGAGGCAGGCCCGTCTGTTCCTGTAGAGGTCCTCGGCCTCAACGGCACGCCAGAGGCGGGTGATGTTCTCAATGTCGTCAGCTCTGAGGCACAAGCCCGCGAAATTGCCGAATATCGCGAAAGTGCAGCCAAAGAAAAACGCGCAGCCGCCGGGGCAGCAACCACGCTTGAACAGCTTATGGCGAAGGCAAAAGATGACAAAAATGTCACCGAAATGCCAATCGTGATGAAAGCAGATGTTCAGGGGTCCGCAGAAGCCATTGTGCAAGCAATGGAAAAAATCGGAAACGACGAGGTCCGCGTACGCGTTCTGCACTCAGGTGTCGGCGCAATCACCGAAAGCGATGTCAGCCTTGCTGAGGCATCAGGCGCACCGGTGTTTGGCTTTAACGTTCGGGCAAATGCGCCCGCGCGTAACAGTGCAAACCAAAAAGGCGTCGAAATTCGCTATTATTCTGTGATCTACGATCTTGTCGATGACGTTAAGCAGGCTGCCAGCGGCCTCTTGTCTGCAGAAATTCGTGAGAAGTTCATCGGATATGCCGAAATCCGCGAAGTCTTCAAAGTAACGGGTGTTGGCAAGGTTGCTGGCTGTCTTGTGACGGAAGGCGTAGCACGTCGGAGTGCGGGCGTTCGCCTACTTCGTGACAACGTTGTTATTCACGAGGGCACCTTGAAGACACTCAAGCGCTTCAAAGACGAAGTGGCAGAAGTCCAATCAGGTCAGGAATGTGGTATGGCGTTTGAAGCCTATGACGACATCCGTGCTGGTGATGTGATCGAGATTTTTGAACGCGAAGAAATCGAACGTAATCTCGACTAATCAAATATGAGATCTAAAAATAAAAGGCTGGCAGGTTATCCTGCCAGCCTTTTTTCATATCGCTCTGATGCAATGAGCGTGCCTGAATATTCTTTTTGTCCAACGCGAACAATTGTCTGCCCGTTTGGTAGCGTCTTTACAAAAAGCCCTTGAACCGACACGGCACTTGCGACAAAAATTGTGCACATCATCTTTTCTCCGTGGGTATTGTTTCCAACAATTACAGCCACAATCGCACAAAAGATAAGAAAAGTATGTGTTAATTCACATCCAGTCGCGCAAAATCGGGATCAACGGGATGTCTGCTGCTGGCATTGGATAGTCTCTCAGCTTGGATACATGGACCCAGGAAAGCTCCTGACCTTCTCTTGGGGTCACGATTCCGTTCCATTTTCGACAGGCAAAAAGAGGCATCAACAGGTGAAAATCATCGTAGCTATGGGACGCGAAGGTGAGTGGTGCGAGACAGCTGTTCCATGTTTCAATGCCCAATTCTTCGTGTAATTCACGAACAAGCGCATCTTCTGGCGTTTCTCCAGTCTCAATCTTCCCGCCAGGAAACTCCCAAAGCCCAGCCATTGACTTGCCTTCGGGCCGCTGTGCCAAAAGAATACGATTGTCTTTGTCAAAAAGAGCCACGGCGGACACAAGAACAAGCTTCATGACCTGTAATCCGCATTAATTTCAATATAGCCGTGTGTGAGATCGCAGGTCCAAACAGTCCGATTGGCAAGGCCGAGGCCCAAATCAACGGTGATCTTGATTTCAGGTTTCTTCATCACGGCCGCCGCTTCTTCTTCACGGTAGCTCGGGTTAACCCAACCATCCTTGGCAACAAGAACGTCACCAAACCAAATCGACAGCTTGTCTCTATCTGCAAAAGCGCCAGATTTCCCGATCGCCATAACAATTCGACCCCAATTTGGATCTTCTCCAGCTATTGCCGTTTTTACGAGAGGGGAATTGGCAATGGCCATAGCATGGGTGTGGGCGTCTTGTTCACTTTGCGCGCCAGTGACGCAGACTTCTACAAACTTCGTAGCCCCCTCACCATCTCTTACAACTTGATGCGCCAAATCGAGCATCACGTCGCGCAGCGCTTCCTGAAACTGCGTATCGTCACGCCCAACAGAGGCGCCACTTTTTCCAGTGGCACACAAAAGAAGCGTATCAGATGTCGATGTGTCGCTGTCAACTGTGATCGAATTAAAGGTCGGGCCTGTCAGCTCAGACAATACGGCTTGCAGGTCAGCTTGATCCACCGCTGCATCGGTAAAGATATAAACCAGCATGGTTGCCATATCTGGCGCAATCATGCCCGATCCTTTGGCTATACCCGCAATCTTGACGGTTTTTCCGCCCACTTCATAGCTCGCACTGGCTCCCTTTGGGAAAGTGTCCGTCGTCATAATGGCTTTCGCGGCATCGGCGATACCAGCCTCTGACAAGCTACTCTTGAGCCCTTCTAAAGAAAACACGATCTTATCATGGGGCAAGCGTTCACCAATCACACCTGTCGAAGACGTGAAAACGCGGCTGGAGTCCATATCAAGCACAGCAGCGGCTGCAGAGGTAATGGCCTGAACAGACTCTGCACCAACAGCACCCGTAAAAGCATTGGAATTTCCAGAGTTTACAATGATCGCAGCTCGGCCATTGGCTACGCCACCCGTTTTCTCCTGGCAATCAAGCACCGCAGCAGACCGCGTTGAAGAGCGCGTGTAAACGCCAGCTATAGATGTCCCCTCACACAAGGATGCAAGCATCACATCGGTGCGACCGGCATATTTTACACCCGCTGCCGCCGTTGCAAAGCTCACACCCTCAATAATGGGAAGCACTGGAAAATGCGCAGGTGCGAGAGGCGATACCTTGGTGATCTTTGCCATAAGCCTTTACTCCGTGAGCAGCGCGTCTTCTTTCAAAACGGCTGGATCTATATCGTTTTCAGAGATTTGCTCTATAGTCCCGAGCTTCTTTAGACGCGTCACCTCAGCTTCAATTACAGTGTTGAACAGCTCGCTTTCGAGTTCTGCTTTCACCTCCTCAAATTGGGGAAGATCGGAGAGCCTTGTTTCATTAAGCTTGATCACGTGCCAACCAAACTGCGTCTGGACTGGGTCAGAAATAGCCCCCTCTTCCATGGCCGCCACAGCTTCTTCAAAGGGAGGAACCATCATACCCTTGCTAAACCAGCCCAGATCACCCCCGTTTGGCCCAGATGGGCCAGTGGAGCGCTCTTTGGCAAGCTCGGTGAAGTCGGCGCCAACGGCAAGTTCTTCAATCAGTGCTTTGGCTTCTTCTTCTGTTTCCACAAGTATGTGGGCCGCTTTGAATTCCTTGTCAGGCGTGGCTTCGGAATATTTCGCGCTATAGGCAGCTTTTAGCGCATCGTCTGTCAGTTTTTCTTCAACAATCTGTTCAATAACAGTCGAAGCAACAAGAGAGCGACGCTCATTATCAAGGCGGCGTTGAACAGGGGCTGGCACATCGCCTTCAAAACGGTCGGCAAGAATGGTCTGGTTTACCAATTGATCCAAGATCGCTTTGAAAAGCACATCGTCAGGAAGCTGTAGATACTGCTCTGGAAGACCGCTGCGCGCCATCGCCATATGGCCCAAGGTAATCTCTGTTCCGTTGACCGTCGCAACGACTGTGCTTGAATTTGGGGTCGTGTCTTGCGCGAAAGCGGGAGCAGATGCAAAAGCGCCCGCCAAAACCAGTGACATAATCTTGAAGTGTTTAGACATCATATTCCCTTTGTTTCCTTCGCGTATCGTGCTCGGCGTTGACACTGCCAAAACCGCCCCTTACATCGCCTTAAGGCCAAGACACGCTTTCTGTTCCAAGCCGTTGTAGGACGCGCATAATACCGGGGCAAGCAAATGTCTTGCGACGAGATAAAATGAGCGGATCGGACTAATTATGCTTGGACTTGGATCACTCGCCAAAAAGGTTTTTGGCACGGCAAACGACCGCAAGGTTAAGGCGACAAGGCCTTTGATTGATCAGATCAATGCGCTTGAATCAGCCTTTGAAGCCCTGAGCGATGAGCAGATTATTGCTAAGACGTCCGAATTCAAAACGCGCGTCTCTGAGGGCGAAAGCCTTGATGCACTTTTGCCTGAGGCTTTTGCCAACTGCCGAGAAGCAGCCAAGCGGGCCTTGGGCCTGAGAGCCTTTGATGTGCAGCTCATGGGCGGGATCTTCTTGCACCAAGGCAATATCTCGGAAATGAAAACGGGTGAGGGCAAAACGCTCGTTGCTACCTTCCCAGCATACCTCAACGCCCTCACAGGCAAGGGCGTGCACGTTGTTACAGTAAACGATTATCTCGCGCGCCGTGATGCGGAATGGATGAGCAACGTCTTTAGCGCACTCGGAATGACAACGGGTGTGATCTATCCACAGCAGCCCGAAAATGAAAAGTCAGCCGCCTACGCGTCAGACATCACTTACGCGACAAACAACGAGCTCGGCTTTGATTATCTGCGCGATAACATGAAATCCGAGCTGAAACAGATCAATCAAAAAGTCCATCATTTTGCGATCGTCGATGAAGTTGACTCTATCCTGATTGATGAGGCACGCACGCCACTGATTATTTCGGGGCCGTCTGAAGACCGGTCGGAACTTTATATCCAGATCGATAAACTGATTCCTGAGTTGACCGAGGAACATTACAGCCTTGACGAAAAAACACGCAATGTAACCTTCTCAGATGAAGGCAACGAATTTTTAGAACAGCTCCTGCTTCAGCGCGGCGTTCTGGAGGAAGGTCAAAGCCTCTACGACCCCGAAAGCACAACAATCGTGCATCACGTCAATCAAGGCCTTCGCGCGCACAAGCTTTTCGCCAAAGACAAAGACTATATCGTCCGTAACGGTGATGTTGTTTTGATCGACGAATTCACGGGCCGTATGATGGCTGGCCGCCGGCTTTCTGAGGGGCTACATCAAGCGATTGAGGCCAAGGAAGGCTGCAATATTCAGCCAGAAAACGTAACGCTGGCTCAGGTGACGTTCCAAAACTACTTCCGCCTCTATGACAAGCTTGCCGGTATGACGGGAACTGCGACGACCGAAGCCGAAGAATTCATGGAAATCTATAGCCTTGGTGTTGTTGAAGTTCCAACGAACAAGCCCATTGCACGGATCGATGACGACGATGCTGTCTACCGCACAGCGCAAGAAAAATTTGCTGCTATCGTAGAGACGATCAAGGAAGCTAACGCCAAAGGCCAACCCATTCTTGTGGGCACAACCTCGATTGAGAAATCCGAATTCCTCAGCGAAATGCTCACAAAAGAAGGCGTGAAGCACAATGTTCTGAACGCGCGCCAGCATGAGCAGGAAGCTCAAATCGTCGCGGACGCAGGCAAGCTTGGCGCTGTCACAATCGCTACAAACATGGCCGGCCGCGGCACAGACATCAAACTTGGTGGCAATGTCGAGTTCAAGATCATGCAAGCGATTGCAGAAACGCCCGACGCGGACATTGAGGACGTGCGAGCCAAAATTGAAGCTGAGCACGAGGGCTGGGAGCAAAAGGTTAAGGAGGCTGGCGGTCTCTTTGTTCTGGCCACTGAGCGCCACGAAAGCCGCCGAATCGACAACCAGCTCCGCGGCCGCTCTGGCCGTCAGGGCGACCCTGGGCGCTCTTCTTTCTATCTCAGCCTTGAAGACGACCTGATGCGCATTTTTGGCTCAGAGCGGCTGGACAAAGTCCTTTCAACACTCGGCATGAAGGACGGCGAGGCAATTGTTCACCCATGGGTCAACAAATCTCTGGAGCGCGCTCAAGCAAAAGTTGAAGGCCGCAACTTTGACATCCGCAAACAGCTTCTCAAGTTTGATGATGTGATGAATGAACAACGCAAAGTTATCTTCAAACAGCGCCGCGATATCATGGAGGCCGCCGACCTTTCAGCCATTACCCAAGATATGCGCAATCAAGTTATTGATGATTTGGTTGATGAATTCATGCCACCTAAAACCTACGCGGACCAATGGGACACAGAGGGGCTATATGCCGCCTGCATTGAAAAGCTCGGCATTGATGTGCCTGTGATCGACTGGGCGGCGGAAGAAGGCGTCGACGACGACGAGATCACCGATCGGCTCGAAAACGCCAGTGACACCTTTATGGCATCCAAGGCCGCACATTTTGGGCCAGAGACAATGCGTATGATCGAAAAGCAGGTTTTGCTTCAAACGATCGATAAGAAATGGCGCGAGCATTTGCTCACCTTGGAACACCTGCGTTCTGTTGTCAGCTTTCGTGGATATGCGCAGCGCGACCCGCTCAACGAGTATAAAAACGAAGCCTTCCAGCTCTTTGAAAATATGCTCGACAGCTTGCGTGAAGACGTAACTCAGCAGCTTGCCCTTGTCAGGCCGCTGTCAGACGAAGAACAGCAACAGGCCCTTGCCATGATGCAAGAGCGTGAACAGATGAGCGCGGCCCCAGCGGAGCCACTCACGCCCAAGTCAGAAGGCTTTGTCGAGGATGACCCAAGCACTTGGGGCAACCCTGGTCGCAACGAAGAGTGTCCTTGCGGCTCTGGCAAGAAATTCAAGCACTGTCATGGGCGTGTATAAAGAACCACAGAAACGCCAGAATGACTCCGCGCTTTTGCCCTAAGTGTGCCCAAGTTTTTAACGAAACTGCCTCCGAACCTTTAAGGCGGAGGCAGATATGCCCGACTACAAAAGATATGGAATTGCTGGCGCGACGTTTGCCACAGTCTTGATCACAGGCCAGATTATGCAGACCATGTCTGCGCCTAATCGTGCGAGCGCCGCAGATGTGCAGGCCATGCCTTTGCCTGTTGCGATATCAGACATTGAATTGACCGCCGCAAATGATGAGACGCTGACAACGGCTTCTCTCAACAGTTCTTCAAGCGTCTCTCAGGGCACCAAACAACCGTTACCGAGTGAGGCGTGCAAAGTCACATTATCTGCCACGCCTGTAGCGGCTGCACTTGTCGATCTTGATCTGTCTGCGCCCTGCGCTCCAAATGAGCGAGTGGTCATCCATCACAATGGAATGATGTTTTCAGACGTCACCAACAACGCTGGAATATTGAGCACCACCGTTCCCGCCTTGAGTAAAGCGGCCATCTTTATTGCGTCTTTTTCCGGAGGCGAAGGCGCCGTCGCAAATGCCACGGTCGATGACATCGACACATATGATCGAGCTGTTGTTCAAATGCAGGGCGATTTTTCAATCAGCCTTCATGCCCGTGAATTTGGCGCAGATTATGGCGAGACGCGGCACATATGGAACGAGCGCCCTGGCGATATTGTTGACGGGGTAACAGGGCATGGCGGCTTTATGATTGCGTTAGGGAACCCAAGTCTTGAAAACCCTCTCATTGCTGAAGTTTACAGCTTTCCAACGGGTATGGCGAAAGAAGTGGGCGACATTACTCTGAGCGTTGATATCGAGATTACGTCCGACAACTGCAATAAGGACATTGAGGCACAAACTCTGCAAACAAGCCGTGGCGAAAAGATCGCGGTTCAGACTTTGGATATGTCTATGCCGGCTTGTGATGCCGTTGGAGACTTTCTGATGTTGAAAAAGCTCGTCAATGACATGAAGGTGTCTTTCAACTGACGGTTAGGTTGAGAGGCTCTTTTGGTAAATGTTAAGCGTGCAGCTTTTGCTGCTGCACTTTTGGTTTTTAGCTCCATACAATCGCTTGAGGCTCAAGATGTTACACTCACCTCGCGTGATAAATCAGTGCAGATTGTGGGCAACCTTCTGGGTTTTGATGGTCAATTCTATCGGGTTGAAACGGATTATGGCGAGCTAACGGTTGATGGGTCTGGCGTCGAGTGCGTTGGGCCTGGTTGTCCGAATCTGAAATCGTTTGTGGCTGATCTCGATATTTCTGGAGCGCCCGAGATTGGAAATCTCTTATTGCCTGCTCTGATTGAGGCCTACGCCGCCGAGAACGGCCTCAAAACCGAGCGGGCGACAGAGAGCGACGAAAAATTCAGCATTACCCTTCTTCAAAAGTCCGATAACACCACGCTTGCTCGATTTTATTTTCATATAAATTCAAGCAGCGAGGGCTTTGCAGACCTTCTGGCTGACGAAACCGATATTGTGATGTCGACGCGCGAGATAACGGCGCAGGAACGCAAGCTTGCGCGTGAAGCCGGGATGGGGGACATGACACGCCTTGGGCGCGCACGCGTTTTGGCTCTTGATGCATTGGTTGCGATTGTTTCAAATCAAAATCCCGTTGAAGACATAAGTGTTTTGCAACTTTCCGAGATTTATTCTGGAAAGATTAACAACTGGAAAACCATCGGTCCGCAGGACGCCGCGATCACCCCGTATTTGAGAGACCTTGAGACAGGCGCAGGCGCTGTGGCCTTGCAGCGGCTCCTGCTTCAGGAGAGCCAAGCGACAGCCAGCACAACACGGTTTTCGACTGATAATTTTGATCTCTCAAAACGCGTATCTATTGATCCGTTCGGGATAGGGCTTGTCGGGCGCTCGGCAACATTAGATGCCAAAATTCTCACCCTGACTGGCCCCTGTGGGCGCTCCTTGCGGCCCTCGCGTCGCAATGTGAAGACAGAAGATTACCCGCTGACAACCCCCTTGTTTTTATACCTTCCTGCCAGACGCCTCCCCAAAATCGCACGCGATTTTTTGAGTTACACACGTAGCCCTGCTGCACAGTTTGTGATCAGGCGGGCGGGGTTTGTCGATCAGGCGCCAGAAGAGATTCCGATTGATTTTCAGGGCGACCGTCTGGCAAATGCAATTTCAGTCGCGGGCGATGAAATGAGCCTTTCAATGACCCGCAACATGATTGCCGAGTTGCGACAGATGCGCAGATTGACCACTTCGTTTCGTTTTGAAACTGGGTCCGTGCGCCTTGATGCGCAATCCCGCTCGAATGTGGAGCAGCTTGCTGGCGCAGTTGAAGCTGGAATATATGACGGAAAAAGCCTCGTTTTTATTGGCTTTAGCGATGGTGAGGGTGCCGCAGACGGCAATCTGGAAATTTCCAAGCGGCGGGCGGAGGTTGTAAAAAATGCTGTGCAAAAAGCTGCTGAAACGGCTGATTTCACACAGCTTGATATCAGCGTTCAGGCTTACGGCGAGGCGATGCCTATGGCCTGTGATGACACGGAGTGGGGACGGCAAGTCAACCGCCGTGTCGAAGTTTGGATCCGCTAGAGAAGGCCTGAAGCACGGAAGCTCAATTCGGTCGATTTGCCGATGATGAGATGGTCATGCAACGTGAGGCCAAGAGCCTGTGCCGCGCGCTCAATCTGGGCAGTCATTGAAATATCTTCTGGAGAAGGCGTCGGATCACCCGAGGGATGATTATGCACTAAAATCAATGCACTGGCATTCAACTCAAGCGCACGCTTGACGACCTCGCGGGGGTAAACAGGGACATGATCGACCGTCCCTGAGGCTTGTTCTTCATCGGCGATGAGGGTGTTTTTTCGGTCTAGAAAAAGCACGCGGAATTGCTCTGTGTCGCGGTGGGCCATGGCGGTGTGACAGTAGTCGATAAGGGCGTCCCAGCTGGACACAACGGGGCGCTGGAGGATACGGGAGCGGGCGAGGCGTTGGGCGCTGGCCAAAACGATTTTCAGCTCACAAATCACCGCCTCGCCAACACCGTTGACTTCAAGCAACCGCTCGGCGGGAGCGGATATTATGCCATTGAAATCATTGAATTTCTCAAGGAGAAGCCGTGCGAGGGGCTTTACGTCGCGGCGGGGAATGGCGCGAAAAAGGAGAAGCTCCAAAAGCTCGTAATCGGGCATCGCCTCCGCCCCACCCGACAGGAAACGGGCGCGCAGGCGCTGGCGGTGATCCGCGATATAAGAAGGCAGCTTACCCTTTGGAATCGCAGGAGAAATTGCGACCTCATCACAGGCAAACAACGGCAAGCTGGCTTCGGAAAACTGGTTACGCTTAGACATGACGAAAGCCTGCCTGAGCAGGGTGAATAAGTGGTTAATTTTGCAAAGGTTAACGATTCGATTTTGGAAAAATAGGGGGGTGAAAAGCGTGCACACTGCGTGCACCATGCGTGCACCGCCCGCTCAACATCCCGAAAAACAGCAGGTGTTAAGGCTGCGCGCGGTTCTCATTAACCAAAAAATAAGGGCGCACCTGTAGGCGCGCCCCTGCTGTTGAAGTGAGTCGGGGTTTAACCCTTCATCGAGTCCCAGAAACCTTTAACCGACTTAAAGAAGCTCTTGCTCTCGGGGTTATTGTCTTCGGAAAGCTCTTCAAACTCCTTGAGCAGCTCTTTTTGCTTGCTCGTCAGATTAACCGGCGTTTCGACCGCCAGCTCGATGAACATATCGCCCGAGCCACCGCCCCGCAGGGCGGGCATACCCTTGGCGCGCAGACGCATCTGCCGACCAGACTGGGAGCCTGAAGGAATTTTGACACGCGAGCGGCCACCGTCGATTGTCGGCACTTCGATGTCACCGCCGAGCGCGGCGGCGGCCATGCTCACAGGAACACGACAGAAGAGATTGACCCCTTCACGCTCAAAGATTTTATGCGCTTCGACCTCTATGAAAATATAAAGATCACCCGTTGGGCCACCGCGCATCCCTGCTTCGCCTTCGCCTGCGAGGCGAATGCGCGTGCCTGTCTCGACACCCGCAGGAATATTAACGGCAAGGGAGCGGTCTTTTTGAACGCGGCCTTGGCCGTGGCATTTCCCACAGGGGTTTTTGATGGTCTGGCCGAGGCCCGAGCACGTCGGGCAAGTGCGCTCGACTGTGAAGAAGCCCTGCTGTGCGCGGACCTTGCCCATGCCTGAACAGGTCGGGCACGTCGTTGGCTCGGCCCCGCCTTCTGCGCCTGTTCCGCTACAACCGTCGCAGGCGACAGAGGTTGGAACATTGATGGTTTTTTGCAGACCAGAGAATGCGTCTTCAAGGGAGACACGCAGATTGTAGCGCAAGTCAGCCCCACGTGAAGCGCGCTGACGTCCGCCGCCGCGTTGGCCGCCCATAAAATCGCCGAAGAGATCATCGAACACATCGGAGAAAGCAGAGGAGAAGTCGCCCTGTCCACCACCCATACCACCGCCAGGACGCCCGCCGCCCATGCCGCCTTCAAAGGCAGCGTGGCCGTAACGGTCGTAGGCGGCCTTTTTATCGGCATCCTTCAAGACCTCATAAGCCTCACCCGCCTCTTTGAACTTGGCTTCAGAGTCGGGGTTGTCTGTGTTGCGGTCGGGGTGAAGCTCTTTCGCTTTGGTGCGATAGGCTTTTTTAATTTCGTCGGCTGAGGCGCCTTTTGAGATGCCAAGCGTCTCGTAATAATCGCGTTTTGCCATGGGTCACTACCCTTTCTGGAAACAAGCGAGGCCGATCCGGCGCGCGGACCGGCCCCTGCCAATCTTCCTTAGGCGCTTAGCTGCGCTTTTCGTCGCCAAGGTCTTCGAAGTCAGCGTCGACGATATCATCGTCGGCTCCGCCCTCATCGGCAGCATTGGGCATATCGTCGCCCGCCTCTGCCTGTGCCTTATAGATCGCTTCGCCCAGCTTCATGGCTGATTCTGTGACGTTCTGGATCCCAGCTTTGAGCTTGTCTGCCGTGATGTCCTCTTTGTCGAGGTCATCGCGCAGAGCCGCGATCGACAGTTCGATCGCTTCGACTGTGGTTGGATCAACCTTGTCAGAGTGCTCTTCCACAGACTTTTCTGTCGAGTGGATCAGGCTCTCGGCTTGGTTGCGCGCTTCCACAAGCTCGCGACGGTCCTTATCGGCTTCGGCGTTTTCTTCGGCGTCTTTCACCATTTTCTCGATGTCGGCGTCTGAAAGACCGCCCGAGGCTTGGATGGTGATTTTTTGCTCTTTGCCTGTGCCTTTGTCAGCCGCACCAACAGAGACGATCCCGTTGGCGTCGATGTCAAATGTGACTTCGATCTGTGGCAGGCCACGCGGCGCTGGCGGGATGTTCTCAAGGTTGAACTGACCAAGCATCTTGTTGTCGGATGCCATTTCACGCTCGCCTTGGAAGACGCGGATTGTCACGGCGTTTTGGTTGTCTTCGGCTGTTGAGAAGATCTGGGACTTCTTCGTCGGGATCGTTGTGTTGCGGTCGATCAGACGGGTGAAGACGCCACCGAGTGTTTCAATACCGAGCGAGAGAGGCGTTACGTCAAGCAGAACAACGTCTTTGACGTCGCCCTGAAGAACGCCCGCCTGAATGGCCGCGCCCATGGCAACAACTTCATCAGGGTTCACGCCTTTGTGCGGCTCTTTGCCGAAGAATTTTGTCACTTCTTCAATGACTTTCGGCATACGCGTCATACCACCCACGAGGACGACTTCGTCGATATCGCTTGTGGAGAGGCCCGCATCTTTGAGCGCTGCGGCGCAAGGCTTCAGCGAGTTTTTGATCAGGTCAGAGACGAGGCTTTCAAGCTTGGCACGTGTCAGCTTCATAACCATGTGCAGCGGCGAGCCGTCTTTGCCCATGGAGATAAAGGGCTGGTTGATCTCGGTTTGTGACGAGCTGGACAGCTCGATTTTGGCTTTTTCAGCAGCTTCTTTGAGACGCTGGAGGGCCATTTTGTCTTTGGTCAGATCAACGCCGTTTTCCTTTTGGAACTGGTCCGCAAGGTATGCAACGATGCGCATGTCAAAGTCTTCACCGCCGAGGAATGTGTCGCCGTTGGTGGACTTAACTTCAAAGAGGCCATCGTCGATTTCGAGGATGGTCACGTCGAATGTGCCGCCGCCGAGGTCATAGACCGCGATGGTTTGGGTTTCTTTTTTGTCGAGACCATAGGCCAGCGCGGCGGCTGTTGGCTCGTTGATGATGCGCAGGACTTCGAGGCCCGCGATTTTGCCGGCGTCTTTTGTCGCCTGGCGCTGGGCATCGTTGAAGTATGCGGGAACGGTGATCACCGCTTGGGTCACAT
This sequence comes from Lentibacter sp., assembly GCF_965657785.1. Classification (GTDB taxonomy): domain Bacteria; phylum Pseudomonadota; class Alphaproteobacteria; order Rhodobacterales; family Rhodobacteraceae; genus Lentibacter. The sequence continues at coordinate 47,423 of NZ_CBFHPP010000002.1, forward strand.
CTTCGCCAAGATAGCTCTCAGCAGTTTCTTTCATTTTGCCGAGGATAAAGGCAGAAATCTGGCTGGGCGAATACTTCTCGCCGCGCGCTTCGATCCACGCGTCGCCATTGCCGCCATTCACAACATTGAAAGGCATATGCTTTTTGTCTTTTGCGAGGTCCGCGTCATCAAACCGGCGGCCGATGAGACGCTTGACGCCAAAAACAGTGTTTTCAGGATTTGTGACAGCCTGACGCTTGGCGGACTGGCCAACGAGGCGCTCGTCTTCTGTGAAAGCAACGATCGACGGCGTTGTGCGCGCGCCTTCGGAGTTTTCGATCACGCGGGCGGCAGAGCCGTCCATGATCGCAATACATGAGTTTGTGGTGCCGAGGTCAATACCAATGACTTTTGACATTTTTGATCCCTTCTACGTTAAGGCGATGTTGCGAGGTCAGACCCGTTACGGCATCTGCCCCCGATATGTTAGCTTGAACAGGAGGATCCTGATCAAACGCTTCGGAGGGTATATAAGGAGCACAAAATGCCCCTGCAAGCGCCGAGACAGAGAAGAATCGGCAAATTTAGGTGCTTTTAGCCCAGAAAGGTGGAAGCGTGGTAAATCTGGCTCATAAGATCGACCTGAACGGGGCGAAATTCTATAGCGAAGCGCTGACTCGGAGTGCGCAAGAGGGGCTTTTGGAGGACATTCGCCAAATCGCCCGCGCGGCGCCGCTTTATGCGCCCGAAACGCCACGGGGGCAGAAAATGAGCGTCAGGATGACGGCGGCGGGCAGATTTGGCTGGATCACCGACAGGCGCGGCTACCGATATGAGGCGCGCCACCCGCGCGGGGCGGCTTGGCCCGCGATACCGGAAAGTTTGCTCGCGCTCTGGCGCGCGGTGGTGCCTGAAGCGCGCGCGCCTGAATGTGCATTGATCAACTTTTATGGCGAGGGCGCGCGGATGGGGCTGCATCAGGACAAGGACGAGGCCGACTTTGGCCAGCCTGTTGTCTCTGTGAGCCTTGGCGACGAGGGCCTGTTTCGCATTGGCGGTGAGACGCGCGGCGGCAAAACGGCCTCTCAGTGGCTTCGCTCGGGAGATGTGCTTGTGCTTGGTGGCGCTGCGCGGCTGGCACATCACGGCGTCGACAAAATCCGCTTTGGGTCAAGCACGCTTCTGCCAGAGGGCGGGCGGATCAATGTGACGATGCGGGTTGTTACCTGATCGAGCAGCAGCCCGTCAAAAGCGTCGTGCGGCCATTGATGTTTGCTAAAACATCCACCGAAAAACCAAACTGTCTGTCGCTCATACCATCGTTGCAAGCCGCTGGCCGAATGATTGCTGTCACACTGTTTGTCTGGCTCGTTGCCTTGATAAAAGAGTGGGTGTTCCAATTTGCAGACACGCCTTGCTCTACAATCTTGTAGCGAATTGTCCCTTCGCCCAAACCGTCAAAAAACAAATAAGCTCCATGTGAAAGCGACCAGAACGGCTCGGTTCCATAACAGCTCTCCGGCAGCCCTCCTTCCAGTTGGTTGGCGGACAGTGTAAGATAGCGCATGGAGGCCCAGCCAGCTTGCTCTCCAACATTGAGAAGCGCCCAGCCTTTGTGAGTGCGCACCACTTCCACATTTTGTGCATCAGGCGTCAGGACGCCAATGATCGCAGATGCGCTTGTTGGCTCGGCGCGGACATTGAGCACATCATTGGCCGCAACATCATAGACATCATAAAGCGCGGGCAGCTCTTGGGCATCAGCCACTGAGGCAAAGACGAGGAACACAAGCGCAAGACAGCGGATCATCGGCGTGCACTCCAAGACAGGCTGGCGTGGCGGCGGGTATAAAACTCGCCCATAAGGCCCACCATAATCAGGACCAAGCCCACCAAAAAAGCATATTCCCAATGGGTGTAACGCGGATTGTAATTGATAAAGGCAAAGCCGCGAGACTGATCAATGATATGAAAAAGCGGGTTCCAATCAAACATCGCAAGCATATAGCCTGGCAAGGTATTGGCGACGAACATCTTGCCTGACGCGATCATATTGGCGCGCTGATAAATCAGGGTGAATGTGGCCACAAACCCGGGAAACCACGGCTTGATCGCGAGAAGCACCATCCCGACAGCGCAACCTGTAAACCACGCCAAGAGGAGCATTCCCATTGCTGCGATGGGGCGGTCAATCGTGAAGGTCTGAACGGCCATGTAGTATCCAAAAAGAATGACGAAGGCCGAGAGGATTTGAAGGTAAAGCGAAGACAGGGCCGAGGAGGCGATTGCGACAATCGTATTCATCGGGGCGTGCAGCATCATCGGGGAAGACGGCCCAGAGGCGCCAGACACGGCGCCCACAGCCTTCACGTGAGTCATGTAAAGGAAGATACCTGTCATAATGTAAACGAGAAAGTCGCCCCGAAGAGCCGCACCGCGCAGCCCCAAGAGCGAAAACATAATATAAAACGCAAGCACCATAACGGCCATTTGCATCAGATTGGTGACAAGTGACATGATCGCATTGCCGTGCGAAGATCGGATGGAGTGCACCACCGAATGATAGATCAACTCAAAAATGATAAGGGCCGAAGTGATCGTCGACCTACGCCGCCTAACCTGAAACATCTACTCGTTGCCCCGCCTTTCGCGGTTTGTTTTACGCGCCAATTCTTGCCGAACCGTTACGCAGCCATCATAAGGGGAATAAGCGCGCTAATCAACAAAACCGTGACGTGAGGCATAATGAGTGAAGGACTGAAGCAGATGAACTACGAAAAACTAACCCAAGTGATGCGTGAGCTGGCGCTTGTTGCGGGCGACAAGATTATGGAAATCTATGGTCGCGACGACTTTGAGGTAAAGTCAAAGTCTGATGACAGCCCTGTGACAGAGGCCGACGAAGCCGCCGATGCTATTATCTCGGCAGGGTTACGGGCCGCCTTTCCTGATGTGCTTATCGTCACGGAAGAGCAGGCGGCGACGCATGATATGCAGGCGGATACTTTTCTAATTGTTGATCCGCTCGACGGAACCAAGGAATTTGTCCACCGCCGCGGCGATTTTACTGTGAACATTGCATATGTGGAAAACGGGGTGCCGACCCGTGGGGTTGTTTATGCGCCGGCGAAAGAGCGGATGTTTTATACGCTGGCGGACGGCAGCGCTGTGGAAGAAGACGGGCCGTTTGATAAGGCAAGTGCTGGCGCGACACGGGCGATCCGTGTGGCCGCGAGTGACAATGCGGCGCTGATGGTTGTTGCGTCCAAGTCGCACCGCGATCAGGCGACAGACGATTACATCAACAAATACGCCGTGAAAGACAGCAAGAGCGCTGGCTCAAGCCTGAAATTCTGCCTTGTGGCGACGGGCGAGGCGGACATTTATCCGCGCGTTGGCCGCACGATGGAGTGGGACACAGCGGCCGGCCATGCTGTGCTGCATGGGGCGGGCGGCAAAGTTGTTGTGTTTGCGACGCATGATCCGCTTGTTTACGGCAAGGAGGGCTATGCGAATCCGTTTTTCATCGCCTATTCGCCTGCGGTTGATTTGAAGACGCCCTGATATGACAGGGCCGTCTGTCAGCGTTGTTGTTGTCAGCCACGGGCGGCCCGAGAGCCTTTTGTGGTGTCTTTCGGCCTTGGCAGGCGTGGCCTATCAGCCTTTTGAAATTGTGGTTGTCGCCGATCTGGCGTCTTGTGCTTATGTGAGCGAAAGCCCTTATGCTGGACGCGTTAAGCTTGTGGCGTATGACACGCCAAACATCGCCGCTGCGCGCAACACAGGTGTGGCTGAGGCGGCGGGCGAAATTATTGCGTTTATTGATGATGATGCGGCTGCAGAACCTTTGTGGCTGCAGCATCTGGTGGCGGGTTTTGGTTTGCCTGACGTGGTGTGCACAGGCGGATATGTGCGCGGGCGCAACGGTATTTCTTATCAATGGACGGCGCGGCAGGTCGACAGGGCGGGCCGCGCTCAGGCCCTTAAGGCAGAAGGCAGCGCGCCTTTCCTCCCCGAAACAGAGGCTGGTTTTGCTGTGAAGACCGAGGGCACAAATATGGCCGTGCGGCGCGATGTGCTTGTGGCGCTGGGCGGGTTTGACGAGGGGTTTCACTTTTATCTTGATGAAACCGACCTCAACCTGCGGCTGGCAGGTGCGCACCACAAAACCGCGCTTTGCCCCAGCGCTCAGGTGCACCATGCTTATAAGGCCAGCACACGGCGTAAAGCCGACAGGACTGTCACAGACCTGTTTGATGTGGGCGCAAGCACCGTGCTCTTGCTGCGCAAATTCGGGCAACCGCTTGAGCCACGCTGCTCCGAGATGGTTGAGGAACAGGCGTCGCGCATGGCCGACCAAGTCACACGCGGACTGCTCAGCGAAGATGCGGCGGCAGAGGTCATGCAAAGTCTTGAGGCTGGGTTTGAAGCGGGCGCGCGCCGTGCAATCGGGCAATATTCGAACGCCCTGCGCCAACCGCCTGCTTTTCAGGAGTTTTTGCCAGACCGTAACGGGAGCGTAACACTCTCTGGGCGCTGGTGGCAGCGTAGAAAACTGCGCAAAGAAGCGGTGAAGCGCGCTGCACAGGGCGCCAATGTTTCGCTCTATCTTTTCTCTTTGGATACGCGCTTTCACCATGTCCGCTATGATGACGCCGGCTATTGGGAGCAATCTGGCGGGCAGTTCGGGCGCGCAGAACGCAATGAGCCGCTCTTTCAACTGGTGCGCTTTCGCAAACGGCTCACACAAGAGCAAAATCGCGTGGCGCAAATTCGCGGTTAGCGTGCAAATGTTAGCAAATGGGCCACAGTGAGGAAAATTCCCCGCCTTTGTCTCTTTTTTAGGATCTATAATATATTCCATGCGAACATTTCGTGTCATTGTTCGCTCAATCTGGCGCACACTAAATGATGCGCCTTGTTAGTAAAGAGGTCAGGCATGAAGAAGAAAATCACCAAGGCAATTTTCCCTGTCGCGGGGCTTGGGACACGTTTTTTACCAGCGACAAAATCTGTCCCAAAAGAAATTATGACATTGGTCGACAGGCCACTTATTCAATATGCAATTGATGAAGCGCGCGCCGCTGGTATCAAAGAATTTATTTTTGTCACCTCGCGCGGCAAAGGCGCGCTTGAGGATTATTTTGACGAATCGCCCCAGCTTGAACAGACGCTACGCAAAAAAGGCAAAGACGAGCTTCTCGACATCTTGCAATCGACCAATATGGAGAGCGGCGCGATTGCTTACATCCGCCAACATAAGGCGCTTGGCCTTGGTCATGCGGTCTGGTGTGCGCGACGTCTTATCTCGAACGAGCCATTCGCTGTGATCCTGCCTGACGATGTGATTGCGGCGGAAAAGCCCTGCTTGCAGCAGATGGTTGAAGCCTATGAAGAGAACCCCGGCTGCATGGTCGCGGCGATGGAAGTTCCGCAATCGCAGACAAACGCTTATGGTATTCTGGATGTTGAGGACGACATGGGCGCGCGCGTGAGCGTAAAAGGCATGGTGGAAAAGCCTGCCGCTGGCACCGCGCCGTCCAATCTTGCGGTCATTGGCCGCTATATCCTGACCCCTGATGTGCTGCGCAATCTGAACAAAAAGAAATCCGGCGCAGGCGGAGAAATCCAACTGACCGACGGGATCGCTGACGAAATCGAAGAGGGCCGCCCTGTCTATGGCTACCGCTTTCAGGGGCAGCGGTTTGACTGCGGATCCAAATCGGGCTTTCTTCAGGCGACCGTGTCTTTTGGGCTCGACCGTCCCGAACTGCGCGACGATTTGATGGGGTATTTGCAGCACGTGGTGAACCACACCCGAAAAGCGGCAGAATAACAGCCGAGGTGCTCTTTGGATAACATACTTGTCACAGGCGGCGCGGGCTATATCGGCTCGCACGCCTGCAAAGCCTTAAAAGCCGCTGGCTTTAACCCTGTCACATTTGACAACCTCGTCACAGGTTGGGAAGACGCAGTAAAATTTGGCCCGTTCGAGCGCGGTGATCTTCTGGACCGCGCAAGGCTGGATGAGGTTTTTGCCGCTTATCGGCCTGTGGCTGTGATACATTTTGCAGCGCTGAGCCAAGTGGGCGAGAGTATGCAAACCCCCGGAAAATACTGGCTTAACAATGCTGGCGGCTCTCTCAATCTGATCGAGGCGGCGGCGGCGGCGGGCTGTAAGCGGTTTGTCTTTAGCTCAACCTGCGCGACCTATGGCGACCAAGACAATGTTGTGCTTGATGAGCAAAGCGTGCAACTGCCCATTAACGCCTATGGCGCAAGCAAGCGCGCGATTGAGGATATGCTCAGCGACTTTGGCGCAAGTGACGGGATCGAGAGTGTGATCTTTCGCTACTTTAATGTTGCGGGGGCAGACCCTGACGGCGAGGTTGGCGAGTATCACCAGCCCGAGACACATCTTATCCCGCTGATCCTTGATGCGATTGACGGCAAGCGGGCGGCGCTCACGATCTTTGGGACCGATTATGACACGCCAGACGGAACCTGCATTCGCGACTATGTCCATGTCTGCGATCTGGTAGATGCGCATATTTTGGGCCTCAAGTGGCTTATGAGCGGCAAAGGCAGCCGCGTCTTCAACCTTGGGACAGGCGATGGCTTTTCTGTGCGCGAGGTGATGGACCGCGCCGCAGAGGTCACAGGACGGCCTGTGCCTTGCACTGAAGGGCCGCGACGCGCGGGCGACTGCACCAAGCTTGTGTCTGGCTCAAAGCGCGCAGAAGACGAGCTTGGCTGGCGCCCGAAGCGCTCGACCCTTAAAGACATGGTATCGGACGCCTGGAATTGGCATCAGAGCGGACATTATGACAAGTGACCTCCCTTCGGCGCGGCTATTGGACCTGTCACGACTGCTGAGCCGTGCGGGGCGGGTTATGACAGGTGTTGACCGTGTGGAGCGCGCCTATCTTCGCGCGCTGATCAAAAGTGATGTGCCGGCCTACGGGTTGATCCGCACGCCTCTCGGCTTTCTGCTTTTGGACGAAGGCGGGATGAAAAAACTCGCAGCAAAGATCGACGGCGATGTGCCTTGGGGGCCTGCGAGTCGCTTGGCAAAGGTGTTTTCCAAACTTCCCCCCGAGCTGCAACGCGCCCTGACGGATGCGCGCAAGCTTGCCATTGCCCGCTGCACACGGCGCGGGCTGGGGCGGATGCTCAAGCGGCATTTGCCCGACAGAACGGCCTATTTCAACACAGGCCACAGCAACCTGACCGACTATGTGACCACAGGCGTAAAGGCTCTGCGCGGCGGCAAGATTGTTGTGTTTGTGCATGATACCATTCCGCTTGATCACCCTCATTTTCAGCGGGATGGCTCTGTAGAGCGCTTCAAACTGTTTTTATCGCGCGTTTCGGCAAAGGCCGATCTTGTGATCTACAATTCGCAGGCCACGCAGGAGGCGGCGGACGCCCAACTTACCAATCTCGGGCGTGTTCCGCAGGGGATGGTTGCGCATCTTGGGGTGGAGATCACAGAGCCAGACAAGGCGGCGCTGCCAAAGGGGCTGCCCTTTGAAGGGCCATATTTTCTATGTGTCGGAACCATCGAGCCGCGCAAAAACCATCTCTTGCTGATTGATGTTTGGGAACAGATGGAAAAGCAGATCCCGCCACAAGACCTGCCACAGCTTCTGATCTGTGGGCAGAGGGGCTGGAAAAACGACGAGTTTTTCTTTCGGCTGGAAAACTCGCGGCTCAACGGGCGGTTTATCCACGAGCTTTCGGGGCTAAGCGATGGCGCCATTGCGGCCTTGCTTGACGAGGCGGCGGGTGTTGTTTTTCCCAGTCTGGCAGAGGGTTATGGGCTGCCTGCGCTGGAAGCGGCGGCGCGCGGCACCCCTGTGATCTGCGCCGAATTGCCTGTATATAAGGAAGTGCTTGGGGATATTCCCGTTTACGCAAGCGTGAATGACAGCTATCTTTGGATCAGAAGAGTATTGTCATTGGCTGAGAGCAGGCGGACAGGACAGAGGCCGATTAAAGACGCCTTCGCCCCGCCGACATGGGACGCGCATTTCAACCTCGTCTTAAGCGAGACGTGAGAGAGTGATACCAAGTTCGTTTTTAACCAGTGAGGTGAGGTAGCAGTTGGGTTTGATCCAGTCATATCGCTTAAGATTGCAGCGCCGCCGCTGGCTTATCCGCGCGTTTCGCAAGCGTCGCGAGCTGAAGGCCATGTCCGACCATACTGCGCAAGTGAAGCCTGACGATATTCTCTGCTTCACCACGATGCGCAACGAGAAGGTCCGCTTGCCATATTTTCTCAAGTATTATCGCGACCAAGGCGTTGATCACTTTTTTATTGTCGACAATGACAGCGGCGATGGCTCGCTGGAATACCTGATGGAGCAGCCCGATGTCTCGGTCTGGCACACCAACAAAAGCTATAAGCGCGCGCGCTTTGGCGTGGATTGGCTCAACTGGCTTCAAATGAAATACGCCCATGGCCATTGGGCGCTTGTTGTCGACCCTGACGAGTTTCTGATTTATCCGTTCTGTGACACGCGGCCCATCCGCGCGCTGACAGACTGGCTCGACGCCAGCTCGATCAAAAGCTTTAGCGCAATGCTTCTGGATATGTATCCCAAGGGGCGGATCGATGCGCAGCCCTATCGCGAGGGGCAGAACCCACTTGAGATCACCAGCTGGTTTGACGCTGGCAACTACATGATCAACAAGAACAAGAAATTCGGCAACCTGTGGATACAGGGCGGGCCACGGGCGCGGACCTTCTTTAAGGACAAGCCCGAAAAGGCCCCAGCGCTCAACAAGATCCCGCTGGTGAAATGGGACCGCAAATATGCCTATGTCAGCTCGACCCATATGTTGCTGCCGCGTGGCTTGAACCTTGTTTATGACGAGTGGGGCGGTGAGAAGGCCAGTGGCGTCTTGCTGCACACGAAATTCCTCGACACTTTTACCCAGAAGGCCGCAGAAGAGCTTGAGCGACGCCAACATTATTCTGCGAGTGTCGAATATCGCGCCTATGCCGAGAGCCTGAAAGACAATCCAGACCTGTGGTGTAAGTGGAGCGAAAAATACATCAACTGGCGGCAGCTTGAAATTCTCGGCCTGATGTCAAAAGGGAACTGGGCATGAGCACGGTTGGCATCATCATGTTGGTGCACACAGCCTTTGAGCGAGCCGAACAGCTCGCGCGGCATTGGAACGCTGCGGGTTGCCCTGTTGTCATTCACGTAGATGAAGCCGTGTCGACCAAGGCTTTTTCCGCCTTCAAAACAAAGCTGTCAGACCTTGAGGATATCCGCTTTTCCAGCCGTCACCGCTGTGAGTGGGGCTCTTGGGGGATTGTCGCGGCGACGCAAGAGGCGGGTGAGCTTATGCTCGCGCGTTTTCCTGATGTTCAGCACGTCTACCTTGCAAGCGGCTCCTGCCTTCCGTTGCGCCCTGTGGAGGAGCTGATTGATTATCTGGCCGAGCGGCCCAACACCGACTTTATCGAAAGCGCCACAACGGCCGATGTCCCTTGGACAGTCGGCGGGCTTGACGAAGAGCGCTTTACCCTGCGCTTTCCCTTTAGCTGGAAGCGTCACCGTATCCTGTTTGACGGCTATGTCGCCCTTCAGCGCAAGCTGCGTTTTAGCCGCAAGATGCCCAACGGCCTTACGCCGCATATGGGCAGCCAGTGGTGGTGTCTGACACGGCAGACGCTTTCGAGCATTCTAGAAGACCCCGACCGCAAGCTTTATGACCGCTACTTCAAGCGGGTCTGGATTCCTGATGAAAGCTATTTTCAGACATTGGCCCGCCAGCGCAGCCAAAAAATCGAGAGCCGCTCATTGACGCTTTCAAAATTTGATTTTCAGGGCAAACCACATATTTTTTATGATGACCACTTGCAGCTTTTACGCCGCTCGGATTGCTTTGTGGCGCGTAAAATATGGCCCCATGCAAACCGTTTGTATGAAGTGTTTCTCTCCACAAAAGACAGCCCCGCGAACCGCACAGAGCCAAATCCTGGCAAGATTGACCGGATCTTTGCCAAGGCCGTCGACCGGCGCACCCGTGGTCGACCGGGCCTCTATATGCAAAGTCGCTTTCCAAATCATGGCTGGGAAAACGGGACAACCTCGGGGCAGTATTCGGTGCTTCAGGGCTTTGCGGACTTGTTTGAAGACTTCGAGCCATGGTTCGCCAAGGCAACGGGCGCGCGTGTTCATGGGCATCTCTTTGCGCCAGACAGGGCGCATTATGCTGGTGCGCAAGGCGTCATCAACGGCGCGCTCAGCGATAGCGCCTTGGTGCGCGACTATAACCCGCGCGCGTTTCTCACCAGTCTGATTTGGAACACGCGCGGGGAACGGCAGTGTTTTCAGTTTGGCCCTGCTGACAATCAAGACCTTACATGGACGATGGCTGGCGATCCAAATGCACAAATTTCTGTGATCAGTGGCGCATGGGCAGTGCCTTTATTTCGCTCAAACAAGAACTTCAGCGAACTGCGAGCAGAAGCGGCGGACTTGCAGAAAATCGAGAGCGAGTTTTTGAATGTGCTGCGCTCGCCGCACTCCAAAGCACGCATCCGCATTTGGACAATGGCCGACTTTATCGAAAACCCCATGGAGCATTTGCAAACGATTCTAGACGAAATCGGCTTTAAGTCATTGCGGCGCTTGGCGGAGGCTCCAAAGATGAATGATCTGACGGGCTTTGGGCAATTTTTGCAAAACCTCAAAAATCAAGGAATGCACCCCTATTTGATGGGTGATTTTCCTGTGGTTGGAAACCCTGTTGGTGTTCAATATCCAACTCCGAAACCTTATCTGGTGAAAAAGTAGCGTTATGAGCAAACGGTTTGATTATTTTGTAGTTTTTGCCGAGATGCGCACGGGCTCGAACTTTTTGGAAGCCAATATCAACAGCTTTCCAGCCTTGAGCTGTTTGGGTGAGGCGTTCAATCCGCATTTTATCGGATATCCGAACCGCGAAGACTGTCTTGGCGTGAGTGAAGAAGCACGCAATCATGAGCCTCAGGTCTTGATCGAGGCGTTTAAGGCGTCACAGGGGCTGGCGGGCTTTCGCTTCTTTCATGATCACGAGCCAAGGGTGCTTGAGACGATCCTGAATGATCCGCGCTGCGCCAAGATTATTCTCACGCGCAACCCTGTGGAAAGCTATGTTAGCTGGAAGATCGCGCAGGAAACAGGGCAGTGGAAGCTGACCAATGTTGCCAAGCGCAAGGATGCGAAGGCCACCTTTGATACAAAGGAATTTAATACACATCTGGAAGCACTACAGGCGTTTCAGCTGCGGTTGATGAAGGCGCTTCAGACCACGGGTCAAACTGCGTTTTATGTGGCCTATGAAGACTTGCAGGATGTGGACGTGATGAACGGGCTGGCGGCTTATCTGGAGCAACCAGACCGGCTTGAGCGGCTTGACCGCAATCTCAAGCGCCAGAACCCTGAGCCGCTGTCTGAGAAAGTCGAGAACTTTGAGGAGATGGAAGCGGCGCTTGCCAAGACAGACCACTTTGGCCTTGGGCGCACCCCGAACTTTGAGGCGCGGCGCGGCGCGGCTGTGCCAAGCTATGTGGCCTGCGCGAAGGCGCCCCTTTTGTTTTTGCCTGTGCGGTCGGCACCCGAAGACGAGATTCTGGCATGGATGGCGGGGCTTGATGGCGTGAGTGAGGCCGAGCTTCAAAGCAGCTTTAGCCAGAAGACCCTGCGCCAATGGATGCGTAGCCACACGGAACACCGCAGTTTTAGTGTGGTGCGCCACCCTGCCCTACGCGCGCACAAGGCGTTTTGTGACCGAATTTTGAACAAAGGGCCGAAGGGCTACCCCGAAATAAGGCGCACTTTGCGACGCGTTCATAAGCTGCCAATCCCGAAAGAGGCCCCTGACGCCAGCTGGAGCCTTGAGGACCACCGCGCAGCCTTCATTGCTTTTCTCGAGTTTGTCAAAGCCAACCTCTCTGATCAGACAGCTGTGAGGGCGGATGCGGCATGGGGCAGTCAGGCGGGGATATTGCAAGGGATGGGCAATTTTGCGCTGCCTGACTTTGTGCTTCGCGAAGACGAGCTTGAGGCGTATTTGCCTGCGATTGCGTTACAAGTGGGTGTCGCCCATGAGGCCGCCGCGCCCGCACCCGCGCCAGACACGCCCTATAGCCTCGAACAGATTTATGACGAAGAGGTCGAGGCGCGCGTGGCCGAGGCCTATCAGCGTGATTATTTGATTTTTGGTTTTAACCGCTGGCGCTAGGGCTTAAGCGACCTGCTTGCTCACATCTTCGGTGATGATTGTGTAAAGTGTGCTGGCGTTCTTGTTTGACCGCAGTTTGCCACAACGCGCGGCGTCACGCAAAGCACGCGAGACTTTTGCCAAAGCTTTGAGGTGTTCCACACCCGCATCGCTGGGCGCAAAAAGGGCAAAGGCGAGATCAACCGGAAGCTTATCAACCGCGTCAAAATCTATCGGCTTTTCGAGAAGCACAAACACGCCAACAACCTTCTCAAGTCCATCGACATGAGCGTGGGGCAAAGCAACGCCGTTTCCAACACCTGTCGGGCCAAGGTTTTCGCGCTCTTGAAGCGCGCGCACAGCGACAACAGGGTCAATCCCGTAGACGGAGCCAGCAGTTTCGCCCAGCTCTTGCAACAGGCGCTTTTTGCTCGAGGCAGAGGATAACACCCTGACTGCCTCGGGCTTTAGTAAAGAGGACATTTGCATCGTTCGTCTACTGCTCCACAGACGCGATCAAATGCGCCTGTTATTTACCTGGGTCTATCCAGCCGATATTGCCATCTTCGCGGCGATACACGACATTAAGGCCGTCTTTACTCTCGTTACGAAAAATCAGAACAGGAGATCCTGCAAGTTCCATTTGCATAACAGCTTCTCCGACGGAGAGCGATGGTATTTTTGTTTCCATCTCTGCGATGATCATGGGTTGAAGCGTCTCTGGCTCCGAATCCTGACTTTCGTGATCCGAGGCGAGGATATACGAGGACGCACCGAAAAGTTCAACCGGTTCTACCCTGTCTTTATGATGGTCTTTCAGGCGGCGCTTGTAGCGTCTCAGCTGCTTTTCCATTTTCTCACAGCAGCCGTCAAATGCGGCATAAATCTCGGTGGCGCTGGCCTTGGCCGAGGCTGTGAGACCCGTTGAAAGATGCACGGTTGATTCACAGTTAAACTCATGACCACTTTTGGAGAAAACAACGAGCGCTTCTGTGGGACGTTCGGCATATTTCGCGACGGCGGCCCCAAGCTCTTCTTTCACATGGGTTTGCAGTGCTTCCCCGATGTCGATTTGCTTTCCGCTGATTTGGTAGCGCATCTTCTCTCCTTCACTCAATTGAATTGCCCTGCCCTATTGACGCATCTGCGACACAGGATGAGGCGGTTATTATATTGAAATAGGGGTTGTTTTTGGTTTGAACAGAGCCGCTGCAAAAAATGCAGGTCACGCTATTTTGTTCAGTGAGAAAACAAGATCCCATAGCTCATTTGAGGCTTTTGGACGGGGGCTTGTCAACTGAAAGAGCGAATTGTCGCCAAAATTCAGGAGATGCGGAAACTGTCGCCGAGATAGACGCGGCGGACATTCTCGTTTTCCACAACTTCGCTCGGCTTGCCCGACATCAGGACTGTGCCATCATGCAAAATATAGGCGCGATCCACAATTTCGAGCGTTTCGCGAACGTTGTGATCTGTGATCAAAACGCCAATCCCGCGCGTTTTGAGATCAGCCACGAGCGTGCGAATATCGCCAACCGAGATCGGATCGACCCCAGCGAATGGCTCATCAAGCAAGAGATAGGAGGGGTCAGCCGCCAAACAGCGGGCAATTTCAACGCGCCGCCGCTCACCGCCAGACAGAGCCATGGCAGGGGCGCGGCGCAGATGCTCGATTGAGAATTCTGACAAAAGCTCTTCCAGCTTTTTGGCGCGCTCACGCCGATCAGGCTGAACCACTTCGAGAACAGCCAGAATATTGTCTTCGACAGAAAGGCCCCGAAAAATCGACATTTCTTGAGGCAAATAACCGATTCCAAGCCGCGCACGACGATACATCGGAAGGTCTGTCACGTCTTTGCCATCCAGCAAAACGTGGCCCCCTTCGGCCTGAACCAAGCCCGCAACGGTATAAAATGTTGTTGTTTTGCCCGAACCATTCGGCCCAAGCAGCGCCACAACTTCGCCTCTCTTGAGCGAAAGCGACACATCGCGGATCACCGGGCGGCGCTTGTAACTTTTGCGCAGGTTGCGGACCTCTAGGCCCGTTGCGCCTTCTGCGACAGACAATTTGGGAGGATTAGTTTTTGACATTGAGCACCGTCTTGACGTGGCCTTCCATTTTGGCTGTGCCTGAGTTTGTGTCAACGCGCATCTTATCGGCTGTGATCGCTGTTTGCCCCTGCACCAGAAGCACATTTCCAGACAGGAGAATCATGCCTGATTCAACATTATATTCAGCCTGCGCCGCCTCGGCCGCATCTTCGCCGCTCACCAGCGTAACGCTTCCAGACGCCTTTAATTGCGCAATCTGGGAGCGATCAGAATTATACTGAATGCTCACAGAAGACGCCGAGATACGCATCTCGCCCTGCCCGATCAAGACATTGCCGACCAAGACGGCGGAGCCAGTGTTTTGGTTGATATCCATACTGTCAGCGGAAATTTCAACAGGGGCGCCCGTGTCTTGCTTGAGATTGCCAAAAGCGATGTTTGTGCCTTGTGCCGCAACAGGGCCAGCGAGCGCAGCGCAAAGCACGCCAACAGTGAAAAAGCCAAAACGCACAGTTCTATTCCTTATCTTTCACAGGTGTATACACCAGCTTCACACCGTTTTTTAGCAAAATATGCGCTTCTTTTTCCCCCTTGGGAACCTCAAGCGTCATTTCTCCTGCCGTGACTGTAAAGCCAGGCCCCGTGCCTGTCACCCGACCTAGACTGTTGGCCTGCAAGGCGCTCAGGCTAAGGCGTAACTTTTCTGCCGCGAACTCATAGCCAGTGGTTGTTTTTGCAAAGACATCCCCCGAGAGGACAACCATGCTTTCTGTTGGATTGTGCAGCGCCATACGGGCGGATAAATCGACTCTCTGGCCAGAGGTCATCTTGATTTGAGCTGTGATGTTTTGCGCTTCCATCAGGCTCGGGTCATCCCCGTTCTGACGGGCAAGCTCCGCCCGAAGCGATATCAGATCGCCCTGTGGAGTGACGCCGAAAACCTCAGGCTGAGATATTTGCTGTGTTTCGGTTCGCGCGGCCAGATCGCTCTCGGAAAAAGGAATAGTTGCAACAGGATCAACGCTTTTGGACAATAAAAAAAGCGTCGAAAGCATCCCAAGCGCAATCACTGGCAGGACAATTTTGGCCCATGCCACCAGTCTCGTATGCCTGTCAATCCGGCTTTGCATCTGCTCGCGGCTCCCCTGCGCTTGAGCGCATTACGCGTGAGCGAAAATATCGGTTTCTGGCCAACCTTCCAGATCAAGCAGTGCGCGCGTAGGAAGAAAGCGGAAACACGCTTGCGCCAGCGCATCACGGCCCTCGCGCACGAGCATTACATCAAGCTTTTCGCGCAATTTGTGAAGATGCAATACATCTGAGGCCGCATAGTCGATCTGAGCTTTGGTCAGGGTATCCGCGCCCCAGTCAGAGCTTTGCTGCTGCTTGGAGATATCTTCGTTGAGCAGCTCTTGCAGGAGATTTTTCAGCCCGTGGCGGTCTGTGTAAGTGCGCACAAGGCGACTTGCGATCTTGGTGCAATAGACAGGCGCTGTGAGCGCGCCAAAGGTATTTTGGAGCGCGGCAATATCAAAGCGACCGAAATGAAACAGCTTGAGCACATCAGGGTTTGTCAGCATGGCGCAAAGATTGGGCGCTTCTGTCTGGCCTTGTTCAACCTGAACGAGATGCGCATGGCCATCACCAGAAGACATCTGAACCACACAGAGCCTATCCCGATGCGGATGTAGGCCCATGGTCTCACAATCAATCGCGACAATGGGGCCAAGATCAAGGCCATCAGGGAGATCGTTTTTATAAAGATGGTTTGTCATATCATTCCTCTAAGTTTCTGAAGGAATGGTGCCCAGGAGAGGACTCGAACCTCCACGTCCATACAGACACTAGCACCTGAAGCTAGCGCGTCTACCATTCCGCCACCTGGGCAGGTGTCGATGGCAGCGCTTTAAGCTTGGGGAGGGGCGCTGTCAACGGGATTCAAAGGGTTTTGTATCCAAACTCGCCATATGACCTTGCCGAAAGCCGTCTGCGCGCGTAGGAAAAGGCGAGTTTTATGCCAAACGGAGGCCACCCCATGTCAAAGCTTGTTACCATTTTTGGCGGTTCGGGATTTGTCGGGCGCTATATTGCGCAGCAGCTTGCTATGAAGGGCTGGCGTGTTCGTGTGGCTGTGCGCCGTCCGAACGAGGCCTTGCACGTGCGCCCCTATGGCGCGGTGGGTCAGGTTGAGCCGGTCTTTTGCAACATTCGTGATGATGCTTCTGTTGAGGCGGTCACGCGTGGCTCTGACGCTGTTGTGAATTGCGTCGGCACGTTTGATCGCAAGGGAAAGAACAACTTTGACGCTGTGCAAGCCGAAGGTGCGGAGCGCGTTGCGCGGATCGCTGCGGCGCTGGGCGTAAAGACTCTCGTGCACCTTTCTGCGTTGGGCGTCGACCGTGACGAACTGAGCGAATACGCGCGCACCAAACGCGCGGGTGAGGCCGGTATTTTGGCACAGTTCCCCAGTGCTATGATTCTGCGGCCCTCTGTTATCTTTGGTCAGGAAGACGGGTTCTTTAACCGCTTTGCCGGAATGTCCCGTATGGGTCCGATCTTTCCGCTTATTGGTGGAAATACGAAATTCCAGCCTGTTTATGTCATGGATGTGGCGAGCGCAGCGGTTATGGGTGTCGAAGGAAAGGCCAGCGGGATCTATGAGCTTGGCGGGCCCGAAGCGAAAACGCTCCGCGGCTGGATTGATGTGATCCTGACAGAAGTTCACCGCAAAAAGCCTGTTTTGAATGCGCCTATGTTTGTCGGGCGCATGATGGCTTGGAGCTTTGATCTTTTGCAGACGCTTACGTTTGGCCTCGCAAAGAACGGGCTGATCACGCGGGATCAAGTCAAGCAGTTGCAGACGGACAATGTTGTGCAGGAGGGCGCAAAGACCCTTGCAGACCTTGGTATTGTGGCAACGGCACCCGAGGCCGAAATCGAGAGCTATCTTTGGCGCTACCGTCCGTCGGGGCAGTATGACGCCATCCGTGATTCAGCGAAAAACCTCAATATTTAAGCGCTATAGGCTATCACCAGTAGCACCGCGCCCAGCGCGACACGGTAGATCACATAGGGTGTGAAGCTGACGCTGCGCAAGAGGCGCATCATGACGCCGAGGGCAACAAGCGCTGCGGCAAACGACATGGCTGCGGCGATGGCTCCGTCGCGGGCGGTTTGGGCATCGGCTGTTGCGATCACTTCTGCACCGAGCAGTGCGCCGCTTGCGACGATTGTCGGGATCGACATCAGCATAGCGAGCTTGGCGGAGTCGTGGCGCGAATATCCAAGCATACGGCCTGCAGTGATACAGATGCCTGAACGGGACGTTCCCGGAATGAGCGCGACGGCTTGCCAGAGACCCATTTTGATGGCGTCTTTTGTGTTCCAGTCAGCGTCTGTTTTATGAGCTGTGCCGCGCTGATCAGCCCACCAGAGAAGAAGGCCGAAGAGCAGCATTGTCCAGCCAATGACAGTCATGGAGCGCATGGCGTCAGACAGGCCTGTGACCTTGAGAATAAGGCCGAAAGCTATGGCAGGGATCGTTGCGATCATCAGGAGGAACGCGAGCTTGGAACCTTGGGTATCAATGCGCCCTGTAAGCATACGGGGCACACCCGCGAGGCCCATGGAGACATCGCGCCAGAAGAAAATGACCACAGCGAAGAGCGTTCCGATATGGACGGCCACATCAATGGCTTGTCCTTGATCAGGCGCGGAGGACAGCTCGGAAATCAGGATCAGGTGCCCTGAGGAAGAGATGGGCAAGAATTCGGTGATGCCTTGCACCAATGCGACGAGAATCAATAGGTAAAACGGCATATTCGCCTCTGCTCTGCTTGGCTTTAGGAAAGCTATAGAGAGCTGAGAGAAAAAGAAAAGTCGCTTGATGTGGCCGCTTCGGACTTATTATTTTTGATTATTCTTCAAAACTGACAATCTGACGCGGATTATTCTAACAATAGGTCAACTAAACTGACTTTCTTTTATTTTTCCGGTGTATTATTAGGGGTTGGAACGTGGAGAGGGAGATTTGGCTGTGGCAAAGCAACCAATGCTGAAGTTTGTATCTGTGGAACGTGATATGCCCGAGAAGCGGGCGGCAGGTGCGCGCAAGCAAGATTTCGGCGAAATTTATCAAGAATATGCTAAGGCTAAGGCCGAAGAGCAGGCCAGCCGCTGCAGCCAGTGTGGTGTGCCTTACTGCCAAAATCACTGCCCGCTCCACAACAATATCCCCGACTGGCTCAACCTGACAGCCACGGGCCGCCTCAAGGAGGCCTATGAGGTCAGCCAAGCGACAAACACTTTCCCCGAGATTTGCGGCCGCATCTGCCCGCAAGACCGCCTTTGCGAAGGCAACTGTGTGATCGAACAGTCCGGCCATGGCACTGTGACCATCGGCGCTGTCGAAAAATATATCACCGACACAGCTTGGGAAAACGGCTGGGTCACGCCTGTCGCCCCAGCGCAGGAGCGCACTGAAAGCGTCGGCATCATTGGCGCGGGGCCAGGTGGTCTTGCGGCGGCAGAGCGGCTTCGGGCGGAGGGCATCCAAGTCACGGTCTATGACCGCTATGACCGCGCGGGCGGCCTGCTGACCTATGGTATCCCCGGCTTCAAGCTTGAAAAAGACGTTGTTATGCGCCGCATTGACCAGCTTGAGCAGGGCGGTGTGACGCTGAAGCTGAACTGCAACATCGGCACCGATATTACCTTT
Organism: Lentibacter sp.; assembly: GCF_965657785.1. Taxonomy (GTDB): domain Bacteria; phylum Pseudomonadota; class Alphaproteobacteria; order Rhodobacterales; family Rhodobacteraceae; genus Lentibacter. The sequence continues at coordinate 66,396 of NZ_CBFHPP010000002.1, forward strand.
GGCGCACTGCGCGGGCAGCATGACGCTGTGATCATCGCAACGGGCGTTTATAAAACGCGCGACCTTGGCGGCGAGGGCGCGGCGGCAGACGGGATCGTCAACGCGATTGACTATCTCACCACCTCCAACCGCCTCAGCTTTGGCGACACTGTGCCAGAGTTTGACAGCGGTGAGCTGAATGCGGCTGGTAAGAAAGTTGTTGTGATCGGCGGCGGCGATACGGCTATGGACTGTGTGCGCACAGCGATCCGTCAAGGCGCGGAAAGCGTGAAATGCCTTTACCGTCGCGACCGCGCCAATATGCCTGGGAGCCAGCGCGAAGTGAACAATGCCGAGGAAGAAGGCGTTATTTTTGAATGGCTTGCCGCGCCTGCGGGCTTTGTGGGCAACCCTGTGAGCGCCGTGAAAGTCCAGAAGATGCGTCTTGGTGCGCCTGATGTGTCTGGGCGACAAAGCCCAGAAGTCATCGAAGGGGCCGACTATAACGAAGCGGCGGACCTTGTGATCAAGGCGCTTGGCTTTGAGGCGGAAGACCTGCCAACACTCTGGGACACGCCCGAACTGCCTGTGACCCGTTGGGGCACGGTGAAGGCCGCATACGAAACGGGCGCGACAGAGCTGGAAGGCGTTTATGCCATTGGCGATATCGTGCGCGGGGCCTCGCTTGTTGTCTGGGCGATCCGGGATGGGCGCGATTGCGCCGATGCGATCCTGACAAAATTTGCCGCTGTTAACAAAATCGCGGCGGAGTGATTCTGGGGGGGTGATAAGCGTGCACCATGCGTGCACCCCCTGTGCACCGGCAAAACGGGTTTTCGCCAAAAGGCCGATCGTAACCCAAGCGTGCGCCGCCCCCATAGGACAACTAGACTGACTTAAACGAGAAACGAGACGAATGAGCGAAACGAGAGACATCAGCGGACAGTGCCTTTGCGGGGCCGTGACAGTGCAAGCCACTGTGACGGAGCCGACTGTGCGCGCCTGTCATTGCGATATGTGCCGCCGTCACACGAGCAGTATGTTTATGTCTCTCAAGACCGATGAGGGCAGTATCCGCATCAGCGGACCTGCCAAGAGCTTTGTCTCATCAGACTGGGCGGAGCGCGGATTTTGCGAAACCTGCGGATCAACGCTTTGGTATGGGCTGCGCGAGACAGGCGAGACCAACCTTGCCGCGGGTCTGTTTGACAATGCGGGCGGCGCGCCGCTCACCACCGAATTTTTCTCCGATATGTGCCCTGAGGGCTACGCGCTTGCAGGCGGGCATAAGCGGATGACAACTGACGAAACGATCGCGCTGTTTGCGCCCAAGGAGGACTAAAGCCATGACCACATATGACGAAAACTGGGTGCGCGAAGAAGAAGCCAAGCGCAAATGGATGGCTGAAAACGGACTTTACAGCGAAGAGGAAGAGCATTCTTCCTGTGGCGTTGGCCTCGTTGTGTCTCTTGACGGCAAACCGAACCGCAAGGTTGTGGAAAACGGCATCTCGGCGCTGAAGGCGATCTGGCACAGGGGCGCTGTGGACGCGGACGGCAAAACCGGCGATGGCGCGGGCATTCATGTGCAGATTCCTGCGAATTTCTTTTATGACCAGATCCGCCGCACGGGCCACGAGCCACGCATGGACGAGCTTATCGCTGTCGGGCAGATTTTCTTGCCGCGCACCGACTTTGGCGCGCAAGAGCGCTGCCGCACGATTGTTGAAACCGAAGTTCTGCGCTTGGGCTATTATATCTACGGCTGGCGGCACGTGCCGGTCGAGATCGGCTGCTTGGGGGAAAAGGCCAATGCAACGCGCCCCGAGATTGAACAAATCCTGATTTCAAATTCCAAGGGCGTTGACGAGGAACAGTTTGAGCGCGAGCTTTATGTGATCCGCCGCCGTATCGAGAAGGCTGTGACGGCGGCTGGCATTCAGGGGCTCTATGTCTGCTCGCTGTCGTGCCGCTCTGTGATCTACAAGGGGATGATGCTGGCCGAGCAAGTGGCAGAGTTTTACCCTGATTTGATGGACGAGCGCTTTGAAAGTGCCTTTGCGATCTATCACCAGCGCTATTCGACAAACACCTTCCCGCAGTGGTGGCTGGCGCAGCCTTTCCGTATGCTTGCGCACAACGGCGAGATCAACACGCTCAAGGGCAACGTCAACTGGATGAAGAGCCATGAAATCCGCATGGCATCGAGCTTTTTTGGCGATCTGGCCGAAGACATCAAGCCGATTGTGCAACCCGGGTCTTCGGACTCTGCGGCGCTTGATGCTGTGTTTGAAGTGCTTGTGCGCGCGGGCCGTGATGCGCCGATGGCGAAGACCATGCTTATTCCTGAAAGCTGGAGCAAGCAGGCCGTCGAGCTGCCCGAAGCCTGGCGCGATATGTATAGCTATTGCAACTCTGTGATCGAGCCATGGGACGGCCCTGCCGCTCTGGCTATGACCGATGGCCGCTGGGTCTGTGCGGGGCTTGACCGCAACGGCCTGCGCCCGATGCGCTATGTTGTGACGGGCGATGGCTTGCTCATTGCTGGGTCCGAGGCGGGGATGGTTCCGATTGACGAGGCGGGCGTTGTTGAAAAAGGCGCGCTTGGTCCGGGGCAGCTGATTGCTGTGGATATGAAAGAGGGCGGCCTGTTTCATGACACCGAGATCAAAGACAGGATGGCAGCAGCGCAACCGTTTGGCGAGTGGGTCGGCAAGATCAACGAGCTGGAGCAGGAGCTGGCTGGTGTGACTGAAGCGCCGCTGTTTGAGGGCGAGGAGCTGCGCAAGCGCCAGATTGCGGCGGGCTACACTATGGAAGAGCTTGAGCAGGTTCTTGCGCCGATGTGCGAAGACGCCAAGGAAGCGCTCGCCAGTATGGGCGACGATACGCCAAGTGCGGTGCTCTCAAAGCAGTATCGCCCCTTGAGCCACTACTTCCGCCAGAACTTCTCTCAGGTGACAAACCCGCCAATCGACAGCTTGCGCGAATTTCGCGTGATGAGCCTGAAGACGCGGTTTGGCAACCTCAAGAACGTGCTGGATCAGAGCAGTGCGCAGACCGAGATCATTGTGCTGGAAACGCCTTTTGTGGCGAATGCGCAATGGGACGAAGTCACGCGGCATTTCAACGCCGATCTGGTCGAGATCGACTGCACGTTTGAAGAGGCGGCGGGCGAAAATGCGCTGCGCGACGCTCTGGAAAGCATCCGCCAGCGCGCGGAAGACGCTGTGCGCTCGGGCGCGGGGCATCTTGTGCTGACCGACCAGCACCAGAACGCGAGCCGTGTCGCTATCCCTATGATCCTCGCCACCAGCGCTGTGCACTCGTGGCTGACGCGCAAGGGGCTGCGGACGTTCTGCTCGCTCAACGTGCGGGCGGCGGAGTGTATTGACCCGCATTATTTTGCCGTTCTTGTCGGCTGTGGCGCGACGACTGTGAACCCGTATTTGGCCGAAGATTCTGTGGCCGACCGTATCCGCCGTGGCTTGCTTGACGGAACACTCACAGAGAACATGGCGCGCTATCGCGAGGCGATTGACCAAGGCTTGCTCAAGATTATGGCGAAGATGGGGATCAGCGTTATTTCCTCCTATCGCGGCGGTATGAACTTTGAAGCCGTGGGCCTCAGCCGCGCGATGTGTGCCGAGTATTTCCCCGGCCTCACAAGCCGCATCAGCGGGATCGGTATTCGCGGGATTGAAGAAAAAGCAGTCTCTATTCATGCCAAAGGCTTTGCCGCGGGCGCTGATGTGCTTCCGATTGGCGGCTTTTACAAAGCCCGCAAATCAGGCGAAACCCACGCTTGGGGCGCGAGCACAATGCATATGATGCAAAACGCCTGCAACCGCGCCTCTTATGAGATGTGGAAGAAGTATTCCAAGGCGATGCAATCAAACCCGCCGATCCACCTGCGCGATCTGCTGGCGATCAAACCTTTGGGCAAATCTATCCCGCTGGAAGAGGTCGAAAGCATCACAAGCATCCGCAAACGCTTTGTCACCCCCGGCATGAGCCTTGGCGCGCTGTCACCAGAGGCGCACAAGACGCTCAATGTGGCGATGAACCGTATCGGCGCGAAATCTGACAGTGGCGAGGGCGGCGAAGACCCCGCACATTTCCACCCAGAGCCAAACGGCGACAACCCGAGCGCGAAGATCAAGCAGGTGGCATCAGGGCGCTTTGGCGTAACGGCGGAATACCTCAACCAATGCGAAGAGCTTGAAATCAAGGTTGCGCAGGGCGCCAAGCCCGGTGAGGGCGGCCAGCTTCCAGGAATGAAAGTGACCGACCTGATCGCACGGTTGCGGCATTCAACCAAGGGCGTGACGCTGATCAGCCCGCCGCCGCACCACGACATCTACTCGATCGAGGACCTTGCGCAGCTGATCTATGACCTCAAGCAAATCAACCCGCGCTGCAAAGTGACTGTGAAGCTTGTCGCAAGCTCGGGCGTTGGCACGATTGCGGCGGGTGTGGCCAAGGCCAAGGCCGATGTGATCCTGATCTCGGGGCACAACGGCGGCACGGGGGCCTCTCCTGCGACCAGTATCAAATTTGCGGGTCTGCCATGGGAAATGGGCCTGACCGAAGCGCACCAAGTCTTGAGCATGAACAACCTGCGCGAGCGTGTCACGCTGCGCACGGATGGCGGGCTGCGCACAGGGCGCGACATTGTTATGGCGGCGATGCTTGGCGCGGAAGAATACGGGATCGGCACGGCGGCCCTTATTGCTATGGGCTGTATTATGGTGCGTCAGTGTCAGAGCAACACCTGCCCCGTGGGTGTCTGCACACAAGACGAAGATCTGCGCGCCAAATTTACCGGCAATGCCGATAAGGTTGTTAATCTCATCACCTTCTATGCGACAGAAGTGCGCGAGATTTTGGCCGAGATCGGCGCAAAAAGCCTTGATGATGTCATTGGCCGCGCCGACTTGCTCAGCCAAGTCAGCCGTGGCTCGGAAAACCTTGATGACCTCGACTTGAACCCGCTGCTCATCACTGTGGATGGCGCGAAAGCGATCACTTATGACCGCGACCGCCCGCGCAACGCTGTGCCTGATACGCTGGATGCCGAGATCGTGCGCGATGCGCAGCGCTTCTTGGAAGACGGCGAAAAAATGCAGCTGTCTTACGCGGTTCAGAACACGCACCGCACCGTGGGCACGCGCACCTCAAGCCATATTGTGCGCAAGTTCGGGATGCGCAACAACCTTCAGGACAACCACCTGACTGTGAAGCTCACAGGCAGCGCAGGCCAGTCACTTGGGGCGTTTGCGGCACCCGGCCTCAAGCTTGAAGTCAGTGGCGACGCCAACGACTATGTCGGCAAGGGGCTTTCTGGCGGTATGATTGTTGTGCGCCCGCCTATGGCGAGCAAACTGACTGCCAGTGAGAACACCATCATCGGCAACACAGTGCTGTATGGCGCGACCGACGGCTATCTCTTTGCGGCGGGTCGCGCAGGCGAGCGCTTTGCTGTGCGCAACTCGGGCGCGCGCGTTGTGATTGAGGGCTGCGGAAGCAACGGCTGTGAATATATGACAGGCGGTGTGGCTGTAATTCTTGGTAGCATTGGCGCAAACTTTGGCGCAGGGATGACGGGCGGTATGGCTTATGTTTATGACCCTGAAGGCAAGGCCGAAGACCTTATGAACCTTGAGACATTGGTGACTTGCTCTGTGAGCGTGCGCCACTGGGAAGAGGAGCTTAAGGGCCTTGTCATGCGCCACGCAGAAGAGACAGGCAGCCGCAAGGCCGCAGACATCCTGCTGCATTGGGACATGGAGAAGCAGAACTTCCTCCAGATCTGCCCCAAGGAAATGCTTGGCAAACTGGCGCATCCGCTGACCACGGAAAGCGAAGCTGTGCCAGCCGAGTGAGCAGGGCTTGAGACAGGTCAGGGGGCGGCGCACGCGGGTGGGCCGCCCTTTTCTTTTGGATTGCTGCTTTTCGCAGGGGACCATGGCCTTTATAGGTAAGCTGTGAAGAAAAAAGCGACCAAGACCAAAGCGCCAGAGCGCAGATTTCAGCCGCTGAGATGGCTCAAGCGGTGGGCTGTGAGGCTGTGCCTTTTGGCTCTTGTGTTGGCGCTTGTGACTGTCACGGCGCACCGGTTTTTTGCGCCGCCGCAGGGGATATATATGCGCCAGGAAGCGGCGCGGCTTGGCGACATCAAGCAGAGTTGGGTGAGTGCTGATGCGATTGCGCCTGTGATGTTTCGCTCTGTTGTGGCGGCGGAAGATGCAAACTTCTGCGCGCATTGGGGCTTTGATATGAACGCGATCCGTGCGGCATTGGCCGACGGGACAGGGCGGGGCGCCTCGACGCTCACGCAGCAAGTTGTGAAGAACACCTATCTCTGGCATGGTCGCAACTGGAGCCGAAAGGCGCTTGAAGCTGTGCTGACGCCACTTGTGGAGCTGATCTGGCCGAAGCGGCGGATTTTGGAAGTCTATCTCAACATCGCAGAGTTTGATGAGGGTGTGTTTGGCGTGAAAGCGGCGGCGCAGCATTATTTCGGCGTGACGCCTGCCAAGCTAAGCGCGCTTCAGGCCGCGCGGCTGGCGGCCATTTTGCCCGCGCCAAAAGACCGCTCGGCCTCCAAGCCCTCGAACTATATTCGCAAGCGCACCGCGCAGATCCGCGACGGCGCCGAAACAATCCGCCGAGACGGGCGCGCAAAGTGTTTCGAGAGTTGAAACTTCTGCCCTAAAGTTGCATTGAAGAGCAATTCCAATCTTTGAGCATCTCTTATGGCCACATTATTTCATGTCCCTCTCTCTCCGTTCTGTCGCAAAGTGCGTCTGAGCCTCGCTGAAAAGCGGATCGAATGTGAGTTGATTGAAGAGCGCTATTGGGAGAAGGACAGCGACTTTCTGCGCCGTAACCCTGCTGCAAAAGTGCCTGTGCTCAAGATTGACGGGCGCACGCTGTCGGAAAGTGCGGCGATTTGTGAATATCTCGAAGAGGTCTACCCCGAGGTCTCTTTGATGCCGAGCGCGCCTGAGGCCCGCTATGAAGTCCGCCGTATTGTGGGCTGGTTTGATGACAAGTTTCACAGCGAAGTGACGGCGAACCTTGTCTATGAGCGCGTGAACAAAAAGGTCATGGGGCAGGGCTACCCTGACAGCAAGAATGTGAAAGCAGGCGCGAAGGCGATCAAGTTTCATCTGGATTACATGACATGGCTTCTGGAGCAGCGGCGCTGGCTGGCGGGCAACGACATGACGCTCGCGGACTTTGCTGCAGCGGCGCATCTCTCGTCGCTGGATTACATCTCGGATGTCGACTGGAACCGCTCTGAGACTGTGAAAGACTGGTATGCGAAGATAAAATCGCGGCCTGCGTTCCGCTCTATCTTGGCGGATCAGGTGTCGGGCTTTCCGCCGCCGCCACATTATGCTGATCTCGACTTTTGAGCCTCATGGGCGCGCTGGCCGATAAGCTGCGCGAACAGGCGAGGGCCGAGGGCTTTGACGCCTGTCATATTTGTGCGCCTGATGCAGTGCCTGAAGTTCCTGCGCGGCTCGAGGATTTTCTTGAAAACGGATATCACGGGCAGATGGGCTGGCTTGCCGAACGGACCCATTGGCGGGCAAATCCTGCGGCGCTCTGGCCTGAGGCGCGCTCTGTGATCATGCTGGCGGTGAGCTATACTCCAGAGGCGGACCCGCTGGAGGCGCTGAGCCAGAAAGAGGCGGGAACAGTCTCTGTTTATGCCCAAAACAAGGATTATCACGACCTCGTCAAGAAAGCGCTGAAGCGTTTGGCGCGCTGGCTGATCGCGGAGGCGGGCGGCGAAGTGAAGGTTTTTGTCGACACCGCTCCTGTGCCTGAAAAACCGCTGGGGCAGGCGGCGGGGCTTGGCTGGCAAGGCAAGCACACCAATCTTGTGAGCCGCGAACTGGGCAACTGGTTTTTCATCGGATCGATCTTTAGCACGCTTGATCTGCCCAAGGACAAAGCAGAACAAGACCACTGCGGAAGCTGTCGCAGCTGTCTGGATATTTGCCCGACAAATGCCTTTCCTGCGCCCTATCAGCTCGATGCGCGGCGCTGTATTTCTTACCTGACAATCGAACACCACGGCCCCGTTGACGAGGAGCTGCGCCCGCTTCTTGGCAACCGTATTTATGGCTGTGATGACTGTCTTGCTGTCTGCCCTTGGAACAAGTTTGCACAGGAGGCGCGCGATATGCGGCTTAGGCCACGAGATGATCTGCAAAGCCCGCCGCTGGCGAAGCTGGCGATGCTTGACGATGCGGCCTTTCGCGAAAAATTTTCTGGCAGTCCGATCAAGCGGATCGGGCGGAACAGATTTATGCGCAATGTGCTCTATGCGGTGGGCAACTCGGGCAGCGAAAGCCTTCTGGCAAGCGCGCAAAACCTGCTCAATGACGAAGACGCCACCGTGCGTGACGCGGCGGAGTGGGCCTGCAAGCGACTGAAAAGCGCCGCAAACGGGCAGGACGGCGCGGGCTAAGGCGCTAAACCCGTAAGGCGAACAGGATTTGGAGGCGACATGGCCATTTTGCTAGGTGTGGACACGGGCGGAACATATACCGACGCAGTTTTGCTGCGCGATGAAGAGGAAGTGCTTGCCTCGGCCAAGTCTTTGACCACGCGGCACGACCTGGCCATCGGAATCGGCAAAGCCGTGCAAGCGGTGCTTGATGCGTCAGGCGTCGACCCTGCCACAATCGGCCTTGCTTCTCTCTCGACCACTTTGGCAACAAATGCGCTTGTCGAAGGGCAGGGCGGGCGCGTGGGGCTTGTCTATATCGGCTTTCCCGAGAGTGACCTTGCCAAGCACGGGCTAAGCGACGCGCTTAAAGGCGATCCCCAGATTGTATTGACAGGCGGCCATGACCACGCCGGCGGCGAAGCGCATAGACTTGACGAAACCGCACTTTCGGCATGGTTAGAGACTGTTTCTGGCGTCTCTGCCTTCGCGGTTGCGAGCAAATTTGCCACACGAAACCCAGCCCATGAGCTTCAGGCGATGGAGATGATCCGCGCGGCGACGGGCGCGCCTGTTTCAGCCTCGCACCAGCTCTCGGCCAAACTCAACGGGCCAAAGCGTGCGCTTACGGCGCTTCTCAATGCGCGGTTGATCGGGATGATCGACAAACTGATTGTGCGGGCCGAAGACGGGCTGCGCGACCTTGGTGTCACCGCGCCGCTGATGGTGGTGCGCGGCGATGGCGCGCTGATCTCTTCCGCGCAGGCGCGGGAAAAACCGATTGAGACAATTTTGAGCGGACCTGCGGCCTCGATTGTCGGTGCACAATGGATGACTGGCGCGCAGGAAGCGCTGGTGAGCGATATTGGCGGGACAACGACCGACATTGCGCTTTTGCGAGACGGGCGGCCCAAGATTGACCCCGAGGGGGCGCGCGTGGGGCCGTATCGGACCATGGTTGAGGCTGTGGCGATGCGCACCAGTGGCCTTGGCGGGGACAGCGAGGTCCATTTTATCACTGAGGGGCTAAAGGGCGGGCTGACGCTTGGGCCAAGGCGGGTTTTGCCTGTGAGTCTGATTGCGCTGGATGCGCCAGAACTTGTGAAAAGCACGATGGAAATGCAGCTCCGTGCGCCTGCGCCAAACGAGTTTGACGGCAAGTTCATCAAGCGGGTGGATGGCGTGAGCCATGCGGGACTTGCGCCGCGCGACGAGGCCGTTTTGGAGCGGGTTGAAGGCGTTATGCCGCTGAGCAAAGTGGTGCGCACGCGGATCGAGACACAGAGCATACGGCGGCTTGTGGAGCGGGGGATCGTGCAAGTCTCTGGTGTGACACCTTCAGATGCGAGCCATGTGCTCGGGCTTTTGGACAGCTGGGACGCCGAGGCGGCGCATCTTGCGCTTGAGCTGTTCTGCCGCCGCCGTAAAGGCGACGGAGAGCGGCTTGCGCGCGAGCCTGAAACGCTGGCGAGGCTGATCCTTGATCAGATGACCGAACAGACAAGTTTGGCCTTGTTAGAGACTGTTTTTGCAGAAGAGGCAGACATATTTGAAGGCGAGCCTGCGCGGCTGGCGCGGCACGAACTTCTACGTGCGGCGCTCCGTGGACACAGCGGACTTATTGCGCTGACGGCGAATGTGAATGTGCCTGTTGTCGGTCTTGGGGCCTCGGCGAGCACCTATTATCCTGATGTGGGCGGCAAGCTTGGCTGTGAGATGATCTTGCCGGAGCACGCGGGCGTGGCGAATGCGCTTGGCGCGGTTGTCGGGCGTGTCACCATGCGGCAGTCTCTCTCTGTGACCAGCCCGTCAGAAGGGCTTTACCGGCTTCACGCGGCGACAGGGCCAGAGGACTTCACCGAGCTTGAGCCTGCGCTAAAGGCCGCCGAAGACTGGCTCCGCGCCGCTGTTATTCAGGCGGCAAAAGATGCGGGGGCAGATGACATCGAGACATCTGCCACACGCGAGCTGCGCCGCAGCGAGGCCGAGGCACGCGAAATCTTTGTTGAGGGGGTGGTGACTGTCGAGGCCGCAGGGCGGCCCCGAATAACCGCTTAGGACTTGGGCGTAGACGAGACGCCGACTTGCGACGGACGCAAGAGACGGTCGTGCAACATGAAGCCCTCTGTGGAGACCTGAATGATATCGCCCGCGTTTGTTCCGGGGACGGGGGCTTCAAACATGGCTTCGTGGATGTTTGGATCAAACTTGTCGCCCACTTGCGGCGCGATGATTGTCATACCGTGCTTTTTAAACACATTGAGAAGCTCGCGCATTGTCAGCTCGATCCCCTCTATCAGGGCGGCGGCGCTTGCGCGCTGGTCTTCTGTGGCGGCTTCAAGAGCGCGCTTCATGTTGTCATAGACAGGCAGCATATCGCGTGCGAGCTTTGAGCCGCCGTATTGCTCGGCGTCGCGGCGCATTTTGTCGCCACGTTTGCGCGCGTTTTCGGCATCGGCCAACGCGCGCATGAACTTGTCTTTGAGCGCGTCACGCTCGGCGCGCAGCTCATCAAGCTCGTATTCTTCAGGGAGCGGCTCGGAGAGCTCTTCGGACATTTCGTCCAGCTCGGCCTGCTCGATATCATCCAGGAAATCGTCTTCTCTGCGATCTGCCATGTCGTCACCTTTAACTTCGGTTGGAGATAAGCTTGCCAACCAACTGCGCTGTATAGTCGACTATCGGAACAATGCGGCCATAGTTTAGCCGTGTCGGCCCTATGACGCCAACAGCGCCGATAATCTTTCGATCAGCGTTCATATAGGGAGAGACAACCAAAGAGGAACCCGAAAGTGAAAAAAGTTTGTTTTCCGAGCCAATAAAAATGCGCACACCCTCGCCTTCTTCGGTGAGTTGGAGGAATTCGACGATATCGCGCTTGCGCTCGAGGTCATCAAACAGGGTTTTGATACGCTCAAAACCCTCGGCCTCGGAGTCTTCAATCAGATTGGAGCGGCCACGGACAATCAGGCGCTCGTAGGTTTCGCCTTGCCCCTCCCAGACCGCGAGGCCGCTATCGACGAGCTGGCGGGCGAGAACATCAATCTCTTGGCGGCGGCTGTCAATTTCACGGCGGATGGTTGTGCCCAGCTCTGTGAGGGTTTTGCCTTCGGCCAGAGCATTGAGAAAATTGGCGGCTTCGCGCATCGAGCTTGGGGTCGCGCCAAGGGGCGGATTGAACACGCGGTTTTCAACATGGCCGTCAGAGAAGACCAGAACCACAAGCGCGCGGTCGGCCGCGAGGGGGACAAACTCGATATGTTTGATCGCGGCTTCATGCTTTGGCGCGAGAACAAGCGAGGCGCCCTGTGTGACGCCTGAAAGTGCGGCGCCGACACGGTCGAGCAAGCCGCCGACATCGCCTGCATTGCGGCCCATTGTTTCGTCAATGCGCTGTCTGTCTGTCGTCTCAAGCTCGTTCACTTCGAGGAGGCCATCGACAAACATCCGCAGGCCCTGCTGTGTCGGGATGCGGCCAGCGCTTGTGTGCGGGCTGCCGAGCAGGCCCATAAACTCAAGGTCGGACATAACGTTGCGCACGGTTGCGGCGCTGACTTTTTCGCTCATGGAGCGGGTGAGGGTGCGGGAGCCGACAGGATCGCCTGAATCAAGATAGCCCTGCACAACGCGCCGAAACACCTCACGGGTTCGGTCGTTCATTTGGGATAGAAGCTGTGAAGTGTCACTCATTTTGGCTTTCCTCGCGCAGCATTTAAGAACCACGCGCCACAAAAGGTCAATCGGGCTTGTGTTATGGGGCTTGGGCCTTGTATCCCAGCAGGAACAACAAAAGGATTTTGTGATGCGACCTTCCGGCCGAAGCCTAGACCAAATGCGCGATGTAACCATCGAGACAAATGTCACCAAACACGCAGAGGGCTCTTGCATGATTAAAGTGGGAGACACCCATGTGCTTTGCACCGCGACATTGGAAGAACGCGTGCCGCCGTTTGTCAAAGGCTCGGGGCTTGGATGGGTCACAGCCGAATACGGGATGCTGCCGCGCTCGACAACAAGCCGTATGCGCCGCGAAGCCACTGCGGGCAAGCAGGGCGGGCGCACTGTCGAAATCCAGCGCTTGATCGGCCGCTCTTTGCGCGCGGGCGTTGACCGTGTTGCGCTTGGCGAACGCCAGATCACGATTGACTGTGACGTCATCCAAGCCGACGGCGGCACGCGCTGTGCCGCGATCACGGGTGGCTGGGTCGCTCTGAAACTGGCTGTGAACAAGCTGATGAAAACAGGTGCTGTGATCACCGATCCGCTGATTGACCCCGTTGCGGCTGTGTCTTGCGGGATCTATGCGGGCCAGTCTGTCCTTGATCTGGATTATCCGGAAGACAGCGAAGCCGGTGTTGACGGCAATTTCATCATGACTGGCTCCAAAAAACTGATCGAAGTTCAAATGTCGGCGGAGGGCCAAGTCTTTAGCCGTGCGCAAATGAACGAGCTTATGGACCTTGCCGAGAAGGGCGTTGGCGAGCTTGTCGCGCTTCAGAAGGCGGCGACCAGTGCGTAAGTTTGACGGCGATCATCTGGTTATTGCGAGCCACAACAAAGGCAAGCTGCGCGAGATTGCCGAGCTGCTTGCGCCTTTTGGCGTCAAGGTCAGCTCGGCGGCGGAGCATGGCTTGGAGGAACCAGAGGAAACCGAAGATACCTTTGTCGGCAATGCGCGGATCAAGGCGCATTTTGCCGCCAAGGCGACGGGCCTGCCTGCTTTGTCAGACGACAGCGGCATTGTTGTAGATGCGCTCGACGGCGCGCCTGGTGTTTACACCGCCGACTGGGCCGAAACGCCAAACGGGCGCGACTTTGGTATGGCAATGGAAAAGGTCTGGACCTTGCTTGACACCAAGATGGCGCCGTTTCCGCGCACGGCGGCTTTTAAAGCGACACTTTGCCTTGCTTGGCCTGACGGGCACGACGAGGTCTTTGAAGGCGAGGTCAAGGGCGAGGTTGTCTGGCCCCTGCGTGGCATTGACGGATTTGGCTTTGATCCGATGTTTCAACCCTTGGGTAGAAGCGAAACCTTCGGAGAAATGGACCCCGCCGAAAAGAACGCAATGAGCCATCGGCAAGATGCTTTTGATAAGCTTGTGAAGGGCTGTTTTGAGTAGCGATTGGGAACATGGCGGCTTTGGCATTTATGTGCATTGGCCGTTTTGTGAGGCCAAGTGCCCTTACTGCGACTTCAACAGCCATGTTGTTCGCGAAATCGACCAGTTGCGCTGGCTTAGAGCCTATCTTTCAGAGATTGAACGCTACGGGCGCGCGCTTTCGGGGCGGGTTGTTTCGAGCATTTTTTTTGGCGGCGGAACGCCGAGCTTGATGAAGCCTGAAGTGGTCGCTGGGGTGATTGAGGCGATCAAGGCGACATGGCCTGTGGCGAATGATCTGGAAGTGACGCTTGAGGCAAACCCCGGCTCTGTCGAGGCGGGACGGTTTCGGGCCTATCAACAGGCGGGGGTGAGCCGTATCTCTATGGGTGTTCAGGCGCTCAATGATCCTGATTTGCGGCGCTTGGGGCGTATACACACTGTTAAAGAGGCGCAAACGGCCTTTCAAATTGCGCGCAATACATTTGAAAATGTCAGCTTTGATCTGATTTATGCCCGCCAAGGGCAAACGCCAGACGCATGGCGCACGGAGCTGAACGAGGCCTTGGCGCTGGCTGTCGACCATCTTTCGCTCTACCAACTGACGATTGAGCAAGGAACGGCCTTTGGCGACCGCTATAACGCAGGTAAGCTGCGCGACTTGCCAGACGATGACGACGCGGCGGAAATGTATAAGATCACGCAGGATGTTTGCGGGGCGGCGGGGCTTTTGGCCTATGAAGTGTCAAATCATGCCCGCGTTGGTGAGGAGTGTCGGCACAATCTGATCTATTGGCGCTATGGGGATTATGTCGGGATCGGACCTGGTGCCCATGGGCGTATTACCCTGAACGGGACACGTCATGCGACAGAGGCCTACCGCCAGCCAAACGCGTGGCTTGAAGCCGCGGAGCGTGGTTCGGGAGACAAGCTGCGCGACGATTTGAGCCATGACGATGAAGCGACAGAGCTTTTGCTTATGGGACTGCGCCTGTCTGAAGGGATAAGCCTGAGCCGTTATGAGGCGCTTGCCAAAAGAGTGCTTAAGCCCAGCACTCTGGCGGAGCTGGTCGAGCTTGGCATGGTTGCTCAGACAGGTGACAGGCTTGTCGCAACGCAGAAGGGACGCTTTGTGCTTAACTCTGTTCTCTCCAAGCTTTTGGAGGATTAGATGCGGTTGCTGTGGCTCTTCTTTGGCCTGATGGCGCTTGGGGCTGGGCTTATTGGAGTGGTTCTGCCGCTTGTCCCTACCGTGCCGTTCCTCTTGCTTGCGGCCTTTTGTTTTGCCCGCTCCTCAGAACGTCTCCACGACTGGCTTGTGACCCATCAAAGACTTGGCCCCTCGATCACCGACTGGCAAGAGCGCGGCGCAATTTCCAAACGCGCAAAACGCATGGCGACTGTCTCTATTGTTGCGGTGTTTTTGCTGTCTGTGGTGATGGGGCTGAAGTTTGCTTTGCTTGCCATCCAAGCTGTAACGCTTGGATGTGTGCTTTTGTTTATCTGGTCGCGGCCAAACTGATCAGCTCAGCTTTGCGCAGAGGACATCAAGCTCATCCAGAGTTTCATAGCGTATTGTTATCTGACCGGATTCACCGCCAGCGGCGTGGTCCAAACTCACCTTCATACCTAGCGCGGCGGACAGATCGGCCTCAAGGGCCAGAGTGTCTGCATCTTTATCAAGCTTGCGGGCCGTGCGAGGCTTGGAGGCAGGGGCGCTTTCTTTCTTTACGAGCTGTTCCGCGCCACGGACCGAAAGGCCCTTTTTAACAATCTCCCGCGCTAAAGAAACGGGGCTTTTTGCTGTGATCAAAGCGCGCGCATGGCCTGCTGTGAGATCGCCTTTGTTGAGAAGCTCAAGAACCTCGTCAGGCAAAGACAGAAGGCGCATTTGGTTTGCGATATGGCTTCGGCTTTTGCCCAAGGCTTGCGCTAGCTTTTCCTGCGTATGGCCGAATTTGTCGATCAACTGACGATAGCCTGTCGCCTCTTCCACTGGGTTCAGATCGGCGCGTTGAATATTCTCGATAATTGCGACTTCGAGCACCTCGATATCATCAAATTCTCTAATAATAACAGGAACTTGGTGTAATTGCGCTTTTTGGGACGCCCGCCAGCGACGCTCGCCAGCAACGATCTGGTAAACGCCATCTTCGCCAGGATAGGGGCGCACAATTATGGGCTGGATCACCCCTTTTTCACGAATGGATTCTGCCAAATCAATCAAAGCTTCAGTCTCAAAATGGCGACGCGGCTGATCGGGATTGGGCTTGATTTGTTCAATCGGGAGCATCAGATCGGAGCGTGGAGCAGTGGATTTTGGAGACTCGGACTCACGCGGCATTTCGGCCATAAGCGCAGACAGACCACGGCCAAGGCCGCGCGATTTGCTTTTCTTATCGACCATTTTAATCTCCTACGTTTTGATTACTGCGTTGTTTTTTATAACTTCTTTTGCAAGCGCTCGGTATGCGAGCGCGCCTTTAGAAGCAGGGTCATAACTCAGAACCGGCATCGCAAACGACGGCGCCTCGCTGACGCGGACGTTGCGCGGGATCACTGTTTTGAACACCAGATCACCAAGATTGTCTCGTGCATCGGCCTCGACCTGCTGGGACAGATTGTTGCGGCTGTCATACATCGTCAAAACGATCCCCTCGATCCGCAACTCGGGGTTGGCCGCTTCGCGCATCTCACGGATTGTCAGCATAAGCTGAGAAAGACCTTCCAGCGCAAAAAACTCGCTCTGCAAAGGAACGAGAACCGAATCCGCAGCCACCATCGCATTCACAGTCAACAGATTGAGCGACGGCGGGCAATCGACGAGAATATAATCAAACGCAAAACCATCAATATCAGGCTGCTTGAGAGCGTCCTTTAGCAAATGATTGCGCTTTTCATTGGAGTAAAGCTCGATATCAGCCGAACTCAGATCAACTGTCGCGGGAACGATACTCACCCTTTTTGTGGATGTTTCCTGAATGATTTGATTCAGCGGCGCGTCTTCAAGCAAGAGATCATAGGTCGTAAGGGCTCGGTCGTCGCGCTCAATTCCGAGGCCAGTTGAGGCGTTACCTTGCGGGTCGAGATCGACGAGCAAGATATTTTGCTGTGCTTCAGCCAGAGCCGCTGCCAGATTGATTGCTGTTGTTGTCTTGCCAACACCACCTTTTTGATTGGCAATCGCTATAATTTTTGGAGCAAGCGGACGAGACAAATCAGACACGATAAATTCCTTTAACTACGAGCAAAACCGCTTCAACATTTGTCTGACTTGTGACCTCTTTCCATTCAAAATGCCAGTTTTCTTGTGCGATTTCCAGCTCGTTGCGCCAATTTTTGCCTTTGAGAAAAATTGCGGTGCCTTCAGGCTTCAAGTGTCGCTCAGCAAACCCCAAAAGAGACGTCAAATCTGCCAAAGCGCGGGCCGTGATGAGATCAGCGTTTTGGGGCGGTGCAAGCTCGATCCTGTCCGTTAACACCTCGGCCGAAACCCCGGTTTCTCTGAGGACGGTGCGCAGAAAAACCGACTTTCGCTGATCACTTTCGATCATCGTAACGTTGGTGTTTGCATCCGTTTCGCTGGCCGCAATCGCAAGGACAAGGCCAGGAAACCCGCCGCCGCTCCCGATATCTACAATATGATGTGATCTTTCAGGGACATGACCCATAATCTGGAGAGAATCTTCAATGTGGCGCTCCCAAAGATCCGAGAGTGTGGACTTAGCAACAAGATTGATCCGTGGATTCCACTTCTTGAGCGTTTCTGCATAAATCTCAAGCTTTGCCATTGTTTCACGTGAAACAGCCTCAAGATAACTCATGCTGACTTCGCTTTCTCATATTGCCGCATTTTGGCGAGCAGAAGAGCCAAAGCGGCGGGCGTCATCCCGTCTACACGGCCCGCTTGAGCAAGGTTTTGAGGGCGCGCGGCCTGTAACTTTGCTTTCAGCTCGTTTGAAAGTCCATCAAGGGGCTGGTAATCAAAATCTGGCGATATTGCGAGGTTTTCGTCGCGCTTCATGGCATCAACGTCGCGCTGCTGACGCTCGAGATAATTGGCATAGAGAGCATCTTTTTCCAATTGTTCGCGTGTTGCAGGCTCTATCTCGGAAAAGTCATCGTTGAGCTTGAGCAATGTGTCAAAATTGACCTCTGGTATAGACAAAAGCTGATAGGCCGTGCGCATCGTGCCGTCTTGCTTGAGGTGAACGCCTGTTTTTTGTAGGTCGTTTGGCGAAAACCGCGTGCTTTCAAGCTTTGTCTTGCCCTTTTGAAGGGCGTCCATCCGCATCTCGAACGAGCGCTTGCGCTGATCCGAAACACAGCCGAGCGACATGGCCAGCGGCGTTAGGCGCTGGTCTGCGTTGTCCGCTCTTAACGAAAGCCTAAATTCCGCGCGAGAAGTGAACATTCGATAGGGTTCGGCGACACCCCGCGTGACCAAATCGTCGATCATGACCCCGATATAGCTTTGCGACCTGCTAAACATCACAGGATCGCGGCCCAATACCGCGCTTGCGGCATTCAACCCCGCGACAAGCCCTTGAGCGGCAGCCTCTTCATATCCAGTGGTTCCGTTGATTTGACCTGCAAGGAACAGACCATCAACCGCCTTGAGGCGAAGTGTTAACGTGAGCGCACGCGGATCGATGTAGTCATATTCGATTGCGTAACCCGGCTGGGTTATTTTCACATTTTCAAGACCGACGATAGACTGAACATAGTCTTCCTGCACAGACTCGGGGAGAGATGTCGAAATACCGTTTGGATAGACGGTGGTGTCGTTAAGTCCTTCTGGCTCAAGGAAAACCTGATGGGAGCTTTTGTCAGCGAACCGCACGATTTTGTCCTCAATCGAGGGGCAATACCGCGGGCCAACGCCTTCGATATGGCCGCCATACATCGCCGAGCGCTCCAAATTTGCAGCAATGATCGCGTGGGTTTTTTCGTTTGTGTGGGTGATGCCACAAGACACCTGCTTGGCTTCCGGAGAGTTGGACAGAAAGGAAAACAAAGCTGGAACGTCATCACCAGGCTGCATCTCGAGGATGTCCCAATTGATCGTTCGACCGTCAAGGCGTGGTGGCGTGCCCGTCTTGAGCCGTCCCTTGGGGAGCTCGAAAGCATCCATGCGTTCGGCAAGCTTGATAGACGGCTTATCGCCCATTCGCCCTCCAGCATAAGACACATCACCAATGTGAATGAGGCCGCGAAGGAACGTTCCTGTGGTAAGAATGACTTCTTTTGCGTGAATTTCACTGCCATCTGCAAGAACAACACCCGAAACACGCGCGCCATTCATCAGAAAATCAACGGTTTCGCCCTCAATAACTGTTAAATGCGCCCGAGATAGTGTCTCTGCGAGCATTGCGTTTTGATATAGCTGGCGGTCTTGCTGGGCGCGTGGGCCTTGGACGGCGGGGCCTTTGCGCCTGTTCAGCAGGCGAAATTGTATGCCGCCTTTGTCGGACATACGACCCATAACGCCATCCATAGCATCTATTTCTCGAACAAGATGACCCTTCCCAAGACCGCCCATCGCAGGATTGCACGACATTGTGCCAATATCGCGCTGTCGCAGTGTCACAAGCGCAGTCGATACGCCCATCCGCGCGGAGGCGTGGGCGGCCTCTGTTCCTGCGTGGCCTCCACCAACGACAATCACATCAAATTGTTTCACGTGAAACACTCCTCACTTGCCCAAGCAAAAGCTGGAAAACACTTCGTCGAGCACATTCTCGACATCAACCCGACCAATCAGCGCGTTTAGAGCTTCGAGAGAGAAACGAAGCTCTTCTGAGGCAATATCTGTGAATTCGGGCCCCAAAGCAACATGGTTGCTCGCCTCGGAAAGCGAAATCAAACAGCGCTCCATGGCGTCTTTGTGACGTGCGCGGGTCGCCAGACCAGCCTTGGCTGTCTTGGAGGACAGCTTAGTGCCGATTTGAGCAACAAGATCTGCAACGCCAGCGCCTGTTTTACCAGACACCGCACCGTGCTGCGCACCTGTCAGGTCAGCTTTGGATGTCACAATAATATCGTCAGCGAGAGGAGTGAATTCTGGCGTAGTGTTTGATTCTGTGAGGAAAACTCGCAGATCTGCTGCTTTCGCACGCTCAATCGCACGGGCGACACCGATCTTTTCAACAGTGTCGTCAGTTTCCCTCAAACCCGCCGTATCAAGCAGGGTTACGGGAAGCCCTTCAAGCTCCATACGGACCTCTATGACATCACGGGTTGTCCCAGCGACCTCGGATGTGATCGCGGCATCTCGACCAGCGAGCGCATTGAGAAGAGTGGATTTGCCAACATTTGGGGCGCCGACAATGGCAACCTCATAGCCTGTTCGGATACGTTCCGCCGCACCAAAACCATCGACCTGAGCCTGCATGGCTATTTGAACTTCGCCGATAAGCGACAAAACTTCAGGGGAGACATCAACAGGCACCTCTTCATCGGCGAAGTCGATTGTCACAGTGAGCAGAGCGCTCGCGCGAATTAAACGCTCACGCCACTGCGCGGCAAGCTCTCCAAGCCCTCCTGAAAACAGCCGCAAAGCCTGCTGACGCTGCGCCTCTGTTTCGGATGCGATCAGATCGGCCAAGCCCTCGACTTGAGCCAAATCAAGACGGCCATTTGCCAGCGCGCGGCGGGTAAACTCACCAGGCTCGGCGAGGCGAAGACCTCCGATTTTTGAAAGTTCGGCAAGCAGCGCATTTACGACTGCGATAGAGCCGTGTGTTTGAAACTCGACTGTTTCTTCGCCTGTGAAGCTCGCTTTTTCGGAGAAACACAAGACCAAGGCCTCATCGAGAACCTCGCCAGAAGCACTGCGAAGAGACCGCAGCGCCGCCTGACGGGGGGCGGGCAGTTTTCCACAAAGCTTGGAAGCAGCCGAAAAGGCCTGTGGCCCAGAAATCCGGACCACCGCAACGCCAGCTTTACCCGCCGCTGAGGCGCAAGCAAAAATAGTGCTCATTTTTCATAACCCGTTGATTTTGAACAGGTTTTATGTGTTCATAGAGTCAAAGAATTCGCCGTTTGTCTTGGTTTGCTTGAGTTTGCCAAGCAAGAACTCGATGGCGTCTGTTGTGCCCATCGGGTTGAGAATACGGCGCAGAACGAAGGTCTTTTGGAGATCTTTTGAGTCAACCAGAAGCTCTTCTTTTCGTGTGCCTGACTTAAGGATGTCCATCGCCGGGAAGACGCGTTTGTCGGCGACTTTGCGGTCAAGCACGATCTCGGAGTTGCCGGTGCCTTTGAACTCTTCAAAGATGACCTCATCCATGCGCGATCCTGTGTCGATCAGGGCGGTTGCAATGATCGTCAGAGACCCGCCTTCTTCGATATTACGCGCCGCACCAAAGAAGCGCTTGGGGCGTTGAAGAGCGTTGGCATCAACGCCGCCTGTGAGAACCTTGCCAGAGGAAGGCACAGTTGTGTTGAATGCGCGGCCAAGGCGGGTGATTGAATCGAGCAGGATGACCACATCGCGCTTATGCTCAACGAGGCGTTTGGCCTTTTCGATAACCATTTCAGAAACGGCGACGTGGCGCGTTGCTGGTTCGTCAAATGTGGAAGAGACGACCTCGCCCTTAACGGAGCGCTGCATATCGGTTACTTCTTCCGGGCGCTCATCTATCAGGAGAACGATGAGATAGCACTCAGGGTGGTTCTTTTCGATGCTGTGGGCGATATTCTGGAGCAAGACTGTCTTACCTGTGCGCGGCGGAGCAACGATAAGCGAGCGCTGGCCTTTCCCGATCGGAGCGACAAGGTCAATGATGCGCGCAGAGCGGTCCTTGATTGTCGGGTCTTCGATTTCCATTTTGAGGCGCTCGTCGGGATAGAGCGGCGTCAGATTGTCAAAGGCAATTTTGTGACGGGCCTTCTCAGGCTCTTCAAAGTTGATTTTGGTCACGTGAGTGAGGGCAAAATAGCGCTCGTTGTCTTCGGGCTGTTTTAAGTGGCCTTCGATTGTATCTCCCGTGCGCAGGGAAAACTTGCGCAAAATTTCAGGCGAAACATAAATATCATCGGGGCCGGGGAGGTAGTTCGCCTCAGGGGCGCGCAAGAAGCCAAAACCGTCTTGGAGCACTTCGAGCACACCTTCACCGCCGATCATCCAGCCGTCTTCCGCGCGCTCTTTGAGGATCGAGAACATAATCTCGCCTTTGCGCATGGTTGTCGCGTTCTCGATTTCGAGCTCTTCGGCCATTGTCACCAGCTCTTTGGGGTGCATAGCTTTTAGCTCGGCAAGGTGGAGCTGTTCTTGGGTTTCGTCTGTCATAGAAATGCCTCTACGCCCGCAAATGCGGCGCTTGATAGAATTGGAAATGGGATTACCTGTGCTCCCAGAACGGGCAGGCTTGGCTTTCAGATACGCTTGAGAGGCTAATGAGTCAATAAATTAGAACTTAACGACAACAGAAAGCACAATGACGATCATCAAGACAGTGGGAAGCTCGTTCATCATTCGGAATGTGCGGCCAGAGCGGGTGTTTGTTCCGTTTACAAAATCTTTGCGGCGGTAGCCGAGCCAGTGGTGAAACCACGTCATTGCCAAGACGCTGGCTGCTTTGGTCCAAGGCCAGACAGAAGACCAATCAACGATCCCTGGGGTAAAGACCAGGCAGAGGCCAAACGCCCATGTGGCGATCATGGAGGGGTTCATGATCAGCTTGAAGAGCTTAAGCTCCATCATTTGAAAGAGTACATCTTTTTCATCGCCTGATTTGCTTTGTTCTGTGTGATGCACGAACAGGCGGGGCAGATAGAACAGTCCAGCCATCCAAGCCATGACTGACATGATATGGAGCGATTTGGTCCATGGATATAGATCGGACAAAAGATCAGACATATTCACTATCCTTTCGGTCACCCCTTAATAATAAATATAAAAGAAAGAAAGGTTGATGATTATGTAGGGAGGCTCAAATCTGTGGATTATCGAGTTGTCCATAAGGTTACTCAGATGTGTATATTTTCTCTGAGAACCAGACCTTGTAGAAACCTGATAAACGCTAACTATCTGTTAACTATAGAATAAGTTAAAAATGAATTAACAAAATGCCTGTGGAGAATCTGTGTATGACGGAGCGCAGAGGTCTTTTGAGCGGCGTCAGGAGTTATCCTTTTCCACCTGTCAGGTGAGTCACAATAACACGGTGAGGCACCCGCGTTTTCCCCGTTTTGGAAGGTGGCGTTGATTGTGCTCCCTTTTGTGCATTAACTGTCCGTCAAGATTTACGGGAGTTATCCACATGGCACGGCAGATTGTTCTTGCTTCAGGGTCGGCGATACGGGGGCAAATGCTTTTTAACGCAGGAATTGCCTATGAGGCGATTGTGCCTCGTATTGATGAAGAAATGATAAAGAAGTCTCTTATTGAAGAAGAGGCAACGCCACGGGACATTGCAGATACGCTTGCCGAAACGAAGGCCCGCAAGATTGGCGCGAAATATCCTGAAAAGCTGGTGATCGGCTGTGATCAGGTGCTCGATATTAACGGGCGGATCTTGTCAAAACCCCAAACGCCAGAAGAGGCGATAGAACAGCTCAAAGCCCTGCGTGGGAAGCGTCATAGTTTGCTGTCGGCAGTTGTGATTTATCATAAGTTGGAACCCCTTTGGCGTCATGTCGGGCAAGTAAGGCTCTATATGCGCGACATTTCGGACTCATATCTTGAGGAATATGTTGACCGGAATTGGCCCAGCCTTCAAAGCTCGGTCGGGGGCTATAAGCTAGAAGAAGAGGGTGTGCGGCTCTTTAGCCGTATCGAGGGCGATTATTTTACGATCCTTGGTTTGCCACTCATAGAAATGATCAATTACTTGACTGTCTCGGGAGACCTTAAGGCATGAGTTTGAACAAAATTCCATTGGCGGGTGTTATTGGCTCGCCGATTGCGCACTCAAAATCGCCAGCCTTGCATATGCATTGGCTGAAGACACATGGGATTGCCGGGCATTATGTCCCGATTGATGTGGCGCAAGAGGATCTTGAGCATATTGTTAAAACGCTGCCCAAAATGGGGTTTGTCGGCGTGAATGTGACGGTGCCTTACAAAGAAAAGGTTATGGAGTTTGCTGATCTGGTGACGGACCGTGCGGCGCTGATCGGGTCGGCGAACACGCTTATTTTCCGCAAGGACGGGAAAATCCACGCGGACAACACAGACAGCTACGGCTTTATTCAAAACTTGCGGCAGAAAGCGCCTGATTGGGACCCGAAGGCGGGGCCAGCGGCGATCCTTGGCGCTGGCGGTGCGGCGCGCGCTGTTATTGCGGCGCTTGTTGAGGTGGGTGTGCCTGAAATTATGATTTCAAACCGCACAAAGGCGCGCGCGGAGAACCTTAAGGCTGATTTTGGCAATCGTGTGCGCGTGGTTGATTGGGTTCAGGCGGGCAATATGCTTGAAGATGCAACGACTGTGATCAACACCACCTCGCTTGGCATGGTCGGGAAACCGCCTCTTCGGGTTCCGCTTGACGGCTTGCAAAAGGGGGCTTTGGTGACTGATCTTGTCTATGCACCTCTGGTGACTCATTTGCTCAACGAGGCCAACAAGGCTGGCTGTGTGACTGTCGACGGCCTCGGGATGCTTCTGCATCAGGCTGTGCCAGCCTTTGAGCGCTGGTTTGGCGTCAGGCCGCAAGTGACAGATGAAACCCGCGCGGCTGTGTTGCGCTGATGGTGTATCGTCTTGGGCTGACAGGCTCCATCGGAATGGGAAAATCCACCACGGCAAAGATGTTTGCCGCTGAAGGCTGCTCTGTTTGGGACGCGGATGCGGCTGTGCACCGGCTCTATGGTGTGGGTGGTTTGGCTGTTGCACCTATGAAGGCGGCGTTTCCGAGGGCTGTGATTGACGGGGCCGTCTCTCGGGAGGTCTTGAAAGAAATCATTGGCGCTGACGTGAAGGCTTTGGCCGAGATAGAAAAGATCGTTCATCCTTTGGTGGCGGCGGATCGCGCCAATTTTGCTGAAACAGTGGCGAGCGATATTCTGGTTTTTGATATTCCGCTGCTGTTTGAAAAGGGCAGTGAAGATATGATGGACGCTGTTGTCGTTGTTACTGTTGATGAGGTAACGCAGCGTGCGCGGGTGCTTGAGCGCGGGACCATGAGCGAAGCGCAGTTTGAGGCGATCAGAGCCAAGCAAATGCCCGATGTGGAAAAGCGCGCGCGGGCGAATTATGTTATTACAACGGATACGCTTTCGGGCGCTGAAGCGCAGGTGAAGGCTATTGTAAAAGAGATAAGGGCAGGGCTGACCGATGCGTGAAATCGTTCTGGATACAGAGACCACGGGCTTTGAGCCGATGCAGGGCGACCGCATTGTTGAGATTGGTGCGGTTGAGCTTTTCAACCATATGCCAACAGGGCGGACTTATCACCAGTATATCAACCCTGAGCGTGGGATGCCGCAAGAGGCCTTTGCTGTGCATGGTTTGGGCGACGAGTTTTTGGCGGATAAGCCCAAATTTGCCCAGATCGGTCAGGCTTTTCTTGATTTTGTGCAGGATTCTACGCTCGTTATTCACAACGCGGCATTTGACATGAAGTTTCTCAACGCTGAATTGAAGTGGATGAACCTGCCGTTGCTTCCGATGAGTCAGGCGCTGGATACGCTTGAGATTGCGCGCAAGAAATTCCCCGGCTCGCCAGCGTCTCTTGATGCTTTGTGCCGCCGCTTCAATATCGACAACTCCTCGCGCACGCTTCACGGCGCTTTGCTTGACTCGGAAATTCTGGCGGAGGTTTATCTTGAGCTGATTGGCGGCAAGCAGCCTGACTTTGCGCTGTCGAGCCATTCTGTGGACGAAACGACCGACACTGTTGGCCGTTGGCGTCCGCAGCCGCGCAAAACGCCTTTACCCGCGCGCATCAGCCAAAAAGAAGCCGCCGCCCATGACGCTTTTGTAGAAAGCTTGGGCGACGGCGCACTTTGGAAAAAGCTGGGGTAATCAGGCGTCGAGTTTTTTGCCTTCGTCGGCCTGACGGCGCATCAGCTCTTGGCGGTAAAGCGCCATAAAGTCGATTGTTTCGAGGTTGAGTGGCGGGAAGCCACCATCGCGTGTCACGTCAGACACAATGCGGCGCAGGAACGGGAACAGAAGGCGCGGGCACTCTATCAGCAAGAATGGGTGCAGCTGGTCTTCTGGAACGCCCTCGATATTGAAGATACCGACATAATCCACTTCCATCAGAAAGAGCTTTTCTGCGGTATTGGTTTTGTTCACAGATGTGACGGCTAACTTGATCGCGACTTCATATTGGTGCTCGGCGGAGCGCTTTTTTGCGTCGAGATTGACCTGAACGTTTACATCGGGCGTCACTTCGCCTTGCACGCCTTTTTGGGCGAGGATATTTTCAAACGACAGGTCGCGGATGAACTGGTTGACCACGTTCATTTTGATTTGCGGTGTTTCGACGGGTGCTTCTGCTGCGCCATTCTCGGCCATGATTTTCTCCATTGAACAGTCTTGAACAAACTCTTGTGGACTGCCTTAGCAAGAAGGCAAGCGAGCCTCAATGCCCTAGTGTTTTGTCCAGCCTGAAGGCGGATGGGTTTGGCGCTTTGTCTCGCTGATTTCGTGATACTCACCGTCGATGACGTCGCTTCGGGCGCTACCACGGGGCTGTTGATCTGGGCGGCTGGAGAAGCTTTGAACACTTACGCGACTGCGCACATAAGAAAAGACGGCCTGACGGACAGCGGGGATAAGCAACAGAAAGCCCAAAGCGTCCGTGAAAAATCCGGGTGTGAGTAGAAGCGCGCCTGAAAACAGGATCATGGCTCCGTGGGCCAGAGGCTCTGTCGGGTCGCGCAGGTCATTGAACGAGCTGCGCAGATTGTTCAGGGCCAATGCGCCCTGATTGCGCATTAAAGAGGTTCCGGCCATGGCCGTGAGAACCACGATAAGAAGCGTCGGCCAAAGGCCTATGGCGCCGCCAACCTGAATAAAAAGTGCGATTTCTATCAGGGGCACTGCGATAAACGCTATTAAGAGCCACATTTTCTTAATCTCCTGCTTGTCATTGGGCGTAGTAGACTTGAACACGCCCATAACCTACATAGGTGCTGATAGCGCCATTTGCCACGCTCACTTAATGAGGTTTACATGAATTTGCCCATTCTCCAGTTGCTTGTCCTTGCCGGAATTGCGATTTTTCTAATCTTGCGGTTGCGGAGCGTCCTTGGCACGCGCGATGGCTTTGAGGCCCCAAGCGTTCCACCAGCGGGGCTGGAGGAGCGCAAACATAAGTTTGAAGTGATTGAGGGCGGTCCTGATCAGGATATCACAGACCATGCCGAAGAAGGTAGTGAGACGGCCAAGGCGCTGGCGCAGATGAAACAGCGCGAGCCTTCTTTTGAAGTTGGCGGGTTTCTGTCAGGGGCGCGCAGTGCTTATGAGTTTATTCTCATGGGGTTTGAGCGCGGCGAATTGGCCGAGATCAAGCCTTACATCTCAGATGAGGTCCATGATGTCTTTGCGCAGGTTGTGGAGGCCCGCGAGAAGAAAGGCCTCACTGTTGAAGCCGAATTTATCGGTGTGCGCGAAGTGTCTATCCACTCCGCAGAGTTCCATGCTGCAAGTGGCACAGCTGAAATTTCTATGAAATTTATTGGCGAGCTGACATCTGTTGTGCGAGACAGTGCTGGCGAGATTGTTGAGGGTAAAGAGGGCAAAGTTAAAACCCAGAAAGATATTTGGACGTTCGAGCGCGAAATGGGCGTGAACGATCCAAACTGGATTTTGGTTGCCACGGGTGAATGAAGCGTTTTCTATTAGCGGCAATAACGGCTGGACTGGTCATGACAGGAGCTGCAAGCGCCGCTGAAGAAACGGATGTCCGTATTCTTGAGTTTTCCGAGCTGGACGGCTGGGAAGACGACAACCACGCCGAGGCGCTGACTGTCTTTCTCAACACCTGCCGCGATATGAAGTCACCTGACTGGAAGGGCCTGTGTCGCGCGGCAGAAGACCAGACCAACGCCAAGGCATTTTTTGAAATGTTTTTTCGTCCTGTTGAAATCAGCGATGGCAAGCCCGCGCTGTTCACAGGGTATTTCGAGCCAGAGCTTGAGGGCGATTTGTATCGCTCGGCGCGGTTCCGCTTTCCGATTTATAAGCTTCCGCCCGAGGCGCGGGACGGCTCATGGCTGAGCCGTCGGGAGATGGAAGAAACGGGCGCTATGGAAGGGCGCGGCCTTGAGATTGCTTGGGTTGATGATGCGGTCGAGCTGTTCTTTTTGCAAATCCAGGGCTCGGGACGGATCAGGCTTCCTGACGGGCGGCATATCCGCGTGGGCTATGGCGGTAAGAACGGGCATGAGTATCGCTCGATCGGGCGGGAGCTTGTGCGGCGAGGCGTTTATAATGCACATCAGGTCTCGGCGCAGGTGATTAAGAATTGGGTGCGCCGTAACCCTGTCGACGGGTTGGAACTGTTGCGCCACAATCCGTCTTATGTGTTCTTTCGCGAAGTGAGCGAAGTGCCCGCAGAGCTTGGCCCGCTTGGGGCGATGAACCGCTCTGTGACAGAGATGCGAACGGTTGCTGTGGATCCGCGGTATACCCCGCTGGGAGCGCCGGTTTGGGTTGAAAAGAACGGTAAGGGCAAGATCCGCAAACTCATGATCGCCCAAGACACCGGCTCGGCTATAAAAGGCGCGCAGCGGGCGGATATTTTCTTTGGAACGGGTGATGAAGCAGGGCTTAAGGCGGGGCGACTGAAAGACCCCGGGCGGATGATCGTTTTGATGCCGATCCAGCGCGCCTATGCCTATTTGCCTGTGGATGCGCAATGAGCCGTCGCAAGCTTCATAAGGAGGAACTTGAGCTTTGGGGCAAAGTGGCTGAAACGGCTGTGCCGATGCACCCCAAGCGCGCGACGGCAAAGGACGCTCTGCGCGCGTCAAAGCCTGCCCAGAAGCGGGCTTTGGAGGCGATGCCAAGCTTTGAGATATCTGCGCGAGCGCAGGCCTATCAGCCTGCGCATGATGTGCTGCCTGATATTCGCGAGCGCGTGAAAAAAGCGCCAGTGCAGATGGACAAGAAGGCGCATGGCAAGCTCAAGCAAGGTAAGCTGAAGCCTGATGCGAAGATTGATTTGCACGGGATGACGCAAGATCAGGCGCACCCGCGTCTGACGGCGTTTGTCATGAAAGCCTATCAAAGCCAGAAGCGCCTGTTGCTTGTTGTGACAGGAAAGGGCAAGGCGCGCGACGACGGCGGGCCTATTCCTGTTCGGCTCGGCGTTTTGCGTCATCAGGTTCCGCAGTGGCTCACCACGCCGCCTTTGTCGCAGCTTGTTTTGCAGATCAGCGAGGCGCATTTGCGTCATGGCGGGGGCGGCGCATATTATGTTTATCTGCGCCGCCAGCGCTGATTTATTTCAAGAGATTGAGCAGATATTGCCCGTAGGCATTTTTGGCAAAGCTCTCGGCGCGCTTTTGCAAGTCTGCGGCAGTGATCCAGCCACGAGAATAAGCGATCTCTTCGGGGCTGCCGACTTGCAGGCCTTGGCGCTCTGATAAGGTGCGCACAAAGTTTCCTGCGTCAAGCAGCGAGCTATGCGTGCCTGTATCAAGCCAAGCGTAGCCACGGCCCATTTGCTGAACATTGAGAAGGCCATCGTGAAGATAGCTTTCCAAAAGTGATGTTATTTCAAGCTCGCCACGCTCGGACGGTTTGACTTGAGCCGCGCGTTTGGGGGCCGAACCGTCGAGGAAATAGAGACCCGTCACAGCGTAGTTTGACGGCGGGTTTGCAGGCTTTTCGACGATCGACTTCACTGTGCCGTCTTTGGCAAAATCGACAACACCGTAGCGCTCGGGGTCAGCGACACGGTAGCCAAAAACGGTTCCGCCTGTTTCAATCTGATCGGCGGCGGCAAGCACTTCTGGGAGGCCATGACCAAAAAAGATGTTGTCGCCCAGAACCATTGCGCTGGGCGCGCCGTCAAGGAAGTCTTCGGCGAGGAGGTAGGCTTGCGCCAGCCCGTCAGGCGAGGGTTGTGTGATATAGGTGAGGGTAAGGCCCCATTGTGACCCGTCGCCCAGAGTGCGCTGAAATTGCTCTTGGTCTTGGGGTGTTGTGATAATCGCGATCTCGCGGATACCGCCGAACATAAGCACCGAGAGGGGATAGTAGATCATCGGTTTATCATAGATCGGCAAGAGCTGTTTGGAGATGCCTATGGTGATCGGATAGAGGCGCGTGCCTGAGCCGCCTGCGAGGATGATGCCTTTGCGTTGTGTCATATTAACTCACTTATTACTTTTACGAGCTCTTGTTTCCAAAGAGGTTGAACGATGTTGAAATCTGACTGGAGCGCGGCACAATCGAGTCTTGAGTTGAGGGGCCGTTTTGCTGGCGTAGGATAGTCAGATGTTGCAATGCCAGTCACCGTAATATCCCGATTTGATTGCGAAAATATTTCGCTGGCAAAATCAGCCCAGTTTGTGTCCGGGGCGCCAGAAAAGTGGTATGTGCCACTCTTGGATATTTCGGTCGCGATTTTTGCGCAAGCGGCGGCTATGGCTGAGGCGGGTGTCGGGCCGCCGATTTGGTCTGAGACAATGCCGAGCGCATCTCGGGTGTCTGAAAGGCGCAGCATTGTTTTGACAAAGTTGTTGCCATGGGCGGAAAAAACCCAAGATGTGCGCAGGATTGCATGAAGCGCGCCGCTTGCGCGGATGGCCTCTTCGCCAGCAAGCTTGGTGCGGCCATAAGCATTGATTGGCGCGGTTGGCGCATCAGGGCTGCGCGGGCTTTCGCCGCTGCCGTCAAACACATAATCGGTCGAGATATGAACGAGGGGGATCCCGAGCGTGGCGCAGGCGCGCGCCATGGTTGCAGGGGCCTCTGCGTTTATGGCG
Source organism: Lentibacter sp. (assembly GCF_965657785.1). Classification (GTDB taxonomy): domain Bacteria; phylum Pseudomonadota; class Alphaproteobacteria; order Rhodobacterales; family Rhodobacteraceae; genus Lentibacter. The sequence continues at coordinate 96,834 of NZ_CBFHPP010000002.1, forward strand.
TGGGCGAGTGCTTCCTCTTCTTCGGCGCGGTCAACAGCGGTATAGGCGGCGGCATTGATCACAGCGCTGGGCTTGGCCTTGAGAATGGCTTCGCCGCAGGTTTCAGGATTTGAAAGGTCTGCCTCGGCACGGCTGAGATATGTGAATTCGGGGTGAAGACGGCGAAGTTCGCACGCCACTTGGCCTGTTTTGCCAAAAACAAGAATGCTCATGCGCGGCCCAACCTTTCGCCAACACCTGCGCGGGCAAGGAGCGGCTTCCACCATGTTTCATTGTCCAGATACCAGCGCACGGTTTTTTCCAACCCTTCCTCAACCGTCACGGAGGGCTGCCAGCCGAGTTCGTTACGAAGGCGTGTCGGGTCAATCGCGTAGCGCAGGTCGTGGCCGGGGCGGTCTGTGACGAATTCGATCAGGTCTGCGTAAGGCGCGGACGCGGGCTTGAGCGCATCAAGAATGGTACAGATGGTTTGGACAAGCTCAAGATTGCTGCGTTCGTTTTCGCCGCCGATATTGTAACTGCGGCCAACTGCGCCCTTCTTAAGCACCAGCAGGAGTGCATCGGCGTGGTCTTCGACATAGAGCCAGTCGCGCACGTTTTCGCCTTTGCCATAGATCGGGATAGGCTTGCCAGCAAGCGCGCTGAGGATCACCACGGGGATCAGCTTTTCAGGGAAGTGGTAGGGGCCGTAATTGTTTGAACAGTTCGTGAGAACGATCGGCAAGCCGTATGTTTCGGCCCAAGCGCGCACGAGATGATCGGAGCTGGCCTTGGAGGCCGAATAGGGCGAGCGAGGATCATAAGGCGTTTCTTCTGTAAACTGGCCCGTCCCACCGAGCGAGCCAAAGACTTCGTCTGTCGAGATGTGATGAAAGCGGAAGGTCTCGGGCTTGCCGCAGGTTTCCCAATACTGCCGCGCGGCTTGCAGCATATTGTAGGTGCCCATCACGTTTGTTTCGATAAAGGCTTGGGGGCCATCAATGCTGCGGTCGACATGGCTTTCTGCGGCGAGGTGCATGACGGCGTCAGGCTGGTGTTTCGCAAAGATTGCCTCAAGTGCCGAGAGATCACGAATGTCGGCCTGTTCAAATTTATAAAGCGGGCTGTCAGCCACGCTTGCCACGTTTTCGAGGCAAGCTGCATATGTGAGCGCATCAAGGTTAACCACCTCATGGCCGCGCGATACGGCGAGGCGAACAACTGCCGAGCCAATAAAGCCAGCGCCGCCTGTGACAAGAAGTTTCATGCTGCGCCCTCCCATGTGAACGGGCTGTCAAACTCGGCGAAGGGCGTTGCGCCAGCATCTTTGCCGCTCAGCTCTGGTGCGCTGTCAAAGCCCCAGTCTATGCCGCAGCTGTCCCACAGGATCGCGCCGTCTGACTCTGGGGCATAGTAGGCGTTGCACTTGTAGATAATTTCGGTGTCGGGTGTGCGGGTGATGAAGCCGTGGGCGAAGCCTTCGGGAATGAAGAGCTGTTTGCCATTTTCAAAGCTCAGCTCTTCACCGACCCACTGGCCGTAAGTGGGCGAGCCCTTGCGGATATCGACGGCGACATCAAAGAGAACGCCGCGCCCGCAGCGCACGAGCTTGGCTTGGGCGTTTGGTGGTGCTTGAAAGTGAAGGCCCCGCACGGTTCCGACGGCGGACGAGAGGGAGTGATTGTCTTGCACAAAATCTACGGAGAGTCCGTGTTCCTGAAGACGTGCTTTGTTCCAGCTTTCGGAAAAGAAGCCGCGGGAGTCGCCGTGGCGCGCGGGCTCAATTACGAGGATATCGGGAAGCGCGGTGGGCGTAACTTTCATAGATTAACTTTCTTTACTGATACTGTCGTAACGGGCGAGATTGCCGATAAGGGCCTGCATCTCTTCAATCGGGATCATGTTTGGCCCATCGCTGGGCGCGCTGTCGGGGTCTTCATGTGTTTCGATAAATAGCGCAGACACACCCACAGCCACAGCGGCGCGCGCCAGAACGGGGGCGAACTCACGCTGGCCGCCTGATGTTGTGCCTTGGCCGCCAGGTTGCTGGACAGAGTGGGTTGCATCAAACACAACGGGATAGCCTGTTGCCGCCATGATCGGCAGGCCGCGGAAATCAGAGACCAGAGTGTTGTAGCCAAAGCTTGTGCCGCGATCACACAGCATGATGCGCGCGTTGCCTGTGCTGGCGATTTTCTCGGCGACATTGCCCATATCCCACGGCGCGAGGAACTGGCCTTTCTTGACGTTGATTGCGGCTCCCGTCTCGCCAGCGGCGAGAAGCAGGTCTGTCTGGCGGCAAAGAAACGCGGGGATCTGGATCACATCGACCGCTTCGGCGGCGGGAGCGCATTGGCGGGCATCATGCACATCTGTGAGGATCGGACAGCCGAACTCATCGCGAATTTTGGAGAGGATCGTGAGGCCCTCTTCCATGCCAAGGCCACGCTTGGTGCTGATTGAGGAACGGTTGGCTTTGTCGTAGCTGGCCTTGAAGATGAAGCCCGTGCCTGTGGGGGCGCAGGCCTCGGCAATCTTTTCGGCCATCATGCGGGCATGGTCCAAGCTTTCGAGTTGGCAAGGGCCTGTGATGAGTGCGAAGGGTTCGTTGCCGCCGATTTTGAGGCCGTTGATGTCGATTACTTTTGTCATTGTTCTGCCAATACCTTTTCAATCCGTGCTACATCTTCAGGGTTGTTTAACTCCCAGAAGAGACGCCCACGGGCTTCAACTTCTACACATTTTACCGCAACGCCATTGTAAAGGAAGCGCAGCTGTTCCAGCCCTTCGAGCTTTTCGAGCTGACACTCAGGCCAGCTGATATAGGCTTTGAGCGCATCGGGGCGGTAGGCGTAGACGCCAACGTGATGATAGACGGGGATGTTTTCGGAAGGGACTTTGCCCGCGTCGATATAGGGCAAGACCTCTTTGGAAAAATAGATCGCGCGGCCCTCGGCACCAAAGACAGCTGTTGTTCCGCCAACGCGGCCAGCGGCGCGGTCTTCTTTGAACATTGCGTAAGTTTGCGCGTCACATTGCAAGACGGGCGTGGCCATTTGCGCTGTCTCGTCCGTTTTCATGGCTGTGATCAAGTCTTCGACAAACCAAGGTGGCGTGAGGGGCGCATCGCCTTGAAAATTGACGATCAGATCAGCGTCAAGCGCAGCGACCTCGACAGCCTCGCCGACACGGGCTGTTCCGTTTTCGCGCGCGGGGCTTGTCATGATCACTTGTGCGCCAAAAGCCTCGGACGCCTCACGGATCCGCGCATCATCGGTGACGACATAAACCTCTGAAACGCCGCCGATCTGGCTGGCGGCTTCATAGCTCATCTGGATCAGGGATTTTTCGCTGCCGTCTTTTTGGCGCAGGGTTGCCAGCGGCTTGCCGGGATAGCGCGTGGAAGCGTAGCGGGCGGGGATGAGGACAACTGTTTTCATGCAACACCTGCGCGCAAGAGATCGTGAATATGGACAATACCAGCAGGGCGCTTTGCAGCATCTACCACCATGAGCGCCGAGATTTTCTTGTCGTTGAGAAGCGCGAGCGCCTGGGCTGCGAAAAGCTCTGGCGTTATTGTGACTGGATTGAGCGTGGCGATTTCACGGGCGGTTTTCTCCATGAGATTGCCCATGTGGCGGCGCAAGTCGCCGTCAGATATTACGCCGATGAGCACGCCGTCTTTCAGAACGCCAGTGATGCCGAAACCCTTGGATGTCATCGACAGAAGCACATCTGACATCGGGGTGTCAGCCTCGACTGTCGGGACTTTCTCGCCTTTGTGCATCAAATCAGCGACGCGCGAGAGCTGTGCGCCGAGCTTGCCGCCGGGGTGGTTCTTGAGGAAGTCGTCAGAGCCAAACCCGCGCTGCTCCATGACGGCCACTGCGAGCGCATCACCGAGGGCGAGAGTGAGTGTTGTCGAGGTTGTCGGCGCCATACCAATGGCGCAGGCTTCGGGCAGGTTGGGGAGATTGAGTTTGAAGTCAGCCGACTGCAACAGGGTGCTGTCGATCTTGGAGGAAATTCCGACAAGTGGAATGTTGAAACGGCGGGTGTGCAGGAGGATATCGCGCAACTCCTGCGTCTCGCCCGAGTTTGAAATAAGCACGACGATATCGTGAGATGTGATCATGCCCAAGTCGCCATGGCTCGCTTCGGAGGCATGAACGAAATAGGAGGGCGTTCCTGTGCTCGCCAAAGTGGCCGAAATCTTGCGCCCGATGTGGCCCGATTTTCCCACCCCAGAAATGATCACGCGACCCTCTGTCTTGAGGATCAGCTTGATGACATCTGCAAAGTCATCCGGCAGCGTGTCGATCATTTCAAGGATCGCATTTGCTTCTGTTTTGAGCACACGATGGGCTGTGCGAACGATAGAAACATCATCAACTTTGGTCATTGGGCCTCATCTCCGAGCCATAGGGTTGGCTGCTTATGGTGTCTTAGTCATCAAGGCCATTAATAACAAGCTTAGGCCATCCGAAGAGGTAAACGCTGTGCGGCTTTGCGCACACCTATGAAGAGGATCACACTCGACAACAGAAAATAGACTGCAACAGCGATATACTGCGTTTCTAGGCTGATGCCTGCGTCAATCCCCCAGCCTGTAAGGCCAGGCCCAATGGCGGAGCCAAGCACCATGACGGCGGCGGCCATGGCTTTGATCGAGCCGATCGAGGCTGTGCCGTAGAACTCTGCCCAGAATGCATTGGGCAACGTCGAGTTTGCGCCTGATGTGAGGCCGAAGAGAACGAAGCCGAGGACCAGACCAGCTGTGCCTTGGCCAAGACCAAAAACAAGGAAGGCGAGCACGGCGGGGAGATACATAAAGACAATGAGACGCGGTGTTCCGACCCGATCAAGCGCCCAGCCTGAAAGCACCATCGACGCGATTGTGACCGCTGTATAGAGCGGGAACATAGCGACGAAAGTGAGGTGTGATATCTCCTTGATTTCGGAGAAATGGACCTGATGAAACATGAGCGCTGTGCCAAAGGCGGAAGGGCCAAGAAGAGCTGGCACCATGACCCAGAAAAGCCAATGTGACATGGCTTGATTGCGGGTCCAGTGGCGGCCGTCCATACCGACGGATTGGGAGGATTGCGCCATGGATTGCGGCGTGCGCTCTTGCTGTAAGAGCTTCACCAGAACGGGAATTCCAAGGAGTGCGACCAAGGCCGCAGCGACCCATAGAAGGCGCCAGTCATAGACTGTCAGCAGCGCCACAAAGAGGAGTGGGAGAACGGCCTCGCCAATCGAGAAGCCAAGAGCTGCGACGGAGAGGGCGCGGCCGCGGGCTTGGGTGAACCAGCGGGCCATGGCGACGACGGCGATGTGACTGCTCATGCCCTGGCCTGTGATGCGCAGGGTGAAGATCACGGCGGGGAGGAGCCATGCGGCTTGATTTGTGGCCATGAAGGCGCAGGCGCTTGCCAGACAGAGGAAGACGACGGGGCCGAGCGTGCGGACGCGGAAACGGTCGGTCAGCCCGCCAGACCAGACCATGACAATGGCGGAGGCGAGCGTTCCGAGCGCATAAATTCCGCCCCATTCTCCGTGGCTTAGGCCAAATTCGGCACGGATTTCACCCGCAAAAATCGAGATAAAAAACGTCTGCCCGAAGCTCGACATAAACGTCAAAAGCGCGCCAGCGGCGAGCCATCTGAGGTTGAGCCTGAGGAAAGAAAGCGTATCCATCCGCCAGCTTTTGCGGAAACCCGTGCGAAAGAAAACCCCGAAACGTAAACGCACCGTCCCAGAGGGTTAACGCCTGCCTTGCGGGCTGAGTCTAGGGGGGTGATAAGCGTGCACTTTGCGTGCACCATGCGTGCACCGCCTGAACACAGGTTTTGTTAACGGAAATTAAGTTAATGGAGCGTTCGGGGGTGGTGTCGGGTGGCAAACGAAAGCTCTGAGCCCAGAGCAAACCCGCAATGAGTCACTCCCAGCCGGTTAACAGCCGCGCAGCGGCCCGGCTATCGTCAGCCCCTCCCTTGGGCTGGCGATTTGGCTTATGCAGCTGGCCCCATTCGTTCTGAGGATGTGTTTTGCGAACATAAAGCACTCCTCCAGAACTGTCGGATCGCCACCCCAGGCGCTGACGTTAGCCTCTGCTGCATGAGTCGGGTAAGTTCCGCAAAGAAGCCCTAGTTTGTGCTGATGCAAAAGCAATTTTGCGCGCAGATTTTCCACCCCCAAAACATTGCAAACCAAATTGACTTCACTTCAAAACCTGCGACACCGTTTGTGACGGTTTTGAGGGGCAAATTATGACCAAGCGGCAGGGGTTTGAGATTGCGGGGGAGGTTGTTTCGGCGGGGGAGCGGCGGACGGTGAATATTCCTGTCAGCACGCTTTCGGACCACACGCCTGTGACGTTGTCGGCGCACGTGGTGCATGGGAAGAAGGACGGGCCGACCGTTTTTGTCAGCGCCGGCATTCATGGTGACGAGGTGATCGGGGTTGAGATTGTGCGGCGGCTCTTGCGGGCGAAGAACCTCAAGAAGCTGAGCGGGACGCTTATTGTTGTGCCGATTGTGAACACCTTCGGCTTTCTCAATCACTCGCGGTATTTGCCTGACAGGCGCGACCTCAACCGCTGTTTTCCCGGCTCTCCGCATGGCTCTTTGGCTTCGCGTCTCGCGGATATTTTTATGAGCGAGATTGTGGAGCGCTCTTCGCTCGGGATTGATTTGCACTCGGCTGCTATTCACCGTGTGAACCTGCCGCAAGTCAGAGTTTCGGCGAGCAACCGTGAGACTATGAGGCTGGCGCAGGTGTTTGGTGCGCCGGTTATTCTGACCAGCGCTTTGCGTGAGGGGAGCCTCAGGCAGGAGGCGAAGAAGAAGGGCGTTGACGTTTTGCTCTATGAGGCGGGCGAGGGGATGCGCTTTGACGAGATGTCTGTGCGCGCGGGGCTTGCGGGGATATTGCGCGTTTTGAGCGAGGTCGGGCTTTTGCCGACGGCGGGGATTGCCAAGCCGAAGGCGCGCTCGCTTCTCTGCTCTGACAGCCACTGGATGCGCGCGCCTGCTGGGGGGCTATTGCGAACCTTCAAAGCCGAGGGTGACGTCGTTCAGGAGGGTGATATTGTTGCGGCGATTTCCGATCCGTTTGGTGAGCGGGAGATCGAAGTTGTGACCAAATACAGCGGGATTATTGTGGGCCGCGCTGTCATGCCTGTTGTGCATGAGGGTGACGCGCTGTTTCATATTGCGGCGGTGAAATCGACAGATCTGGCCGAGGCGGCCATGGACGATTTGACGACGCAGCTTGAAGAGGCAGCGCTGTTTGACGAGGACGAAATTATCTAAAGACGGGGCGCATCAGATCCTCATGCGAGGGACATCGTGAGGGTCGAGCTTTAGCTCGATCATCATTGGGCCTTTACGGTTCGGGATCGCGGCGAGGGCGTCTTCCAGCTCTGCGGTGTTGCGCACTGTGTAGCCCTGGCCGCCGAGGGAGGCGCCAATTTCGGCGAAGCTCGGCCAGTGAAACTCTGTCAGGGAGGGGTCCATCTGGCGGTCGATAAACTGGATATGTTCGGCGCCATAGGCGCTGTCATTGGCGACAATCACGATCAGGTCGAGGCCAAGGCGGACGGCTGTATTGAACTCGTTAATTCCGCCCATCATGAAGCCGCCATCGCCTGTGAACATAACGACGGGTGTGTCGGGCGCGGCGACGCCAGCGCCGATGGCTTCTTGCAGGCCTATGCCTATTGAGCCGAAGTTTGTTGTGGCGACAAATTTTTTCGGGCCTTGCACCGAGAGGCGAACCCAGACCTCTGTCATAAAGCGGCCCCCGTCTGTGACGAGGAGGCGGTTTTTGGGGAGCACCTCTTCGAGGCGCTCAAGCGCGTGGATATAATTGACGCAGCCCTTGGCTGTTTTGTTGGGGCCGATGGGGTGCTCTGTGAGCTTGGCGATGTCGAGATCGTTGGTGAAGCCGCTGGCGGGGATTTCGGCCTCATCAAGCCAGTAGAGGATTGTCTCTGCCGTCAGGCCCGCGTCGGCCACCAGCGCTGCGTCGGGGTGAAGGCCGCCGCCTATGGCTGTCGGGGTCACGTCGATCTGGACGATGCGTTTGTCTTTCATCAGCTTGCCCTGATCTGTTGTGAAGTCGTGCAGGGAGGTGCCAAAGCAGATGATGCAATCGGAGGCGGCGATCAGCTCGTAGGCGGCGGGGGTGCTCAGCGTGCCGAAGATGTCGATATTGTAGGGGTGAGCGGCAAAAAGCCCTTTTGCCTTGAGCGTGGTGGCGAGGGGGGCTTGCAGGCGGTCGGCGAGGCGGATGATCTCTTCGCGGGCGTTTACGGCACCTGCGCCTGCAAGGATCAGCGGGCGGCGGGCGGAGGCGATCATGCCAATGGCGTTGTCGAGAATTTCGCCTTCGGCCACACCGCCCGGCGCTGTGAAAACATCGAGCACGCGGGGCGTATGCGCCGCTTCTTGCCACATGAAATCAGCAGGCATATTGAGCACAATGGGCCGCCGCTCCACTTGGGCGCGGTAAAAGGCGCGGGCGACATCCATGGCGACTGTTTCGGGCGTGCGCATTTGTTCAAAGCCTGCGCCCGTGGCTTTGACGACTTCGCGTTGATCAATGCTCTGGAGGTGGCGCGGGTTGGCGGCGGGGGTATCGCCTGCGAGCAGGACCATTGGGATATGGCCGCGGGCACCTTCGGTGAGGGCTGTCATGCAATTTGTCAGTGCGGGGCCGTGGGTGACTGTGGCGACGCCGACCTTGCCTGCGACATGGGTATAAGCGAGGGCCATGAGAACAGAGCTGCCCTCATGGGCGGCGGGCACAAAGCGGCCTGCGCAGTCGCGCACGAAGCTGTCGACCATGAAGAGATTGGCGTCACCCATGAGGCCAAAGAGTGTCTGCACGCCGTGGTCGGCCACAGCGCGGGCGATATTTTGATAGACATATGGTTGGGCTGACATGGCGTGTTCTCCTGTTCGCTGACAGGGAGGATAACGCAAGTGGGCTGCGGCAAGCGCGCAAAGTGGCGCATAAATGATAGGATTAATGCGCCACAATTACGATTTTGGGAGGAGGTGCGCAATAAATGCGCACCCTACAGGACGTAGCCTGACAGATCGGAAGATTTCATCAGTTCGCCAAGGTGCTTTTCTACGAAGGCGGCATCGACTGTGATGGCATCACCTGTGCGGTCGGGGGCAGAAAAGCTCAGCTCTTCAAAAACGCGCTCAAGCACGGTGTAGAGACGGCGCGCGCCGATGTTTTCCACAGTTGCGTTCACTTCGGCGGCGATCTTGGCGAGGGCTTTGATCCCGTCTTCTGTGAAGGTGACGGCGACCTCTTCTGTTGCCATGAGAGCGGTATATTGCAGCGTCAGGGCGTTGTCGGTTTCGGTTAGGATGCGGACGAAATCCTCTTCTGTCAGCGCGCGCAGCTCGACGCGGATCGGCAGGCGGCCTTGCAGCTCGGGCAAGAGATCGGACGGCTTGGCGATATGAAAGGCGCCAGAGGCGATGAAGAGGATATGATCGGTTTTGATGGCGCCATGTTTGGTGCTGACGGTTGTGCCTTCGATCAGCGGGAGCAGGTCGCGCTGGACACCTTCGCGGGAGACATCGCCACCGCGGCTGTCTTGGCGGGTGGCGACTTTGTCGATCTCGTCGAGGAAGACAATTCCGTTTTGCTCCACGCTGTCGAGCGCGGCTTTGGTGACGATCTCGTCGTCCAGAAGTTTGTCGGCTTCTTCAGAAATGAGCACGCCATAGCTTTCGGCGACTGTGAGCTTTTTGCGCGTGGTGCGCCCGCCCATGGCTTTGCCAAAGATTTCGCCGAGATTGAGCATACCCGTCTGGCTTCCCGGCTGACCGGGGATGTCGAACATATTGCCCATGGGGTTGGAGGTATCGGCGATATCAAGTTCTATGACCGTGTCATCGAGAAGGCCATCTTTGAGCTTTTTTCGGAACATCTCGCGGGTGCCTTCGCGGGCGTCTTCGCCGGCTATGGCGGTAATGACGCGCTCTTGGGCGGCCTCATGGGCGCGGGACTTGACGTCTTCGCGCATTTGCGCGCGGGTCTGTAAGATCGCGGCATCGACGAGGTCGCGGATAATCTGTTCGACATCGCGGCCAACGTAGCCGACCTCTGTGAACTTGGTCGCTTCCACCTTGATAAAGGGGGCGCGCGCGAGCTTGGCAAGACGGCGGGAAATTTCTGTTTTGCCGACGCCTGTTGGCCCGATCATCAGGATATTCTTGGGATAGACTTCATCGCGCAGATCGTCTGACAGTTGTTTGCGCCGCCAGCGGGAGCGCAGCGCGACGGCGACCGCGCGCTTGGCATCGGCCTGACCAATGATGAAGCGGTCCAGCTCGGAGACGATTTCGCGGGGGGTGAGGTCTGTCATGTTTGGTCTCGCTTTGATCAGGGGTTGCGTCGCCTTTGGCGTCGCCGGGGGCAGGGGCTTTGCCCCTCTTGGCCTTCGGCCAATTCACCCCAGGATATTTCGGGAAAGAGGAAGGACTTAGCCTTTGATGGTTTCTACGGTCAGGTTTCCGTTTGTGTAAACGCAGATATCAGCGGCGATCTGCATGGCGGTGCGGGCCACTTCTTCGGCGGATTTTTGAGTATCCATTTGGGCGCGAGCGGCGGCGAGGGCGAAGTTTCCTCCTGAGCCGATGGCGGCGACGTTGTGTTCTGGCTCAAGCACGTCGCCTGCGCCTGTGATGACAAAGAGCTCGCGGCCGTCAGAGACAAGGAGCATGGCCTCGAGCTTTTGCAGATATTTGTCTGTGCGCCAGTCTTTGGCGAGATCGACGCAGGCGCGGACGAGCTGGCCCGGGGTGGCTTCGAGCTTGGCTTCGAGACGCTCAAGCAGGGTGAAGGCGTCGGCGGTGCTGCCTGCGAAACCGACGAGGACATCATGCCCGCCAGGAGAGATACGGCGGACCTTGCGGGCGGTGCCTTTGATGACGGTTTGGCCAAGGGAGACCTGACCATCGCCGGCGATGACGACTTCACCGTCTTTTTTGACGGCGACGATTGTGGTTCCGTGCCAACCGGGGAAATCTGACTGTGCCATTGGGGCCTCCTTCAACTTGGCTGAATATATGGCGGCTTGGAGCCGTGAGCACAAGGTTTGGCTTGTTTGGCGGGGCGAGCGGCGCTAGCACTTTGGTATGAGCGAGCCTGTGACGATCTTTCTTGCGCCAGATATGAAGGCGAGTGCCGAAGCGGGGCAGCACAACTTTTTAGGCAAGGTTGAGGCTGTGCTGCGTGGCGGCGGGCTTGATGTGATTTATGCAGATGAGAGCTTGCGGCACGCGCCTTTTGAGGGGCTGGGCCTTGTCCATATGTGGCCGCCCATGAGCGCGCGCACGCTGGTGATGCGGCGGGTCTATGCCTATCCGTTCTGGGCGATTGAGGCGAGTGACAAGCGCTGGCAGTGGGATGTGGCGCGGGCGACGTTTGAGCCTGAGCGCGTGAATGGGGCCAAGGCGACGCAGTTTGAAAGCAACTGGCGCAAGCGGATGTTTGGCGCGGCGGCGGCGCGCTGCGAGGGGTATGTTTATGTGCCGTTGCAGGGGAGGATTTCAGAGCGGCGCTCTTTTCAGGCGGCGTCGCCTTTGGAGATGATTGAGGCCGTTTTGGCGGCTGATCCGAAGCGGTCTGTTGTGATCGGGATGCACCCGAAGGAGCCGTATTCGGCCAGCGACATTGATGCGCTGGAAAAATTCGAGCATCGCTTTGAGCGGGTCACTGTCGTGATGGGCCAGATGGAGCGGTATTTGCCCGCCTGTGATTATGTCGTCAGTCAAAACTCGGGAGCTGCTTTTTTCGGGTATTTCTTTGAGAAACCTGCAGTGCTGTTTGGCAAGATTGATTTTCACCATATTGCGGCGAATGTGCATGAAATTGGAGCTGAGGCGGCGCTTGGGCGCGCCTTGGATATGAGGCCTGATTACGCGCGTTATCTGTGGTGGTTTTGGCAAGAAATGTCGATCAACGCGGGGCGAGAGGATGCTGAGGCGCAAATTGCGCGACGCTTTCGCAACGCTGGCTGGATCGCATAAAAAACCCCGCGCTGAGGCGGGGTTTTCTTTTGAAACGGGCGAGAGGCTTAGAGGGCCTCTTCGATCCAGCTCTGGAGCTGGGCTTTCGGGCGGGCGCCTGAGAGGTTTGCCACAGGCTCGCCGCCTTTGAACACGAAGAGCGCCGGGATGCCGCGAACGCCCATGGCGGCGGCGGAATTCGGGTTTGAGTCAACGTCGACTTTTACGATTTTGACTTTGCCTTCCATTTCGGCAGAAAGCTCTTCGAGCGACGGGCCGATCTGTTTGCAGGGGCCGCACCATTCGGCCCAGAAATCGACCACAACGGGGATATCGGAATTTTTGACTTCGGCGTCGAATGTGTCGTCGGTGACAGCAACAGTTGCCATTGATTTTCTCCTAATGGAATTTTGGTTTGCTTGGCCAGAACCTAGGTAGTGTGGGGCAGATCGTCAAGATATGTAGTGTCTTGATAGGCTTTCATCACAAGATCATGAGGAAGCGTCATCAGGCTGGCGGTTTTGGTCCAGAGGATGGCTGTTTCGATCTGGTGGTTGGGATAGATGAGGGCGAGCGCCTCGCTGTAAGCGCCCATCTGGCGCAGGATGCCGAGAGGGGTTTGCTCAGCGCTTTTGGGGAGGGTGGCGTTTGTTTTGAAATCAACGGCAAGGATGCGGTCTTCAGATATCAGGAGCTTATCAATAACACCGTGTAAGCGCTTGCCCAAGGTGGCGCTGGGCGCGCTCAGGGCGACTTCGGAGAGCGTATCGGGCGCGAAGAGAGAGGCGAGGGCCGGATTTGTTAAAATAGTCTCTACTTCTGCCCAAACGGCCTTGTTTTCGTCGATCACATCAAGGTCTGACAGCAGAGCTTGTGCCACTGCCGGCCGGTCGGCGGGGGGGACATCGGGGAGGTGTTCCAAGAGCAAGTGGACCTTTGTGCCAAAGCGCATGGCCGAAGCTTCATCAAGGCCCTCGGCGCCAGAAAGCGCCTTTGGGCCAGGGAGCTTTGAGGCGGATACGGTTTGTGGGCGTGTTGGGCCATCAGGTGCGGCTTGTAAGAATAAGGCATCAAGAGGGGTGTCTTCGTCTGTGGGCAGGTCAGTTTGGGTGTGATCAACGAGCGCGGTCCAGTCGCCTGAGTCGAGCCTCTGGATCATTTGCCCATTTTGGTCGAGCGCTTCAAATGGAAGCTTTTGGGCAGCGTTAGAGACAGACTCATACCAGCTTGTGCCGCCAGCTTTGGCTTCGCCTGCGGCGGCGATAATGAGCCACTTTTCAGCCCGGGTCATGGAAACGTAGAGCAGCCGTTCCCGTTCTGCCTGCTGCGCGGCGATCTTTTGATCCACCGCTTTTTGTAGAACGGCGGGGGAGTCGTCTTTGCTTTGCTTGTAAAGCGCTGTGCCCTCGGCAGAGACGATCTGGCCTCTGAATTCGTTTCTGCGGTCGGCTGTATCGGGCATGATGACGATGGGTGCCTCCAGGCCTTTGGAGCCATGCACTGTCATCACGCGGATGCGCTTGCCAGCGGCCTCGGTCTGGCGCTTGATTTCGGGGTCGTCGCTTTCGAGCCAGCTGAGAAACCCTGTGAGAGAGGGCACGGAGGCGCGCTCGTAATGAAGGGCCTGCGTGAGAAAGGCGTCAAGCGCGTCTTCGGCCTCATAGCCCAGCCGTGCGAGGATATTCTGGCGGCCTTTGTGGCGTGTGAGAATGCGCTCGATCAGATCATAGGGGCGCAAAAAGTCGGTCACACGGCGCAGGTCGTTGAGCACGTCAACCGTGGCGGAATGTGTCTCTGTTTCAGCGCGAAGAGCCTCCCAGAGGTAGCCTTTGCGAGACGCAGCCAGCGTAAATAGCTCTTGTTCGGACCAGCCAAAGAGCGGCGAGCGCAGGGCGGCGGCGAACGAGAGGTCATCTTCTTGGGTGGCGAGAAATTTGAGTAGCGCTGTGATATCTTTCACTGCGATTTGCTCGCCAATGCGCAGCCTGTCAGCCCCCGCGACCTCAAGCCCCGCGAGCTTGCAGGCACGGATAATCTCGTGAAACAACTCGGAGCGGCTCTGGAGCAGAATGAGAATATCCCCCTCATGAATGGGGCGGGCCTGCCATGTGCCGTCTTTAAGCTCTGTCGGGATCAGCGTTTTGCTGTCGATCATATGCCTGATATTGCTGGCGATCCTTGCTGCGAGCAGAGAGACAGGATCATCTGGTGTGAGAATATCGAGAGGCTCATACCAAGGCGGATCTTCTGCTTTGTCGTTTTTCTCAACGATTGGCCAGATATCGACGCGGCCTGGAAGTGTTGTGTGAAAGGCGATGTGGCGCGCGTCGGCGTCAAACCCTGCGCCGTCTTGCGCCTCAAAGACGGCATCGACTATGTTGAGAATGGCGGAAGCGGACCGGAAGGAATAGGCAAGATTGCGGCTATGGAGCGGCTCTTCGTGAAGCGAGAGCTTTTCGGAAAACAGGCTCTGCATTCGCCCGAACTCGGCCGCATCGGCGCCCTGAAAGGAATAAATCGACTGCTTTTTGTCACCGACCACAAAGATGGTGCGGGGCTTTTCGGCCTGTGCGCCTTGGCCTGATGTGATTTCGCGGGCCAGCTCTTCGATTACGGCCCATTGCTCGGGGGAGGTATCTTGCGCCTCATCGACAAGGATATGATCAATCCCGCCATCAAGGCGATAGAGCACCCACTCGGCGACTTGGGGGTTTGTGAGCAGCGCTTTTGTCTTGAGGATAAGATCATCAAAATCAAGCCAGCCGCGCGCCTGCTTGACGGCATCGTAGCGCGCAAGGAAGGCGCGGGCGAAAGCGTGAAGGGCGCGCGTGCTTTGGGCAGCGGAGATGGCGATACGGCGCGGGCGTGCGGCTTCGACACGCAGGATCAGTGCTTCGATTTTGGGGGCGAGCGTGCCAAGGTTTTTGAGCGTCTGAGCCGTGGCATAGTTGGTAAGCTTGGCTGTGAACGGCTCTTTCGCGCTAGACCCCGTGAGAAAAGCTGACTCAAAAATAAGCAGTGTGCCAAGATTTGGGCCCGTCACTTTCGAGAGCTTTGCGTGGGCCTTCACATCATTTGGAGAGCCGGCTGCGAGAAAGGGCAAGAGCTGCGCAATCAGGTCTGTTTCGTCACCAAGGAAGACCTCGGAGAAGAGCATATCTTGGGTGAAACCAGTGGGAATGTTGAAGGCTTGATAGACCTCATCAAGCGTCAGTTCAGAAGCAAATTTCGCTTTATTAGAGACTATACTGGCTGTGAACTTCTCGAATTCGTTGCCGCCGAGGTGGCTGATCATGTCGAGCAGAACCTTGCCCTCCGAAGAGCTGGCGAGATCATCTGCGACTTGCTCGCGCAACTGGGCGGAGGAGCGCTCGTCGAGTTCGGTAAACTGCGGGGTCACGCCCGCTTCGAGCGGAAAACGGCGCAGGAGCGAGGCGCAGAACGAGTGGATCGTCTGGATGCGCAAGCCACCCGGTGTTTCGATCGCTTTGGCAAAGAGGCGGCGGGCGTTTTTGTAATAGCCCGGATCGGCGCCAACGGCAGCGCCAAGCTCGGCCAGCTCTTTTTGAAGCTCTAGATCAGGCTTCATCGCCCATGTGCCGAGCCGCTTGAGCAGGCGGTTTTGCATCTCGGAGGCGGCGGCCTTGGTATAGGTCAGGCAGAGGATATTTTGCGGGTCAACCTCCTCAAGCAAGAGCCGCGCCACGCGGTCTGTGAGCACGCGGGTTTTGCCTGAGCCAGCATTGGCGGAGAGCCATGTGGAGGCATCGGGACGCGCGGCATCGATCTGGGCGATTGTGGCGTCATTGGGGCGCGCGCTCATGTTAACACCTCTTTCACGGGGTCGTCGGTGCTGCTCCATTCGCCGAAGCGTGCGAGGTGATCATAATCGCCTGCGAAGCCCTCTTTCTGGACTGCGCGGCGCGAGGGGTAGCCTTTGTCGGGATCAAGGAAGGCTACGATCAGCTCTTTGAACTCGGCGAGGACGGTCGCTGTTTCGTATTCTTCAGCTTTGAGCAGGGCTTCGCCAGCGTCAGAGCCGAGGCCGATATAGGCGAGCTTTCCGACGGTTTGGGCGGGAATATCCTTGAACGCGCCCTCAGAGGCCATGGCGGCTGTGAGGGGGAGCTGTTTGTCAAAATGTTTGCGCATCTTCGGGCTCGGCGGCGTGCCTGTTTTGTAATCATAAATCGCGAGCGTGCCGTCATTGAGGCAGTCAAATCTGTCGGCTTTTCCCTTGAGGGAGAAGCCTATGTCTTTGAAGTCAAGCTTGCCTTCGCCTTCGGCTTTGAGAAAGCGGCTGTTTTGGGCGCGGCCTTCTTCTTCGTCCAAGAAGCTGTCGATGACTTTTTCAAAGCGGGCGCGCCAGATCAGCCGCGCGGCGGGCCAAGGGACTTCGCGCTCAAGGATATCGCGCGCGAGCGCGCTGAGCGTTGCGCGATTGCGCAGGGAAGGGTCTGCGCTGGCGGCTTTGACGAAGTCTTCCATGACTTTGTGCAGGATTGTTCCGCGCAGGAGGGCGTCGGGCATTTTTTGCAGCGGATTGAGCGGATTGAGCTTGAGAATATGGCGCGCATAGATGGCGTATGGGTCGCGGATGAGCTTCTGGATCTGGGTAATCGAAAGCGCGCGCGGGCGGTTTTCAACAGGGGGCACCGGCGCCGGGCGCTTGGCTTGGTTGACCGCGACCAGAGGCGCGTCGATCTGTTTGGCGCGTATGAGCCACGGTTTGGCGCGCGCTTGCATCTCCTTGAGCGCTTTTGTGCCGCGCGCGTCAGGCAGGCCTGTGAGAAGATTGGTCAGGCGGATGACCCAGCGGGAGGGGACTGTCTCGGCATCATCTGATTTATGCGCGCGCGTGAGCCAGACCTCTTTGGCGGCGATGGCTTGCTGAAAGTCATGGGCGGAGAGCCCGATACGCCGCTCGGGCAGAAGCAGGCCGAGCTTGGCGCGCATGGCACGGTTGAGCCAAGGGTCGGGCGCGGGGGCTTCGGGCCAGCTGCCTTCATTGAGCCCAGCGAGAATGAGCAGATCGACCCCCTGAACGCGGGCCTCAAGTGTGCCCCAGATCAGCACGCCTGAATGCGTCGCCTCACTGCGGCGGACCTCGCCAGAAGACAGGGCGGAGTCGATCAGATTGACGTAGTCATAATGGGTCATATCACCGCCAGCGGGGGCGCAGGCGAGCAGGCTGTCAAACAGCTTTCGGGCCTCTGCGCCGTCGTCCTTTTTCCAGAGCGGGGTTTCGGCCTCGGAGGGGCCGCGGGCGAGGGCCTCTGCTGTCTTTATATGGGTCTGGATGAGAGCGTCTAAGGGCTGCTCGCCCGAGAGGCCCGCGCTGAAGAAGGCCTCGGAAACCCAAGCCGACCAGAGGCGCGCGGCCTCGTCTTTATGGGCGGTGGCGAAGGCCAGAAGCGTGCCTGTGTCGGGCTGTGGCACGCCCTTGTGGCGAATGTATAGTTCCAGCTCGCGGGTGTAGCGCAGGTGTGTGCCCCGCTCTTCCAGCGCGTTGCAGAGCGGGTGTTTGAGCAGCGTGATGAGCGCTTCGGCTGTGAGCGCGCGGGGGCTGAGCACCTTTTGCACATGGCGCAGAAAGCGGCCAACGGGAGAGAGATGCAACGGCTCGCCCGCGCTGTCATCGGGGGTGATGCCCCAGCGGGCGAGGGCGGCAGAAACTTGGCGGGAAAGGCCGCGATCAGGGGTAATGAGAGCGGCTTGCTGGCGGTCTTCAGCGGCTTGGCGCAGGCGTAGAGCGATGGCGAGCGCTTCGTCGCGTTGGGAGTTGGCTTCAAGGAGTGTGATGCCGCTTGTCGCCTCGTTGGCGATCAGCGCAGCTTCGGAGCGGTTGTCGATCCATTGGTCTGTGACAGGCGCGGGGCGTAGGGCAAGGGAGAGCAGCCTGTTGCGCGCTTCTGACGGCGCAGCACCGGCGGGCCATTGCTTGATGTCTTTTGGCGCAAGCTCAAGCGCTGTGAGAAGGGCATGAAAGCGATATTGCGGGTGATCTTCGGACATGGCGCCTTCTGGGAGGTGCGGCCAAGCCTCTGCGGCGAACGCAAAGTCAAATCCGGGCAGGACAACCGCGCCTTGCGGCAGCTGTGCGACCGCGCGCATGAGAGTGGCTGTGAGGCCGCGTGAGCCTGTGGAGCCGGCGATAATGATCGGGTCTTTGGGCGGAATGTCACGCCAGCGGGCGACGAGCGCTTCTATGATCTTGCGGCTGCGCTGGGCTGTTGTGAGGCCATCGCGGCTCATGGCGTAGGTTTGCACGATTTTGAGAAAGGCTTGCGCGCGCTCCCAATGGCCTGACTGGTCCGAGACATCCAGCGCGGTGACAGCTTCGGGCGCGACGCCTTCTTCGTGCATTTCACTCATCAAGGCAGTGAGGCTTTCGGCCAGATCAAAGGCGGCTTCGCGAGGGGCGATGGCTGTGTGATCTTTGGTATTGGTTTCGGCTTCGATCAGCGAGCGGATCAAAACAGAGAGCGCCAGTTTGGTTTGTAAGGCAGGCTCGGAGGCGGGCAGCGGGCTGCGCGGATCAAGGGTGGCGAAGTCCGAAATAAGCGAAATGCGGGGCAGCAGGCCTGCGCCACCTTCATCAAACAGCTCCAAGACGCGGCGGGCCATGCGGCGTGTGTTGAGAACAAGATGCACGCGGGCGAGGGCCTCGGGCGGCGCGTCGGCGTAAGCGGCTTTAAGGGCATCAACCAGCGCGCGGGGAAAGTCAGCTCCAAGCGGCGTGCCGAAGAGTTGGGGTGTGTTAGAGCCGTTAAACAGGGGTGTCATCAAGCATCCTTTCGGCGCGGGTTATGCCTTCGGGGGAGCCGACATCACACCATTGGCCAGAATAGGGCAGCCCGTAGAGGCGGCCAGAGGCGAGGAGCCTGTCCCAGACCAGATTGAGCGAAAAGGCGCGTTCGGGGATGTCTTCTGTCAGCTCTGGTTTGATGATTTGTGCGCCAGAGTAGACAAGGCCTGCGCCACGGGTGAGCTGGCCTGTTTCGCCAACCAGAAAGTCGCCTGTGCCCGTGTGGCCGAGGGCATTTTCGCGCGGGATCAGGAGAAGGAGCGCGTCCATTTTGTCGGGATTCCATGCGGCCTGCAAAGCGCTGAGCGGATTGGGGCCGCGCCAGAGCGCATCGGAATTGAGCGTGAACGCGGGGCCATCGCCCAGATGAGGCCGTGCATTTCGCAGACCTCCGCCTGTTTCGAGGATGTCGGGAGCTTCTGTGACGGTTGTCACGCCGCGACCTGCGAGGTGGTCTTCCAGAACCTTTGGAAGGTAGTGCAGATTGACTACCGTTTTGAGGCCCAGTGGCGCGGCGAGCGCGAGGGTATGATCAATCAGCGGTATGCCCGCGACTTTGACCATGGGCTTGGGTTGCTGAGCGGTAAGCGCGCCCATGCGTGTGCCAAAACCGGCGGCAAAGATCATCAGGGCGTTTGGACTGTTGCGCATTTGGCCTTCAATTCTGTGAGGAGCGTCTCGGAGGGCGCTGGCAAGTCTGCGAGGAGCTGAGCGCGGATATCCAAGAGCAAAGGGTGCTCCAGATCGCGCATCAGATAGTCCCAGACGCGGGGAATAAAATCAACGTAGTGGGGCTTGCCTGCCAAGAGTGAGAGACGTGCAAAGACGCCGAGAATGCGCAGGTTGCGCTGGGCACCGAGGAGGGCGTAGGCGGCTTGGAATTGCGCCGCGTCATGGCCGCTTTTGGCGATATAGCGGGCGATCATCTCCTGCTCGACCGCAGGCGGGACATCGCGGCGGGCGTCTTGCAAGAGCGAAACGAGGTCATAGGCGGGATGGCCCAGCATGGCGTCTTGAAAATCAAGCAGGCCGACGCGGGCGGGGCCGGAACGGGCGGGGAGCCAGAGCAGATTTTCGGCGTGATAGTCACGCTGGATCAGCACGGTTTGATCAGGGATATGCTCGGCAAGAAGCGCTTGAAAGGCAGCGTGAAAGGTCTGCGATAGGGCGGCCATACTGCCTGTCTCTTGCGCGCCATACCATCGGTAGGCGAGGGCGGCCATATCGGCCATGACGGGCGCATCATAAGGTGCGAGGGCGGGTGGCGGCCTATGGCTGTGGAGCGCGAGGAGCACATCTGTTGCCGCGCAATACAGCTCTGTTTCGAGCGCGGGACGGTCGAGCACAACGCGGGCGAAGAGATCATCGCCAAGGTCTTCAAGCAGCAGGAAGCCATGCTCCGGATCGGCGGCAAGGATGCGCGGGGCGGAGAGGCCAAGGCCTGTAAGATATTCTGCAATCGCCACAAAGGGGCGCACGTCTTCGCCCTTTTCGGGGGGGGCGTCCATCAGCACTGCGGGGGCACCATCGGCAGCTTGCAGGCGTTCGTAGCGGCGGTTGGAGGCGTCGCCCGCAAGAGGGGCGCGCAGGGCCTCGCCCCAGCCTGCGGCGGCGAGAAAGCCAGTGGACAGATCGTGACGCTGTGTCATGTGAAGCTCAGTTCTTTGAGGAAAGACCAGCGCGCGGGGCCGGACATATGCAAGACTCTTTCGCTCTCCTGCGCCGTCAGGTCAAGCCTGAGGGTGAGGGCGGAGGCGGGGCGCAGGCTGCCGAGGCGGTCGGGCCATTCGATAAGGCAGATGGCCTCTTCAAACGCGTCGGTGAGGCCCAGCTCTTCAAGTTCTGAAGGGTCTGTCAGGCGATAGAGATCGGCGTGCCAAAGCTCCACACCGTCTTTTGCTTCATAGGTCTGAACCAAAGTGAAGGTGGGCGAGGGGATATCTTCGGGGGCAGCAAGGCGTGACAGGATGAGGGCGCGGGCGAAGTGGGTTTTGCCAGCGCCAATCCCGCCCTCGAGCAGAATGGTATCGCCCGCAGCAAGGCGCGCGCCGAGGGCCGCGGCAAAGCGGGACGTGGCGCTTTCGCTGCCTAAAATTATGGTGTGAGCAAATTGCGCCATGGGCCAAAGATGACCTCTGATGCGCTAGGCTGCAAGGGGTTTTAGCCCGCTTCGGCGCAAGCCGTTTCGGGGGGTGCCTCCTGTTTTGGGAGGCTTGATGTATGCAATGTTATGACGGTTGCGTTGTTGTCATGAACACGCAGCCCGTAGCCGAGCTTTTCGCCGTTGAGAAGTGTCAGGCTTCCCATTTGTTCGCGACCATGCCGCAGCCGAGCCGAGAGCGTATCGCGCACGGCGCCTGGCTCAAGTTTGTCTTTCCAAAGCTGGATGATATTGCCAAGCGAATAGCTTGTGGCCTCTTCTGTATCGGGCAGGCCGATAAAGTTTTTGAACGCAGGGTTCCAGAACAGAATTGTTCCATCTATTTCAAAACAGATCAAAGCGTCTTGCGCGGTCTCTAAGGCGATATTGCGCATATCAATTTGGTCTTTGAAGCGCTCTGTGACGGATATTTCGACGCTGACATCTTCAATCAGGATTGCAATCGCTCCGTCAGGGTGAGGGCGGCCGTTGATCCTGTAGGTGAGGCCGTTGGGAAGACGCCATGTTTCCTGATAGCGCCCGTTCTCGGACTTGACCACGAGATCGGCAATTTGCCTGCGCCAAGACGAATAGTCTTTCGGCTCGGGCATGATCCTGTTGTCGCGCAGGCGATCAAAGAAGCTTTGCAAATTGGGCTGGGCAGACAGGAAGTGAGCGGGAAGAGATGTCAGGTCAATTAGGGCGGGATTGAACAACACCAGCCGCCTGTCGCGATCAAAGATGGCGAGGCCTGTGGAAAGCTGGGCGAATGTTTTGGCGAGGGTCTGGACAAACTTGCGCTGGGCCGTTTCGGCGGCGATCAGGCCGTCAACGTTTACGGCGCAATGCAGCAGGATATCTTCGGATATTTCGACACTCGAGATATCATACCAATGCACTTCGCTTTGGGACGGACCAAGCGCAATAGAGGCTCTCTGGCTTTGCCCGCCGAGGGCACGAAGGCTGTTGAACTGAAAGACATTGAGAGCGTCTGCGTCACCGTCTTCGCTGTGTTGGTTTTTTTGTAGGGTGCGGAAGGCTTTGTTTGTCCAGAAAACCTCGCTATTTCTGGTGGCCCACATGGGGTGCGCCAGCTTGTTGATGGCATCATCGCGCAACTCGACATTGGAGCGGTGGAGAAGCTCCCTGTGTTTGTCGACAGGGCTGAGGGGGGCTTCATCTGTTATTGTAATGAGAAGAGATGACCCTTCGGCCTCAATGTGCAAAATACCGCTGTCGTCTGGAAAACGGGAGGGGTAGCTCTCTTGAGCGCTGTCCTCTGTTGGCTTGGGGAGGGTTCTTGGCAGATC
This sequence comes from Lentibacter sp., assembly GCF_965657785.1. Lineage (GTDB taxonomy): Bacteria > Pseudomonadota > Alphaproteobacteria > Rhodobacterales > Rhodobacteraceae > Lentibacter. Next base: position 119,112 of record NZ_CBFHPP010000002.1, read on the forward strand.
GGCGAAGCGAATTTTTAGAGCGTTGCGAACTTGAGTCCAATCCAGCGACCGTGGGGTCGGGGCGTCGACGATTTGAAGGGCGGTGCTGCTGGCCGAGACGCAGGCTGCGCCCGTAAAGCGCATCCAAGGGCTTTCTGCATAGCGTCTTGAGGAGACGGCTTTGGGCTTAACAAAGCGGTCTGTGAAATAAACGACGGCAAGGACGAGAGCGGCGGTGATCATTCCCGCGATCAAAATGACCAATATATCAAAAGCGTTTATGAACATGACCTATTCCCTAAAATAATTACTACTTTGATATTAATTTAGTTAAATATTAGTTAAACCATTAAGTCTCTATTGGATGGTTAACCCCGAGGGGTGTTCTGCCGGCTGTTGTGTCGACGGCGATGGCTGTGGTTTTCCAGCGCACAATGATCAGTGCGCCTGAGCGTTGTGGCTCTTTTGCGCCTTTTCGCGAGCGATCAGGGCCATTGGCAAAGTTAAGCTCGGCACCGGAGCGCTCAAGCAGTGTTTTGGCGATAAAGAGGCCAAGGCCCATACCTTCATAAGCTGTCTTGCGGGCGCGCTCCTGACTGTTTGTCCGTCGGCGCATAAACGGGTCGCCGATACGGCCAATCATTCCTGGCGGAAAGCCGCGGCCATCGTCATGAATGCGAACTGTGATATGCTGTGCGCTCCAGATTGTTTCGACCCAGACATTGGCGCGCGAAAAATCAACAGCGTTTTGAACCAGATTGCGCAGGCCATGAATAATCTCGGGTTTGCGGTAAATCTCGGGCTGGAGCGTCCCGTCGGCGCTGTCTTCGAGGAAGTGAATGTCGCGGCCGCGGTCTGTATGCGGGCTTGCCGCGTCTTGCACGACGGCTGTGACGGGGGCTTGGCGCATATAAATGTCGTCTTTGCCCGCGCGGCCCATTGAGCGCAGAATATCGCGGCAGCGGTCGGTCTGTTCTACGATCAGTTGTATATCCTCGCGCAGATCGCTGCCTTCGGGGAACTCGTCAAGAAGCTCTGAACTTGTGAGCTTGATTGTGGCGAGAGGTGTGCCGAGCTCGTGCGCGGCGGCCGCAACCACCCCGCCGAGATCTGTGAGCTTCTGCTCGCGGGAGAGGGCAAGCTGCGCCGCTTGGAAGGCTTCGGACATCGCATTGGCATCAAGGGCAATGCGGCGCACATAGACGCCGAGAAAAGTCACAGCAATGATCACGGCGGCCCATGTGCCGAAGATGAATATCTCGGGAATTCGTAATATATAGCCCTGATCGGTGCGCAGGGGGTAATAGAACTGGCTGAGGACGGAGGCTATCAGGACGGTGATCAGCCCCAAAGTGATTGTGCTTTTGGTGGACAGGACAGCAGCAGAGACTGCGACAGGCCCCACGATCAGAACTGAAAACGGATTGTTCAGGCCCCCCGCAAGGAAGAGCAGCGCGCCGAGCTGCAACAGGTCAAACAAGACCATAAAGAAGTTTTCCCGCTCCGAGAGGCGGCGATTTTCGGGAAAGACAAACATGGCAATCAGGTTTGCCAGAACCGAGGCCCCTATCACGAGGTAGAACAGGCCAACTTCAAGGCGCATATTGTAATAGCGTTCGGCCACAAAGAGCGCGGCAAGCTGGCCAAAAACCGCAGCCCATCTGAGCCAGATGATTGTGCGCAGGCGAATATAACTGCCGCGGCGCAAGCCTTCGGGCGGGGGGTATGCGGGAGAGCGTTGAGGCGTATTGTCCGATTGCATTTTGCGATTGGGAGCCTAAATGACGAAAGAATATGCAATCATGCAAAGTATGAACCGAAAAAGGAAGCGTAATGTCACGGAATTTGGCGATTGGAGCGGCGGCAGCGGCCGGAGCTCTCCTGCTTGGAACCTTTGGATACACATATTTTGCTGGCGGTTCGGGCGATAAATTTGCCGAATGCCGCATTGGCGCTGTTGCGGGCGGCACATCTGCGATTGGTGGGCCGTTCGAGCTTGTGGACGAGACAGGCAAGACTGTGACGGATAAAGACGTGATCACGAAGCCGACGCTGCTTTACTTTGGCTATACGTTCTGCCCCGATGTCTGCCCGCTTGATACCTCGCGCAACGGCGAGGCGGCTGTGCTTCTGGAAGAGCGTGGATATGATGTGGGCACGGCGTTTATCTCTATCGATCCTGAGCGCGACACGCCTGAGACACTGGCCGAGTTTACCGATGTGATGCACCCCGAGATGCTTGGACTTACTGGCACGGAAGAGCAGGTAAAGGCGGCGAGCATGGCGTATCGCACCTATTTCAAGAAGCAAGATCCGGAAGAAGGCGACGAGTTTTATCTCGTGGATCATTCGACCTTTACCTATCTTGTGACTCCAGAGCAGGGCTTTATCGACTTTTTCAAGCGCGATGAAAGTCCTGAGCAGATGGCAGATCGGGTTCAGTGCTTTGTCGATAAGCTGTAAAATGACGGTAGGTTTGTTTGACGGGGCGCAAGGGGCAAGCTAAGACTTGTTTCAGCACAATTGGGGGAGTGTTGTCACGTGTCGGAAGAGCCTCTGGATATCGGGGAAGACAAATCCCTTTTGCTTGTCGATGATGACGAGCCGTTTTTGCGCCGTTTGGCCAAGGCCATGGAAAAGCGTGGGTTTGACGTCGAGACTGCCGGGTCTGTTGTGGCTGGGAAAGCGATTGCGACAGCGCGCCCGCCTGCTTATGCGGTCTGTGATTTGCGGCTGGAGGACGGCAACGGCCTCGATGTTGTGGAAGTGATCCGCGAGAAGCGCCCTGACAGCCGCGTTGTTGTTCTCACAGGCTATGGCGCGATTGCTACGGCTGTGGCGGCTGTCAAGATCGGCGCGACTGATTATCTGAGCAAGCCTGCCGATGCGCGCGATATCACCAATGCGCTTTTGGCCAATGGCGGGGAGCTGCCTCCGCCGCCCGAAAACCCGATGTCTGCGGACCGTGTGCGCTGGGAGCATATCCAGCGGGTGTATGAGTTGTGTGACCGTAATGTGAGCGAAACTGCGCGACGGCTGAATATGCACCGCCGCACGCTTCAACGCATTTTGGCCAAGCGCAGCCCCAAATAAGTGAGCGCCGAGGCGACAGACCCCCCAAGCCCCAAGGGCGGGTGGTCTCAGTCTGTTCGAGACTATGAGGGCGCGCGTGTTTTGCCGCCCTGCGCGCGTGACGGGCGCATTCTGTATACGGGTGTTTTTGACAGGCAGGGCGCGCTCTTGCCTATGGCTGCGACATGGCGGCGCGACGAGCTGATCACCTATGCACCTGACTTTCCCGAGCAGGCCGAGGCACAGCTTGCCGGCAAGTGGCTTTGGGGCGGGGTGCTTTACCACCATTTTGGACATTTTCAGATGCAGAGCATTGCGCGGCTCTGGGCGATACGCAGATATCAAGGCGCGCTTGAAGGGATCGTTTTTGTTGCGCGGGGGCAGGCAGAGCTTATGCCTTTTGCGCGGGAGTACCTGCGCCTTTTGATCGGGGATGTGCCTGTGCGTGTGGTGAGCGAGGTGACAGATATCGAGGCACTTGTGGTGCCGGGGCAGGGCTTTGGCCTTGGTAAAATCGCCTCGGGCACGCGGGTGTTCCGCCGTTTTATATCGGCCGAATTTGCTCGCGATGTTGCGCCTGAAGGGCCGCAAGATTTGTTTATTTCGCGCTCGCTTCAGCCCTTGGACAAGGGCGGCTTTGTGGGCGAAGAGCTTCTGGACGCGCGGATGGAAGAGGCGGGATATACCGTCTTCTGGCCTGAGCAGCACGGGCTGGAAGAGCAGATTGCCCACTACAAGGCGGCGCGGCGGGTTGTGGCGCTGGACGGGTCGGCGCTTCATTTGTTTGCAATGGTGGCGCGCAGCGAGCAGAAGGCGGCTGTCATTTTGCGGCGCGAGCGAGTGGCGAGCCGTTCACTGAGGCGGCATATGACTGCGTTTATGGGGGCCAAGCCGCTGACCATCAATGCGCTCTCAAAGGGGGCAGAAATCAGCCTTGGCAAGAAGCGTGCGATCAGCGAGCTTGATTTTGAAATGATCGGGCGGCTCTTGAAACGGCACGGCTTTATCAAGCGCAGCGTTGAATGGGGGCCTCTCACTCAGGCTGAACTTGACCTCATCAGTGCAGGAGAAAGCGCATAAAGACCCGTTCTGTTGTGTGCTTATAAGGCTCGAACCCGCGCGATTGATAGTAGGCTTGGCCGCCTGTGTTATGGGTCAGGATGGATGCGTTAATCCACTGATAGCCAAGGGCGTGCGCCTGTTTTTCTGTAGCTTTGAAGAGGGCAGAACCTATGCCGAGCTGGGCCTTGCCAGAGCGTGTGAACGTCGCGATGTCGCAGGCCGTTGGCGGCAGGGTGTCGCGCGGGCCAATGGCTTGGAAGCCGAGGGCTTGGCCGCGCGCATCTTCGGCCATCAAAAAGGCATATTGGGCAGGGTTAGAGACGATCCATGTGATCATGTCGGCTTTGTTGAGCGGTTTGAGCGCCGTCGTCCCGCCCAAGGCGATAATCTCGTTTAGAAGCTCGCAGAGCGGGCGTGCATCCGCGGCGTTTGCCGGACGAATGTGCATCAGTCGATCTCGGCGAGAAGCGCTTTATGGCGCGCTGTGAAATCTTTACGGACCTCGACGGGCGGGCGCAGAGAAATGCTGAGACTTTCAAGGAGGGCGGGATCAGGCTTGCCAAAGAGTTTATCGGACTCATCCACTGAAAACCCTGCGATCTGTGTGGCTTCGAGCCAAGCCGAAATCCGATCGGCCTTTTTGATTTGCTTTTTGATCAGGGGGGGCGTTTTGGCGGGCAGGCCAAAACGGATATGGATGGCGGCTGTGAGGCGCTCATCAAGCTCTTCATAGCCGGGGCCAACTGCGTTTTTTACAGGCGAGATCATGTCGCCGATCACGTATTCGGGGGCGTCATGCAAGAGCGCTGCGAGCCGCCACTTTGGGTCAGCAGAGGGGACGATCCGCCCAAAAAGCGCCTCGACTAGCAAGGAATGCTCGGCGACAGAATAGGCAAAGTCGCCCTGTGTTTGACCATTCCAACGCGCTACAAAGGCGAGGCCATGAGCGATATCTTCGATTTCGATGTCCATAGGGGTTGGATCAAGCAGATCAAGCCTGCGACCAGAGAGCATACGCTGCCACGCGCGGGCTTGTTTTGGTGTTGATTTCGCCATTATTCGGCCCTCTTGACTGACTGCGCCCTTTTCTTGCCACATTTAATTCGTATTGTAAGGATGTGGTTGGGAAAAACTGACCCAAAGGGCCAATCAATAGGCCCGTTTTTGAGAGTAGCATCGAGGAGCTTGATATGATCGAGCGAATTTACACACGGCGTATGTTTGCGCTTTTTCTGGGCTGTGCAGCCATCCTGACATCTCTTCCCGCTTATGCAGCCGAGAGCTGCACCCTTCGCGAGGTTATGGTCGAGCGTTTGCAGGCGGATTTTCATGAAAATCTTGCGGGCGGCGGTCTTCATGGAGACGCGGCTGTTGTCGAAGTCTGGACCTCTGCCGAGACGGGCACATTTACCGTGATCAGCACAGACACAGCAGGGCAATCTTGTATTTTGGCAACAGGCACAGACTGGCAGGGGCCGTCTGCGCTCACAAAAGTGTCAGGCCAGTCAAGCTGAGGTCTGCGCAAGATTGCGCCGATTTGGATAAAGTGATACCGCCAAGGCAAATTGGCTTAACACAGGTATCCCCATGTCCAACGACTATATTGTAAAAGACATCGCGCTTGCGGACTTCGGCCGCAAGGAGCTCAACATTGCTGAAACAGAAATGCCGGGGCTTATGGCCTGTCGTCAGGAGTTTGGCGAAACGAAGCCACTTAAAGGCGCGCGCATTGTCGGCTCACTTCACATGACAATCCAGACCGCTGTTTTGATTGAAACGCTGGTCGAGCTTGGCGCGGATGTGCGCTGGGCGTCTTGTAACATTTTCTCCACACAAGACCACGCTGCGGCCGCGATTGCCGAGGCGGGTGTGCCTGTGTTTGCGATCAAGGGCCAGTCGCTTGAAGAGCATTGGGACTATCTGGACAAATCCTTCATGTTCCCTGAGGGCGCGAACATGATCCTTGATGATGGCGGCGACGCGACACTTTATGTGCTGCTTGGCGCGCGTATGGAAGCGGGCGAAGATGTGCTGGCTGTGCCGACATCAGAAGAAGAAGAAGTGATCAAGGCGCAAATCAAGAAGCGCATGGCCGAAACACCCGGCTGGTTTGCCAAGACGCGTGACGCGATTTTGGGCGTTTCGGAAGAGACAACAACGGGCGTTCACCGCCTGTATGATCTGCACAAGAAGGGCCAGCTGCCTTTCCCTGCGATCAATGTGAACGATTCTGTGACCAAGTCGAAGTTTGACAACAAATACGGCTGTAAAGAGAGCCTTGTCGACGGTATTCGCCGCGCGACCGATACCATGATGGCGGGTAAAGTTGCTGTTGTTATGGGCTATGGCGACGTTGGCAAAGGCTCTGCGGCGAGCCTCAGCGGCGCTGGTGCGCGTGTGATTGTGACAGAAGTTGATCCGATCTGTGCGCTTCAGGCGGCTATGGACGGCTATCAGGTGACGACATTGGAAGATGTTGTGGCGACTGCTGATATCTTTGTGACCACAACAGGCAACAAAGACGTGATCCGCATCGAGCATATGCGCGAAATGAAGGACATGGCGATTGTCGGGAACATCGGCCACTTTGATAACGAGATCCAAGTTGCCAGCCTGAAAAACCACAAGTGGACCAATATCAAAGAGCAGGTCGATATGATCGAGATGCCGAATGGCAACCGCTTGATCCTCTTGTCTGAGGGCCGTTTGCTCAACCTTGGCAATGCGACGGGCCATCCTTCATTTGTGATGTCTGCCTCGTTTACCAATCAGGTTCTCGCGCAGATCGAGCTTTACAAGAATGGCGACGACTACCAGCCTGGTGTCTACATTCTGCCCAAGCATCTGGACGAAAAGGTTGCGCGTCTGCACCTTGATCGTATCGGCGTGAAGCTCTCAAAGCTTGATAAAGAACAGGCAGATTATATTGGCGTGAGCACAGAGGGGCCGTTCAAGCCCGAGCACTACCGCTACTAAATGACCGTTTCAAAATAGAGAAAAGCCCTGCGCAGTCTTGAGCCGCGTGGGGCTTTTTATGTTTGGCAGCTTAGTGTCTGGAGGGAGGGTTTGCGCCAAGTTTCTTTGGGCGACGGTGCGTTGTTCAGGAGTGTTGCCAGATTTTACTTTTTTATACGTCTGAGCCGCGCTAGGCTTAGGGCAGCGCCCTGACCCGGGCCCAATGTAGTAAGTTAAAGGTGGGAGATTACGATGGGTAAGAGAGACGATCTGATTGCGAAATATGCGGATGATCTCAAAAACAAATGCGGCATGACACCAGATATGGACCTTTTGACAAAGGTGACAATCGGCTGTGGCCCCGCGATTTATAATGCGGATGCGTCGACAGTGGCTGGCTCGCAAGCGAGCGAGCTTGAAACTGTCAAAGAGAATTTCCTAATGAAAAAGCTTGGGTTGGCGGATGGCCCCAAGCTGATGGAAGCGATCGACTCTGTGCTTGAAACATATGGAAAATCCGAGCGAAACAAGTATCGCGCTGTGGTTTATTATATGTTGACCAAGCATTTTGGCAAAGAGTCTGTTTATAAGTAAACGAACCATTCAAAGACGATAACGCCTGCCATTCTGGTGGGCGTTTTCTATTTGAGTTGTGTTTTAGGCAGTTGGTGTTTGGGTCTGTGCCTGATTTGCGCTAGGTTTAAGTTGTTCGAGTCAGTATGGCCGAACCCAGATTGATATTCGCGTGTGGTGGTTCGGGAGCACGTGGGGAGAAAGAGGGTTCAGCCAGATTTTTTGGGCGAACCCTCTTTTTATTTCAAGCTTCGGTTGCGCCCATGGCGCAGATGATCTGCCATTGCTCTTCTGTCACAGGCTGAACCGATAGGCGCGGGCTTTTGACAAGCGGCATCTCGGCAAGGCGGGGATTTTCTTTGATCATTGCGAGCGAAACGGGCTGCGCGAAGGGGCGCAGCGCTTTGATATCGACGCATTCCCAGCGAGGGTCCTCAGTGCTGCTGTCGGGGTGGGCCTCTTTGATCACCTCGACGATCCCGACAACCGCCTTGTCAGACTGGGAATGGTAGAAGAAGCCACGGTCGCCCAGGCGCATCTCGCGCATGAAATTGCGCGCTTGGTAGTTGCGCACCCCGTCCCATTCCTCGCCTGCGGCGCCTTTGGCCACTTGGGCGGGCCAGCCCCATGTGTCGGGCTCTGATTTGAAGAGCCAGTAGCGCATCAGCCTATCACTTTTTTCCAAGGTTGAATGCGCACGTCAGAGAAGAGGCCCGCTTTGGCGTAGGGGTCATTGTCAGCCCAGCTTTGCGCGGCGGTGGCATCGGCCACATCCAGGATCACGAGAGATCCTGCCATTTCGCCCGCCTCATCAAGCAGGGGGCCTGCCATGGCGACAACACCTGTATCGGCGATATAGGCGAGGTGTGCGTCGCGGTTGGCTTTGCGGGTTTGAAGGCCACCTTGTTTGTCGGTGCAGATGAGGGCGATGAGCATGGCTATTCTTCCTTGAGCGGGCGTGAGAGGAGGGTTTGTAGGGCGTCTGAAACGCTATAGTCACCGTCGCTGAGGGCTGCAACAGCCGTGCAAATCGGCATATCGATTTTATGCTCAGCGGCCCAAGCGACAACAGCTTTGGCTGTGGGCACGCCTTCGACCGTGACGGAGGCATCAAATGGCTCGGCGCGACCGAGCGCAAGGCCGAAGCGGTAGTTGCGCGACAGTTCGGATGTGCAGGTGAGCGCCAGATCGCCAAAGCCTGAAAGGCCTGTGAGCGTATCGGGCTGTGCGCCACGGCGCAGGGCGAGACGCTGCATTTCGGCGAAGCCACGCGTCATCAGGGCGGCGCGGGCGCTGTCGCCCATGCCTTTTCCAATACAGGCGCCACAGGCAATGGCGATGACGTTTTTAAGCGCGCCGCCGAGCTCTGCGCCTGTTGTGTCTGTGGTCCGATAAATCCGCAAGTTGGGCGTTGTGAGAGCCTGTTGCAGGGTTTTGCCGAGTGCTGCATCTTCGCAGGCCAGCGTGAGCGCAGTTGGCAGGCCACTGGCGATATCGGCGGCAAAGCTGGGGCCTGTTAGGAGGGCTGCATTTGCGCTGGGAAGGGTGGTGCGGATGGTCTCGATGGGGCCAAGATGGGTTTCAAGATCAAGGCCTTTGCAGGCGGCAACGAGTGCGCGTTGCGCCAAGATATCTGCGTTTTCGGTGAGAAAGCTGCGAAGCTGCTGCATGGGAACGGCGAGCAAGACGGGGCCGTCTTGGGGGATATCTGACAGGGAAGAGCTCACTGTGAGACTGTCGGGAAAGGGCGCGTCGGGCAAGCGGCGGGCGTTTTGGCGGCTTGCTTGCATATCTGCCCCGCCACTGCGCGCCCAGAGGGTTATGGGCTGGCCCGTATGCGCCAGCGAGATTGCCAAAGAGGTGCCAAAAGCGCCTGCGCCGAGAACGGTGATCATGCTTTGGCTCCTTTCTTGCCTGAGCCGAGCATAGAGGGGCTGTTTGTGTCAAGCGGCCAGCGCGGACGCGCGGCGAGTGTCAGATCATCTTGCTGACCGGCTTCAAAAAGCTCAAGGCCTGCATAGGCGATCATTGCGGCATTGTCTGTGCAAAGGGCGAGGGGCGGGCTCAGGAACTCTGCACCAAACTCTGCGGCAACAGTCTCTAATGCGGCGCGAATGCTTGTATTGGCCGCAACGCCACCTGCAACGGCAAGCACAGGCTGCGCGGGGGAGAGCGCCATATAGAGCGCCATGGCGCGGCGGGATTTTTCGGCCAATACATCCGTCACGGCAGCTTGAAAACTGGCGCAGAGATCGGCGCGATCTTGGCGCGTGATCCCGTCTTTCTCAGCAACGAGAGCATCACGGGCACGCAAGAGTGCGGTCTTGAGGCCAGAGAAGGACATATCACATCCCGCGCGGTCCAGGAGCGGACGGGGCAGGCGGACGCGCTTGGGGTCACCCTTGAGCGCCTCGGCTTCGACGCTTGGCCCGCCTGGTTGGGGCAAGGCGAGGAGGCGCGCGGTTTTGTCAAAGGCTTCGCCAGGGGCGTCATCAATCGTTCCGCCAAGGCGGGTGAAGTCTTGCGGGCTGCGCACAAGGAGAAACTGGCAATGTCCGCCCGACACAAGGAGCATCAGGTAAGGATAGCATGGCGCATCTGTGAGCCGCGGTGTGAGAGCGTGGCCCGCGAGGTGATTGACGCCGATCAGGGGCTTGCCCGAGCCAGCGGAGAGGCCCTTGGCGAGCGCCACGCCTGACATGACCCCGCCAATGAGGCCTGGGCCAGCCGTGACGGCGATTGCGTCAATATCGCCGAGCGTCAGACCAGCCTGAGCGAGTGCCTGATCCACGCAACCATCAAGCCTCTCGGCATGGGCGCGCGCGGCGATCTCGGGAACGACGCCGCCGAAGTCGGCATGAAGGCTTGTTTGACCCTCGACCACAGACGAGAGCACCGAGGCCGCGCCTGATGTGCCGCGCACAACGGCGGCGGCGGTGTCATCGCAGCTGCTTTCTATGCCGAGAAGAGTGAGTGTCTTTTGCATGGGTCTTTTCATTGCATGGGTGCTTGGGTGCAGGTAACACCTTAGCTATGGTTAAAACAAGTTTGCCTCTCGTTCTTCTGACACGTCCGCGTGCGGCGGCAGAGCGTTTTGCGGCTTTGCTTTTGGCCGAGCGTCCCGAGCTTGATGTTCTGATTAACCCGATCATGGAAATTGTTTATCTTGTGCCTGAGCGTTTGCCCGCAGCTGATGTGGTTTTATTTACTTCTGTGCACGGTGTTGCGGGATATGTTGCGGCGGGTGGGACACCCTCTGAAGCGTATTGTGTAGGCGCTGTCACGGCAGAAAAGGCGCGGAAGGCGGGCTTTGATGTCTTGCAGGTTGCGCCTGATCTGGCGGCTTTGAGGCCTGCCTTGGCGGGTGAACAGCGCGAGCTTTTGCAAGTGCGCGGCACATATGTGACAGCGGATCTGGTGGCAGAGTTTGGGCACGTGGCCAGTGTGATTGTTTATGATCAGCCGCGTGTCGGGCTGGGCGATCAGGCCGTTGCGGCGCTGGCCAGCGGGCGGGCTGTGGTTGTGCCGCTGTTTTCGCCCCGCAGTGCGCGCGCGTTTGCCAAAGAGGCGGGCCAGCCTCGGGCGCTATATGCCGCATATATCAGCGCAGCGGTGCAAGCGGCGGCAGAACTGCCTTTTATAGAGGCAGAAACGGCCCAAACGCCCGATGCACGGGGCATGGTTGCCGTGACCTTGAGGCTTATTGATAAGGTTTGACGGCTTGAGGCCTGTGCAAGGGGCGTCTAAGCTCTGTTTGGTATAGTAAATCGAGTGAGATTCGGGAGGGCCGTGCGCTGTGGCACGCAAGACAAGCAAAACCAAAAAGCCAACCGTAGAGGCCAGCTCCGAGGTAGAAGAGGCTGTGATCGAGGCGGTGGATGTTGAGACACCATCCGAGGATGTTGCGCCAGCCGAGCCTGAGCCCGAAGATTTGGATACGCCTGTAGCGGACGCGGAAGAGGCGCCCGAGCCAGACGCACCTACAGAAGAGACAGCAGAACCCGACCCAGCCCCGCAAGCGACCATTGTGCGCAAGGGCGGTTTTGTGCCGATGGTTCTTGGCGGTGTTGTTGCCGCAGGAATAGGCTTTGGCGCGGCGCTTTATGTACTGCCGAGTTTGCCAGCGGCCTGGCTGCCTTCGCAGGGCGAAGACCCTATGGTCGCAGTGGCGCAGAGGCTGGACGCGCAGAGCCAAGAGATTGTGGCCTTGAAAGCCGAGATCGCCGATGCGAGCGCGATTGAGGCGCAGCTTGCAGATGTCAGTGGGCAAGTCTCAGGGCTTGCAAGCGAGATTGCGGCGATGAAGGCGTCTGTCGATGCGATTGCTGCGCTCGAAGTGCGGCTTGCCACTCTGGAAAAAGCCCCTGTTGCCAATGCCTCGCCCTTGGCCGTGGAGGCGTATCAACGCGAGATGGACGAGCTGCGCGCAGAGATTGGCGCTATGGCGGCGGAGGCCGAGGCCAAACGGGCGTCGGCAGAGATGACGGCAGAGGAGGCGTTGCGGCGCTCGGCGATGAGCCAGATTTTGACGTCACTTGAGACGGGATCGCAATTTGGAGATGCGCTTCAAAGCTTGAGTGCAACCGGAATTGATGTGCCTGATTCGCTGGTCACTCAGGCGACAGGTGTGCCAACGGTTGCAAGGCTGAGTGCGGCGTTTCCAGAGGCGGCGCGAGAGGCTTTGGGGGTGGCTCGGAGGTTGGAGGGCAGTGAGACAAGCGGTTTTGGTGCTTTCCTGAAGTCTCAACTTGGCGCGCGCTCGCTTGAGCCGCGAGAGGGCACCGACCCTGACGCTGTGCTGTCACGGATGGAAGCGGCGGTGCGCGAGGGGCGTTTGGGCGATGCTTTGGCCGAGGCCGAAGGCCTGCCAGAGGCCGCCAAAGTGCCGCTTCAGGGCTGGCTGGATGACGCCAAAGCGCGTCAGGCGGCGACCATGGCAGCCGAGGCCTTGAGCCAGACAATGAAGACGAATTGAGGGTGACGATATGCTTTGGTCATTGATAAAGATTATTCTTTTTTTCGCCCTGATTGCAGGGGTCAGTTTTGGCGCGCTGGAGCTGCTTGCCATGGAGGGCGGTATCCGCATTGCCATTGCGGGGCAGGAGTATAGCCTCTCGCCGCTGCAAGCTGTGATTGCGCTCGTTTTGCTCGTGATTGCGGTCTGGATTTTCCTGAAGGTGATGGGTCTTTTGCTCGCCACATTCCACTTTCTCAACGGCGATGAAACCGCAATTTCGCGCTACTTTGACCGCAACCGAGAGCGCAAGGGCTTTCAGGCTTTGGCCGACGGAATGCTGGCGCTTGCCTCTGGCGAGGGACGGCTCGCTATGGCCAAGGCGGCGCGGGCAAACAAGTATCTCGACCGCCCCGATCTGACCAATCTCTTGACAGCGCAGGCCGCCGAAATGGCGGGCGATAAGGGCAAGGCCGAGGAGGCTTACAAGCGCCTGCTGACGGAAGACCGCACCCGCTTTGTCGGGGTGCGTGGGATCATGAAACAACGCCTTGCAGCGGGCGACACCGACAAGGCGCTGGCGCTGGCGAAGTCGGCCTTTGCGCTCAAGCCCACCCATGAAGAAACACAGGACATTCTCCTTAAATTACAGGCCCAAGGCGCGGATTGGAAGGGCGCGCGCGAGACGCTGAAAGCCAAGCTCAAACACGGCAGCCTGCCGCGCGATGTGCACAAGCGACGCGACGCCGTTCTGGCGCTGAGCGAGGCGAAAGATGTCTTGTCCGAGGACAGCGGAATTGACGGGCAGGAGCGCGCAATCGAGGCGAATAAACTCTCGCCTGATCTCATTCCTGCGGCTGTGATGGCGGCGAAAAGTTACATCGCTCAGGGCAAGCCGAAATACGCGGCGCGCGTTGTCTCCAAGGCTTGGGCAGCACGCCCGCACCCTGACTTGGCGGGCGCGTTTGCCGACATTAGCCCCGAGGAAACACCTGACCAACGCATCAAGCGTTTTCGGGCTTTGACCAAGAGCAATCCGAACGACCCTGAGACAAAAATGCTAGTGGCCGAACTCAATATCGCGGCGGAGAACTTTCCCGAGGCAAGGCGCGCTTTGGGCGACCTTGTGGAGACACAGGCGGACGCCCGTGCGCTGACGATTATGGCGGCTGTCGAGCGGGGCGAGGGCGCGTCTGATACTGTGGTGAAAGGCTGGCTGGCGCGGGCCTTGAGCGCGCCGCGCGGGCCTCAGTGGGTCTGTGACAATTGCCAGCATATTCATGCGGAATGGACGCCGACCTGCGACAACTGCGGCGCACTTGATACTCTGTCTTGGAAGCGTCCACCCGAGAGCGAGGTGCAGGCGCTTTCGAGTGCGGCGATGCTGCCGCTGATCGTTGGGGCGGGGGACGACAAACACCCTGATATTGACCCCGAAATCGACGAGGCCGAGATCGTCGATGTTAACGCAGCGCGCGCAGAGGGTTAACGGCTGATTCTAGGGGGGTGAAAAGCGTGCACCATGCGTGCACCACCCGTGCACCGGCAAAACGCCCGCCCGCCCGCGTTAACCTTTAAAAAAAACTTTTAAGGGTTTGGTAAGCTGCACAATGACTTCGCACGCAGGTTTGGCAAGTTGCGCAACGAATGCGCAGCCTACGGCGGGTGTGTTCGGAAGGCGACGAGCGCTCTCGACTTTTGATGTTTGGGTGATTATCTGGCAGGCATGGCACAAGGCAATGGAAAATCAGATCCGAATTATAAGGTGATCGCCGAGAACCGGCGGGCGCGGTATGATTATGCGATTGAGGATGATCTTGAATGCGGGATCATGCTTGAGGGGTCGGAAGTGAAGTCGCTGCGCGAGGGCGGCTCCAACATTGCCGAAAGTTATGCGGCTGTGGAAGACGGCGAGCTTTGGCTCGTGAACAGCTATATTGCGCCCTACAAGCAGGCGCGGCAATTCAAGCACGAAGAGCGGCGGCGGCGCAAACTGCTGATCAGTCGCAAGGAGCTTGCCAATCTTTGGAGCGCGACCAACCGCAAGGGCATGACGCTTGTTCCGTTGGTGATGTATTTCAACCATCGGGGTATGGTGAAGCTCAAGATCGGGATCGCCAAGGGCAAGAAAAACCACGACAAGCGCGCCTCTGACGCCAAGCGCGACTGGGGCCGCCAGAAGCAGCGCCTCTTGCGCCACGGCGACTGACGCCTACGGGGGCTGTGGCTGCTACGGCCTTGCGCAACATGATCGGCAAGTAAGAGACGCCAGAGAGATTTGTGAAAAGGCCGAGGGCGGGAAACTGTGCTCGGCCTTGCTCCTTTGGGTCTTGCGCGCTAGAGATTTGAGAGATGAAAGATGAGGGTGATGATGGCGCAAGATGATCCCAAGACCTTGGTGAGCACAGAGTGGCTTGCCGCACATTTGAAAAACCCTGATCTGAGGATCCTGGACGCGACATGGGTGTTGCCCCATATCGAGCTTGATGCTGTGGCGGGCTACAACGCGGCGCATATTCCGGGCGCGCGGTTCTTTGATATTGACGAGATTTCCGATCATCGCTCCGAGCTTCCACATATGGTTCCGCCTGTTGAGAAGTTTATGAGCCGGATGCGGGCCATGGGCGTCGGCGACGGGCATCAGGTTGTTGTCTATGACCAAGTGGGTGTCAGCTCGGCACCTCGGGTCTGGTGGCTGTTCAAGCTGATGGGGCAGGAGAATGTCGCTGTCTTGGATGGTGGTTTGCCGAAGTGGCTTTCTGAGGGGCGCAAGACCGAAGACCTGCCGCCCATTGTGCGCGACAGGCATATGACTGTCAGGGTGCAGAACCATCTTGTGAAGGATGTCACGCAGGTCTCTTCGGCAGCGAAGCTTGGCGATTATGAAATTGTTGATGCGCGTTCGGCGGGGCGCTTTGCGGGGACGGAGCCCGAGCCGCGCGCGGGGCTGCGCGGCGGGCATATCCCGAACTCCAAGAATGTGCCGTTTGGCGAGCTGCTCACCGAGAGCAAGACGCTGAAAGCGCCAGACGAATTGCGCGCGATTTTTGAAGCGGCGGGCGTCGATCTTGGCAAGCCTGTGATCACCACCTGCGGATCAGGGATCACTGCGGCGATCCTTTCGCTTGCTTTGGAGCGGATCGGCAAGACGGACCACGCAGTATATGACGGCTCATGGGCCGAATGGGGCGCGTTTGGAACGCTGCCAGTGAAAACGGGAGACGCCTGATGTTTTCGAACCTGAAGAACCAACCTGTTGATAAGATCATGCAAGTGATGGCCAAGTTTAAGGCTGATCCGCGCCCCGGTAAGATTGATCTCGGGGTCGGAGTTTACAAGAACGCGCTGGGCGTCACGCCTGTGATGCGCGCGATCAAGCAGGCCGAGCACAAGCTCTGGGAAGAGCAGGAGACCAAGGCTTATGTTGGCCTTGTGGGCGACCCTGCCTATGCGGATGCGATGATCAAGCTGGTGCTTGGCGAAGCTGTGGCGCGCGAAAATATCGGCGCGGCGGCGACACCGGGCGGCACGGGCGCTGTGCGGCAGGCGTTTGAGATGATCAAGATGGCCACGCCTGAGGCGCGGGTGTTTGTGAGCAATCCGACATGGCCGAACCACATCAGCATTCTGGACTATGTGGGCCTTGAGTGTGTGCAGTATCGCTATTTTGACGCCGAGACGCGCTCTGTCGATTTTGACGGGATGATGGCGGACTTGGACGGGCTGCGCGCGGGCGATGTTGTGCTGCTGCACGGCTGTTGCCACAATCCGACGGGGGCGAACCTGACGCTTGAGCAGTTTGGCCAAGTGATTGAGGTGATGAATACCAAGGGCGCGATCCCGATGGTGGACATTGCCTATCAGGGTTTTGGCGACGGCTTGGAGGAAGATGCGGCGGCGACGCGGCTTGTGGCTGCAAGCGTGCCTGAATGTCTGATCGCGGCGAGCTGCTCGAAGAACTTTGGCATTTATCGCGAGCGCACGGGGCTTTTGATGTGTGTGTCTCAGGACGCGAGCAAGACGCCGCTGACGCAGGAGAACCTCGCCTTTCTCAACCGTCAGAATTACAGCTTTCCGCCCGACCACGGCGCGCGGCTTGTGAGCATGATCTTGAACGATGACGCGTTGAAAGCGGAGTGGATGAGCGAGCTGGAAGAGGTGCGGCTTGGAATGCTTGGTCTGCGCGAGCAGCTTGCGGGCGAACTTGCACGGCTCACCAACTCGGACCGTTTCAACTTTTTGCGCGAGCATCGCGGGATGTTTTCTTTGTTGGGCACGGGGCCTGATATGGTGGAACTCATGCGCGAGAAAAACGGGATTTATATGATCCCTGACAGTCGCATGAATATTGCCGGTTTGAACCGCGAGACTGTGCCGCTTCTGGCGAAAGCCATTGTCGAGGCGGGTCTTTAGGTTTCGCATTTTCGCTTTGCGAAAATCCGAGTGGTGCGAGAGGGCTTTGCCCCCTCGCGCTCCCCCAGGATATTTATAGAAAGAGGAAGCGCGGGGCTTAGGCGAGAGCTTTGATCAGCTCGGCGTGGAGGCCAGTGCTTGAGGCGACGACGCCGTTTGAGGCGGGGTCTGTTTTGTTGAAGCTGAGGGCCTTGCCTTTTCGGTCCGTGACCTTGGCGCCTGCTTCTGTGATGAGGAGGGCGCCAGCGGCGATATCCCATTCCCATGAGCGGCGCAGGGTGAGCATTCCGTCATAGCGGCCTTCGGCGACCAGCGCGAGGCGGTAGGCCAGTGAGGGGCGATAGGCGCGTTTGAGATCGGGGGGAGCGCTTTTCCAATGATGTGGCTCAAAGGCGGGGCGGGCGGCGAGAAGCTCTGCGCCTGACAGCGCGCTGCGTTTTGACGCGGTGATGGGTGCGCCATTGAGGGTTGCGCCTTTTCCTTTTGCGGCGGCGTAGAGCTTTTGGCGCAGGGGCAGATAGACCACGGCCGCGACAGGCAGGCCGTTTTCGACCACGGCGATCGAATGTGCCCAAGTTGTTGCGCCTTCGATGAAGCTGCGGGTTCCGTCTATGGGATCAATGACGAAAGCGCGGGTCTTGCCGAGGCGGGCCGCTGTGTCTTCGGTTTCTTCAGACAGCCAGCCATAGTCGGGACGGGCGGTTTGGAGGGTGTCTTCCAGATAGGCGTTGACGGCGAGGTCGGCCTCTGTGACGGGGCCTGCGCCTGCGTCCTTGTCCCATTTTTTGAGGCGGTCCATGGCGAAGCCTGTGGCGATTTCGCCGGAGGTATGCGCGGCTTTTATGAGCAGCTCGAGGTCAGGATCCTGCAAGGGTCAGCCCTTCGACGAGCAGGGAGGGCACAACGCGGGAGAGATGTGTGCGGGCGTCATTGGCGGGGGTCATGCTGCGCAGCATATCGCGCAGGTTGCCCGCAATTGTGACTTCGTTGACGGCGTGGATGATCTCGCCGTTCTGGACCCAGAAGCCTGATGCGCCGCGGGAATAGTCGCCTGTGTTGGGATTGATTGTGGAACCGATCAGCGAGGTCACAAGGAAGCCTGTGCCCATGTCGCGCAGAAGCGCTTCGCGGGTGTCTGTGCCTTGGGTGAGGGCGATGTTCCAGACGCTGGGCGAGGGTGCGCTGCCTGTGCCGCGCGCGGCGTTGGCTGTGCTTTGCAACCCGAGTTTGCGCGCGTTGGCAAGATCAAGTGTCCAGCCCTCAAGCACGCCGTTGCGGACGATATGGCGGGGGGCCGTGGGCAGGCCTTCGGCATCAAACGGGCGCGAGGCCGAGGTACGCGGGCGGTGCGGATCTTCCAGAATGGAAAGATGTTTGGGCAGAACCTCTTCGCCCAGAGCGTCGCGCAGCCATGAGGAGCCGCGCGCGACCATTGCGCCATTTACCGCGGCGAGGAGGTGGCCCACGAGGGTGCTTGAGATGCGCTCGTCAAACAGGACGGGGTAGCTGCCTGTCTTAGGCTTTTTGGGGTTGAGCCGCTCGACGGCACGGGCGGCGGCGAGGGCGCCGATCTCCTCTGCGGAGCGCAGATCGGCCTGAAAGATGCGACCGTCGCCGTCATAGTCGCGCTCCATCTGAAGGCCTGTGCCTGCGATGGCGACGCAAGAGAGCGAACGCGAGGAGCGCTGGTAGCCGCCAGAAAAGCCTGTGCTTGTGGCGAGCTGGACTGTGGTTTGGGAATAGCTTGCGCTGGCGGATTGGACCTGACTGATGCCCTTGTTTGCCAGTGCTGCCGCTTCGGCGCGGCGGGCGTCTTCCTGTAGCGCGTCGGGGCTTGGCTCGGGGGTATCGTCATAAAGCTCGAAGGCGGCGATATCCCACGATGTGGCCAGCGCGTCGCGCGCGGCAAGGCCTATGTAGGGGTCTTCGGGCGCTTCATGGGCCATGGCGACGGCGCGCTCGGCGACTTGGGCGATGGCTTCGGGGCGGGTGTCGGAGGAGGAGACCATGGCCTGACGCTGCCCGACCATGACGCGCAGGCCGAGGTCTGTCCCTTCGGCGCGCTCGGCCTGTTCGAGCTTGCCCTGGCGGATATCAAGCGAGACAGAGCGGCCTTCAAGGGTGATGACATCGGCGCTGTCGGCGCCGGCTTTGAGCGCGGCGGCGAGAGCGGATTGGGCGAGGGCTTCCAGCGTGTTTTTCATGAGACTGTTGTGGGCCATAAGCGGTGCGCGTTCAAGTCACGACTGCGTTTCTCAGGCGGCGAGGGCGGCGAGCCAGAGATCGTCTATGGTGTCGAGCTTTTGCGGCGAGAACGGCGTTTTGCTGTCCCAATAGCGGCCTGAGGGGACGTGGTAGGCGAGTTTTTCCTCCTCGGCTTTTACAGACTGGAAGGCCTCGGCATCTGGGAGGACGGCCTCTGTTTCAAAGGCTTCGGGCGTTGCAGTGGGAAAAACCAGCCGGCTTTCGGGCGTGTCGGCGCGCAGGCAGGCGCAGCCTTGGGCGGCGGCGTGGAGCATGAGGCGGGCCGATTTGGCCTCAAGATTGCGCAGGGAAATATCGTCTCGCAGCGGGTCTGCTGTGCCTGTGCCGTAGAAATGTGTGCGCTTGTCTTGTGGGTAGATCATATCGCAGCCGACAAAGAGCATGGCGGAGGGCTTGAGCGCGGCGAGCGCCCAATAACCTGCTGTGAAGGCCATTGTGCCGCCCGCATAGAGGATGCCGCCGTAGCGGTTGTTGGCGGGGACATAGGCGGAGGATGTTACGCGCATCTGGCCTGCCTGGAGAGCTTGGGGCGCGCGCTCGCGGGGGAAATCGTCGGGCGCGATGTGGTGGGTCCAGTCGGGGCGGACCTGCCATGCGTTATTGATCGCGACGATGGCAGAAAAGCGGGAGCGGGGCCAAGCGGCGCAGGCGGTGACATTTGGAGCGCTGCCCATGATGAGAACCGGTTTGTCAGGCATTTGATCGCCCCTGTCAGTTGCAATTGCAAGCTATACAGGAGCGACGCCCCGCAGGATCACTTTTAGCTTGTGTTAGCGCAGGCGCTGGCCGTTGGCGAGGACGTGGCCTTGCTCGGTCACCTCGATTTTGGAGGTGAGTGTATCGGGGGTTTCGCTTGGGATGGTAAAGAGGCCCATCATCATGCGCGCGCCCATGGCTTGGTCTTCGGGGAGCAGGCCCATGGCGACGAGCTTGTCTATGAGGCCGTTGCCGCCGACGAGCTTGAGATCAACCGCGCCGACGGGTTTGGGCACGCCTGCAAATGTCCGGGTGTCGGTGTTGTCGATCTGGAACGCGCCTGTGCCTGTGAGGGAGGCACCTGCGGCGGAAAGCTCAAGCGCGTTGAGGGTCACGGAGTTCACTTCGCCGGGGCTTTGCGCGCCCGCTTCAAGCGCGGCGATGCTGTCTGGATCGAGCATATCAAAGAGGAGTTTTGCTTTGCCCGAGAGGTCTATGTGCAGCGTGGCGGGATTTCGGGGGAGCTGGGCTGTTGGGTCAACCATGGCCCAGAGCATTTCGGAAGTCGTGAAATTGCTCAATTCGATTTTGAAGCCGTAGTCTTGCGCTTCATCAGATGCGCTGATGGGCATTGTGAGGGCGAAGGCGCTTTTTTCGGCAGTCAGTGCGACCGGCAAGGGAAACTGGCTGTTTGTCATGGTCGAGCTGAGGGCAGTGACCTCGCCGCCATAATGCAGGCCTGCCGCGCTCATGGCGACTTTGAGGAGGCCGCTTTGGGAGGAGGATGCGCCGCTTGTTTTCTGTCCGCTTTCCGAGATTTCGAAAGTGCTGTTGCCGTTTTGATAGGCAAAGCCGCCGTCAAAAGCGAAGCCCGATGCGAGCAGGGCCGAGATATTTTGCGGCTTAGGGCTGCCAGCGTTCGGGTAGGCCCCTGTGCCGTTGAACGACAGCGCATTGAGCGCGCCTGTCATTTTGAAAGTTTCCAGATCGGGCGCTTTTAGATCAACCGTGTAGCTCAGCCTATCGACGGCGAAGGACTGCACAACATTGCGGATCGTGCCGAGCTTCATATTGGAGGTGCCGGTGAGGCCTGCCATGGTCATGGCGAGTGTGCCTATGTCGACAGGCTTTCCCTCGACGGTGAGATTGGCAAGGCTCATATCAAGCGTGGCGGCTGATGTGTCGTAAGTCATGTCGTCGGGGGTGCCCGAGACGATGAGGGAGAGGTCTGTTGTGTCGTAGGTAAGGGTTCCTGCGAGCTCGCTTTCGCCGTCTGAGACCATGTTGAAGGCCATTGGAAGTCTGTCTGGCACGGTGATCTGGACTGTGCCGTCAGCGAGGCTGGTGAAGGACATCGCGCCCATATCCAGCGTGATCTGGCTGTTTTGCTCTGGCAGCGGAATCGTAAGTGTGAGGTCCGAGACTGTCAGCCTGTCGCCTGATGTGGCCTCGGCGCCTTGGACGCTATAGCCGAAGCCCTGAATGTAGCTCTTCCAGTCCATCCAGACATCTTGCGCTTTGAGATCGGCCAAGGCGGTTGTGGCTGTGAGGGCAAAGGCGGCGCTGCTGAGGAGCAAGGGGCGGAGAAACATGAAAAACCTTTCGGGGAATACGATCTGCTTAATGTTGTGGGCGCGAGGCGGCAGGTCAAGGGGGATGCTGCTGGACCTTAGCATATCAGCAGATTACCACTGTTGGGAAACAGGAGGATGACATGAGTGATGTAACTGGCAAGACTGTGCTGATCACGGGCGCGAGCCGCGGGATTGGCGAGGCCACGGCGCGGCTTTTTGCGCGCGAAGGGGCCAATGTTGTTTTGACGGCGCGCAGCGAAGCGGTGATTGACGAGATCGCGCTTGATATTGGCGAAAACGCTATGGCGATTGCCTGTGACGTCTCCAGATACGGCGATATGCGCGACGCTGTGGAGCACGCCATCGGGCGGTTTGGCAGCCTTGATATCCTGATTGGCAACGCCGGCGTGATCGAGCCTGTGGCGATGCTGGCAGAGAGCGACCCCGAGGCATGGGGCGCGGCCATCGATATCAACCTCAAGGGGGTGTATCACGGGATGCGCGCGGCAATGCCGCATATGCTCAAGCAAGGTCACGGCACGATCATCACCATCAGCTCTGGTGCGGCGCATAATGCGCTTGACGGCTGGAGCCACTATTGCGCCTCCAAGGCGGGGGCCGCCATGATGACCAAGGCCGCCCATGTGGAAGGCGCGGCACAGGGGCTGCGCGTGATGGGGCTTTCGCCCGGAACTGTGGCGACGCAAATGCAGCGCGAAATCAAGGCGAGCGGTGTAAACCCCGTCAGTGAAATGAACTGGGAAGATCATATCCCTGCCGAGTGGCCTGCGCGCACGCTTCTCTGGATGTGCAGTGCGGCGGCGGACCCGTTTCTGGGGCAGGAACTGGCCCTGCGCGACGAGGGGCTGCGCAAGGCGGTGGGCCTGATATGATCACATTGACAAAAGACGATGCCTTCTGGGTTGTGTCTCTAAACCGCCCTGAAAAGGCCAATTCGCTCACGGCTGCCATGCTGGAAGAGCTTTGCGAAACCATTGAGGGCGCGAGTGCGGCACGGGTGCTTGTGCTGACGGGCGAGGGGAAGGTTTTCTCGGCCGGGGCCGACCTTGACGAGGCGCGCGCAGGGCTTGCGACCTCTCCTTTGTGGGAGCGGCTTTCGAGCGCTGTGGCGGCCTTTGAAGGCCTCAGTATTGCCGCGCTCAACGGCACGCTGGCAGGCGGCGCTATGGGTATGGCGCTTGCTTGTGACATCAGACTGGCCGTGCCGAGCGCGAAATTTTTCTATCCTGTGATGAAGCTCGGCTTTTTGCCACAGCCTTCTGATCCTGCGCGGATGAGCGCGCTGATCGGGCCTGCGCGCACCAAGCTTGTCTTGATGGGCGGTCAAAAGATCATGGCAGAGGAGGCGCTTGCCTTTGGTTTGATCGACCGCATTGTTGCGCCCGAGGCGCTCATGGATCAGGCGCGAGAGCTTGCGGCTCACGTGCTGGCGGCAAAGCCTGAGATTGTCTTGGGGATCAAGCGGATGATCTGATCCAAGCCTGCGCTTCGTCAAGGTCTGCGAGATCAAACATACGCAATTTTGTCGACATGAAATACCCCGCCGCTTTGGTAAAGGGGCTGATCCAACCGAGATCGGAGACAACAGCGACGCGGTTGATGTGTTTGAGATTTGCGATGTCAAACTTGAGGCCAGGCCAGATTATGGACGGCTCAAAGCCTGACAGGCTCTCTATCACTTCGATGAAGTTGATGCTGCCATGCTTGTCTATAAAGGCTTGAATGGGGACCATCACCGCGTCGTAATCGTCTCGGGTTATCTTGCCAGACACGGTGATCATGGCCGTTTTGGTGCTGTCGTCTTCCGAGTATGTCAGGGTCATTGTGAACTCTCCTTATAATCTCTCAAGTCTACAGCACGTTTGGATGCGTTACTTTGCGCTCGCGCAAACCGGCTTATCGGCTGCGGCGCTTGCCCGGAGTTTTTGATTTGAAGTCGGGCGGGCGCTTTGCGACCCAGCGGATGAACTTCTCCAGCCGTGGATGCGCGCGCAGGGCCTCGGGCGTGTTATAGCTGCGCGCCAGTTCTGTTTCGCTCAAGGAGGCATGGATTTCGTTGTGGCAGATCTGATGGAGGAGCACCGTTTCGCCGCCTTTGCCGCCACGCAGGCGCGGGATCAGGTGATGCCGGCTTTGCGGCACGCCCGCAGGAATAGGGCGGAGGCAGATCGGACAGATCGGATCGGGCGTTTCCATTGCGTTGCTCAGTTGTCAAAAGGGGCCGAAAGAGGCATTAGGGTTTTGTTTAACCCAGTTGGTAAGGGATGTAGAGATGGACGGGCAACCGGAGATCATCAAAACGGCGTTGGTTTATGCCGAACAAGGCTGGACTTTGGCGCAGAGCTGGCTTTTGAGCCCTGCGGCGTGGTCGCAATTTGGCCTTCTGATATTGGCTTATGTTTTGGCTGTGATTGTGACACGGCGGCTGCGCCCCAAGCTTGCGCAGCTTTTGACGCCCGATGCCGCGCAGCAAAATATGCTGGCCAGCGGGCGGCGCTGGCTTTTGATGTTTGTGCCGCTGATCCTGCCGCTTCTGGCCTATGTCTTTACGGCGGTGGGCGAAAGCGTGGTGCGCTCGCTGTTTGACTCAGGCGCTGTGATTGCCTTTGGCAAGCGTGTGTTTCTCTTCCTTGCGGCGCGCACATTGGTCAATGAGGCGCTGCGCGATCCGTTTCTGAAACTGCTCGGGCGCTATGTGCTTGTCCCTGTGATGGCGCTTTATGCTGTTGGCTTGCTTGATCTGGTCAGTTTGAAGCTGACCGAAACCGTGATCGGCCTTGGCAATATCAGCTTCTCGCTGATGTCAGTGGTGCGCGGGCTGATTGCCGGGTCAGTGCTTTTTTGGCTGGGCCGCTGGTCTAACGACCAGTCCAATGCGTTCATCGAAAAACAACGTGAAATGCCTGCGGCGACGCGCACGCTGGCGGCGAAGGCGGCAGAGCTGCTGATCTTTAGTGTCGCCTTCCTGCTCCTGATGAACATCATGGGGATTTCGCTCACCTCACTGGCTGTGATTGGGGGCGCGATTGGCGTCGGGCTTGGCTTTGGCTTGCAGAAGATCGCCTCAAACTTTATCTCGGGTGTGATCCTTCTGCTCGAAGGGCAGGCCACCGTGGGCGATTATGTCGCGCTTGACGGCGGCGAGGCGGGCAAGATTGTCAAAATGACGGCGCGCGCGGCCATATTAGAGACGTTTGATGGCCGCTGGATTGTTGTTCCCAACGAAGACTTTATCATCACACGGGTGGTGAATTATTCGGATTCTGGCAGCGCCAACCGCTATGAGGCGCCCTTTTCTGTGAGCTATGACACCGACATCAATCTTGTCCCCGCGATTGTCGAGGCGGCTGTCGCGACGCACGCCAAAGTGCTCGATGCGCCCTATCCGCCTGACTGCGAGCTGCGCGGCTTTGGCGACTCTGGCGTTGATTTTGCGGTCGAGTTCTGGGTCAACGGGCTGGACGACGGCGAAAACAAATTCACATCCGATGTGCTTTTCCTGATCTGGAACGCGCTGAAAGACAACAACATCACGATCCCCTATCCCCACCGCGTGGTGGAGCTTCACGACAAGCGCGCGCCATGAAGCAAGCTTTGGTCATAGGGGCGGGGCCTGCGGGGCTGATGGCGGCCGAAGAGCTGGCGAAAGCGGGTTTGCGCGTCACTGTGGCCGAGGCCAAGCCCTCGCCGGCGCGCAAGTTTCTCATGGCGGGAAAGTCGGGACTGAACCTGACAAAAGACGAGGCCTTTGAGGAGTTTGTCGCGGCCTATGAAACGCCCGCGCTGCGCCCGATGCTTGAGGCCTTCGGGCCAGAAGATGTGAAGCGTTGGGCCGAGGCGCTGGACCAAGAGATATTTACAGGCTCTTCCGGGCGGGTGTTCCCCAAGGCGATGAAGGCGTCCCCGCTGTTGCGGGCATGGCTCGGGCGGCTTGAGACGCTGGGTGTCGAACTCAAAACGCGCTGGCGTTGGGTCGGCGGAGCAGAGTTTGAAACGCCAGAGGGGCAGGTCAAACTCGCGCCTGATGTGACCGTCTTGGCCATGGGCGGGGCAAGTTGGGCGCGGCTTGGCTCTGATGGCGCTTGGGCCGCAGAGATGCCTGATCTGGTTGCGCCGTTTCAACCTGCCAATATGGGCTTTGCTGTGGATTGGTCGGCACATATGGCGCCGCTTTTCGGCGCGCCCGTCAAGCAGGTCGAGCTGCGCGCTGGTGGGATAAAGCACCGTGGCGAGTTTGTTGTTTCAAAGCGTGGCTTGGAGGGGGGCGGCATTTATGCGCTCTCCAAAGCCATGCGCGAGGGGGCGGCGCTCTGGCTCGATCTGATGCCAGATGTGCCCTTGGCCGATGTCGAAACACGGCTCGCCAAAGCGGGCAAACAGAGCCTGCCCAATGTGCTCAAACGCCTCAAGCTTGATCCCGTGAAGCGTGCGCTTTTCTTCGAGTTTGGCAAGGATAGAGACGGATCAACAGCAGAGAATCTCAAAAACCTGCCTCTCGTTCACACTGGCCCAAGGCCGCTTGACGAGGCGATTTCCACAGCTGGCGGCTTACGTTTTGAGGCGCTCACCGAAGGCCTCATGCTGAAGTCCCAGCCCAATGTGTTCGCTGCAGGCGAAATGCTCGATTGGGAAGCGCCCACAGGCGGTTATCTGATCACAGCCTGCCTCGCCACAGGCAAATGGGCAGGCCAGCACGCCGCAAAGACGGCCTAGTCTTTCTTTTTGCGACAAATATCCCAGGGGGAGTTTGAGGGGGACTGGTCCCCCTCAACGGGTCGGAGTGTGCGAAGCACACTTCGAAACAGATTAATGCGCCTCGGCCCAGTTCGCGCCTTGGCCCGCGTCGACAATCAGCTTCACATCAATCTTCACGGCGGGCTCCGCTGCGCCTTCCATAATCTCGCGGGCCACAGCGATGGTCTGCTCGACGGCCTCGGTTTCAACTTCAAACAAAAGTTCGTCGTGCACCTGCAAAAGCATCTTCGCAGGCAAGTCTGCAATCGCCTCTGGCATACGGATCATGGCGCGGCGGATGATGTCGGCGGCTGTGCCTTGGATGGGCGCGTTGATGGCCGCGCGCTTGGCAAAGCCCGCGCGGGGGCCTTTGGCGGCAATCTCGGGTGTGTGGATTTTGCGGCCAAAAAGCGTCTCTACATAACCGTGACTTTTGGCAAATTCGGTCGTTGCGTCCATATAGGCGCGGATGCCGGGGAAGCGCTCGAAGTAGCGGTCGATGAAGCCCTGCGCTTCGCCACGCGGGATGCGCAGATTGCGTGCGAGGCCAAAGCCCGAGATGCCATAGATCACTCCGAAGTTGATCGCTTTGGCGCGGCGGCGGATGTCGGGGGTCATCTCGTCGAGCGGCACATCAAAGATTTCCGAGGCGGTCATGGCGTGAATATCGTGGCCGTCGCGGAAGGCCTGCTTCAGCGTGTCTATGCCTGCGATATGCGCGAGGATGCGCAGTTCGATTTGTGAATAATCAAGCGCGATGAGCGTTTTGCCTTCTTCGGCGATAAAGGCCTCTCTGATGCGGCGGCCTTCCTCGCTGCGGATGGGAATATTCTGCAAGTTTGGATCAGAGGAGGCGAGGCGGCCCGTGGTGGCGCCTGTCTGCAGATAGGAGGTATGGACGCGGCCTGTTTCGGGGTTGATATGGTCTTGGAGCGCGTCGGTGTAGGTGCTTTTCAGCTTTGAGAGCTGGCGCCAGTCAAGCACGCGGGCGGGGAGCTCGTGTTCTGTCGCCAGCTCCTCCAAGATATCGGCGCCCGTGGCGTAGGCCCCTGTTTTGCCCTTTTTGCCGCCCTCGATGCCCATTTCGTCAAACAGGATTTCGCCGAGCTGCTTTGGGCTGCCGACATTGAAGCTGCGCCCTGCTAATTCGTGGATTTCAGACTCTAATCCAGCCATTTTTTGCGCAAAAGCGTTGGACATACGGCTGAGCGTGTCACGATCCACCTTGATGCCGTGCATCTCCATCTCCGCGAGCACAGGCACGAGCGGGCGCTCGAGGCGTTCGTATACGGAGGTGACTTTGGCTGCGTGCAGCTGTGGCTTGAAGATCTGCCAGAGACGCAGGGTGATATCGGCGTCTTCGGAGGCGTATTTCACCGCGTCTTCGATCCCGACACGGTCAAATGTGATCGCGGATTTGCCGCCGCCGAGGAGCGATTTGATGGGGATCGGTGTGTGGCCCAAGTAGCGCTCTGAGAGAGCGTCCATGCCGTGGTTGTGCTCGCCTGCGTGAAGCGCGTAGGACATGAGCATGGTGTCATCTATCGGGGCGATTGTGACACCGTAGCGCTTGAGCATTTTGGCGTCATATTTCATGTTCTGCCCGATCTTTATGACCGAGGGGTCTTCGAGCAATGGCTTGAGCAGGGACAGGCACTGTTCCAGCCCGATTTGGCCTTTTGTCAGCTCATCAGAGCCAAAGAGCTGGCCTTCTTCGCCGTCTTTATGGGCGAGCGGAATATAGCAGGCATGGCCCGCCTCAACGCAGAGCGAGATGCCGACAAGATCGGCGCGCATTTCGTCAAGCCCCGTGGTTTCGGTATCTACGGCGACGTAGCCGCGGGCTTTTGCGAGGGCGATCCAAGCGGCCAGGTCTTCGGCTGTGCTGACCTTTTCATAGGTGGCTTCGCCAAAATCGGGGGCCTCGGGCGTGCCGGCGGGGGCGCTTGGCGCGTCGGGCTCGACGATCTCTGGCGCTTCTGCGCCGAGCTGGTCGGCGATGCGCTTGCTGAGCGTGCGAAACTCCATTTCGGCGAGGAAACCGAGGAGCCTGTCTGGGTCTGGCTCTTTGACTTCAAGATCATCAAGGCCGAAGTCGAGCGGCGTTTCGCAATCAAGCTGCACGAGGCGCTTGGACAGCTCGATCTGGGCGCGGTGCTCGATCAGGGTTTCGCGGCGCTTGGGCTGTTTGATTTCGCCTGCGCGGTCGAGAAGCTCTTCGAGGGTTCCGTATTCATTGATCAGAAGCGCGGCTGTTTTAATCCCGATCCCCGGCGCGCCGGGGACGTTATCGACAGAGTCGCCTGCGAGCGCCTGAACATCGACAACGCGCTCGGGGAAGACGCCGAATTTTTCGTGCACGCCGTCGCGGTCGATCCGGCGGTTTTTCATGGCGTCGAGCATTTCGACGCCGCCGCCGACAAGCTGCATCAGGTCTTTATCCGAGGAGATAATGGTCACGCGGCCGCCAGCCTCGCGGGCTTGGACGGCCAGTGTCGCGATCATGTCGTCGGCTTCATAGCCCTCCAGCTCCTTGCAGGCGATGTTGAAGGCCTCGGTGGCGCGGCGGGTGAGCGGCATTTGCGGGCGCAAATCTTCGGGCATGGCGTCGCGATTGGCTTTGTAGAGGTCATACATATCGTTGCGGAAGGTATGGGAGCCTTTGTCAAAGATCACGGCGACATGAGTGGGCGCGTCGGGGCCTGTGTTGCCTTCGACGTAGCGGTGCAACATATTGCAAAACCCCGCGACCGCGCCGATGGGTAGGCCATCAGACTTGCGCGTGAGCGGCGGCAGCGCGTGATAGGCGCGAAAGATGAAGGCAGAGCCGTCGATCAGATGAAGGTGGCAGCCTTTGCCGAATGTCATGCGCGTGTCTCCCCTTGGATGCCCTGTAGGTTTGCCACGAAGCGGGCCGCGCTGAAAGGGGGAAGTCTCCGGCTTGGGGCGCGCCATGAAAATTGATCATGTCTGTCGCCCTGCTACGCCCTAAATCAAAAAGGCCGCCCGTGGGCGACCTGTGTCTTGTGAAAGGCTTTGTGGCTCAGACTTTGCCTTCGAAGTCTTTGTGCACCAGTTTGCAATCACAATAGGGGCATTCGACCCAGCCGTGCTCGCTCGGGATCTGGAGCCAGACGCGTGGATGGCCGCCTTCGCCGCCGTCACAGGCCACGCGGTAGCTGTCAACGATTTTGGTTTCTGGAGCTTGGGTTGTCATATTGTTTTGTCCTTACCGCGCGTGATGTTGGAGGTAGTATAAGGCGGGCGTGCGGCCTGATCAATCGGCAAAGAGATAGTCGATATTGGCGATTTCATAGGATTTTTCGGGGGTGACAGCGAGGAATTGTGCCAATGCGGCGGCGTTGGCCTCTATTGTCTCGGTTTCGCGGAGGCGGAAGTGGCCATCAAAACTGGCGTCGCGCAGCTCGTCACTTTCATGGATCATATCCGCGCGGATTGTGGGAAGGAGGCGCTCCAGCGTTTCTTTGGGGGTTTTCTCGCCGGCAAGGCCAACGCGTTTTGCATGGCCTGTGAGATAGTCGTCAGAGAAGCGGCACTCGATTTCGAGCAAGCGGGTTTTGGCGCGGTCGGCGCAGAAGTCTTGCAGAAGGTCGAGGTTGCTTGGGTCAATACAGACGACGAGCTGGTCGGTGTCATAATAATCAAATAACATTCGAACGAGGGCGCGGCGGTGGCGGTGGCGTTTGTCCATTGTGGACTGGATGCCGCCGAGATCGGGGAGGTCTGTGGCCTCTTCGTTGAAGAGATATTCGATGCAGGGCACATTGGTCATCTTGCGGATACGCTCGACAAGGCGTTTGGCGACGTGCCACTTTTTGCAGACGATAATGAGCATTTCGCGTTCGCGGCCAAGGGAGCCTTCGTTCTCCCAAAAGCGCAGACCGAAGCGGCGGCCAATACGGCCCCGACCCGCAAGAAACTTGAAGAGCGACGCGCCTTCATTGGAAATTTTGAAATCCCAGCCGCGGGTTGCGTAGAGGAGGCCGAGGCGGCGCTTGAGCTCTTTGGCTTCGGGGCTGATCTTGCGGGCGAAGATATAGTCCTGGCTGAGCAACAGATCGTAGTGGTCATTGTAAAACGTCACCGGCAAGCCATAGTCGGTGAACATAAGGAAGGTGAGTGTGCGGGTCTGGATCTCGTGTTCGGGGACGAGGTGGCGCACGAGTGTTTGGAAAAACGTCTCGTCGGGGATCCATGTGGTTTTGAAAAAGCGCATCACGTCGCGGCGTTTTTTGGTAAAGTCGATGATCCATTCGACCGTGCGGCGGCGCAGACACCACCACTGGCTGCCGATCTGGATCTGGAGATCGTCGGGGATTTTGCGGGTGAGGCCGAGCTTTTGCTGAAGATGGAAGGCGGCGTAGAAAAGGCGCTTTTGGGTGCGCTCGTTGAAGAAATGGCGATAGATGAGCCGTTCTTCTTTCATGCCGGTTTTGATCCAGTCGCTTTCGAAATAATCGAAGCTCTCGACATAGTCGACATCGGCACGGTCAAGAAACTCATGGGCGTATTCGGCGGATTTGATGGCCATGCAATCGCCCGAGAGCATATAAAAATGTGTGGCACGGGGGAAAGCATCGACCGCTGCTTCGACGGCAAGGAGCGTGGCTTGCACCAAAGACCACTCGCCCCAGCCGCATTTGATCCGCTTTTTGGCGAAAGTCACATTCGGGTTGCCTTCAAGCGCGTCTTTTATTGCGGTGAAATGGTCCGGATTGGCGCGGGCATCAAAGTGGATCGACATATAGTCGCCCACAGCGGTGAGGCGTTCGGCCTGCTTGATGATGGCCTCTGGGTCTTTATGGCAAAGAAGGATGAAAGCTATTTTTGCCATATTCGAAACATTTACCCCTAGTTAGACACACTGTTTACTTGATAAAGGTGAAGTGCAGTTGAATAAACACGAAATCTTTGCTTTTTTGCGATTAAAAATAACGAGTACCGCTGCGTAAGGCAGCTTTAGGAGGCAAAATATGGGTTTTCCCGGAACGTGGATGACTGAAAGTGAGAGCGTGGTTTATCGCGTGGTGCCAAAATGCGCTTGCTCCACAATTGGCCAAATCATGTATTATTCTGATCATGGCGCGTTTTTTGACGGCGATATCCATGATGCGACAGACGGTTTGCACAAATGGGCGCGCGAAGAGAGCCAGGGGCTGATCAACGCCAATGTGAAGACGCATAATTCATATGCTTTTACCTGCGTGAGAAATCCTTACACGCGAATTCTCTCCAGCTTTTTTGACAAAATTTGCGGAATTCAGCGCAATGGCCGCCGCTATCGGGGCAATCTTGTGCCGCTTCTGATCCAGAAATACGGGATCGAAGTCGGCGGCGACGATGGCAAGGAAGAGTTTGACCAGATCAAGAGCTTCCGCCGCTTTCTTCTGTTTGCGCGTGATACCATCCGCTGGCGGCGTCCGATGGATCCTGACATTCACTGGAGCGCGATGTCGGGCCATGTCGGCACTTTTGTCGCCAATGGCGGGCGCTATGACAATATTTTCTGGACCGAACAGTTTAACGACGGGATGCAAGGCGTGCTGGATGCAATCGAGACGCCTCATAAGGTCAACCTCAAGAAAATCCCGCGGTTTAACGAAAGCGAAGGCCATGGGCCAAAGCGCTTGCACAATGTTGAAGACTATTTCGACGATCTGTCGATGCATTTGGTCTACGAAATTTTTAAGCGCGACTTCGAGCTGTTTAAGTATGATTTCAACGATCCGTCTAACAAGATGCCGATTGGCGAGATTGATCTTGATGAGGTTCATGCCAAACTTGGCGACTGAGCTTTCACTTTAGGGCTTTTCAAATCAGTGGCCTCTGTCACTCTCTCGCTGAAAAGCGGGGGAGTTTTTTATGACGCAGACGATGCACGGGTTTGCCACGGGGCTGATGTATGAAGATGTGCCAGAGGCGATGCGCGCTTTGCTGCGCGTGAGCTTTGCCGACACGATGGGCGTGGCCGCGATTGGCGCGACAACGGATATGGCGGAGGCGGCGCGTAAGAGCACTATGCGTTTGTTCGGGGCAGGTAGCGCCGGGGCGGCGCGGATGCTAATGGATGGGCGGGCTGTTAGCCCTGTCGGTGCGGCTATGGCGGGCGGATTTACCGTTGATAGTGTCGATGCTCACGACGGGACCACGCCGAACAAGGGCCATGTGGGCAGCGCTGTTTTCCCCGCTTTGCTGGCAGTGGCTGATGCGATGCGCGCTGAGGGGCGGGCTGTGACGGGGGCAGACTTTCTGCTTTGGCTGGCGATCGGCTATGAGGTCAGCAGTCGCGCGGGCAAGGCGCAGCACGCCACCTGCCCTGATTATCACACCTCGGGAAGCTGGACGGCTGTGGGCGTGGCTGTGGCCGTGGCGCGGATGCTTGGGCTTGACGGCGAAGGCGTGCGCCATGCGGCGGGGATTGGCGAATATCACGGGCCGCGCAGCCAGATGATGCGCTGTATCGACTTTCCGACCATGCTGCGCGACGGCGTCGGCTGGGGCGCGCCAAGTGGTGTGACGGCGGCTTACCTCGCGCAGGACGGCTTTACGGGCGCGCCTGCGCTCACCTGCGAAAGCGAGGAGGCGACAGAGTTTTGGGCTGGATTAGGCTCTGATTGGATGACGCTGGCGGACACGCATTACAAGAAGTTTCCCTGTTGTCGCTGGGCGCACCCGTCAATGGATGCGGCGCAGGCTTTGATGGAAGAGAACGGTTTGCATCATAGCGATGTGGCGCGGGTTGAAATTCGCACGTTTCATTATGCCACGCGGCTGGCGGGGCACAGGCCTGCGAGTATGGACGAGCTTGCCTATTCGATCGCCTTTCCTGTTGCGACGATGATTGTGCGGGGTGGCTTTGGCGCGGCCGAGATGGACGCTTCTGTGCTGGAGGACAAAGACATCATCCGCGTGAGCGAGGCGACAGAGCTTATTGACGACGACGAGATGACAGCACGCTCTGTGGAGAAGCGCTGGGCGGCTGTGACGATCATCACAAAGGATGGCGTGCGCTATGAGGCGGAGCCGCGCTCGGCGCGGGGCGATGTGGACGCGCCTTTGACGGAGCAGGAGATGCACGACAAGTATCATATGTTTGCCGACCCCGTTCTGGGCCGTGCAAAGGCGGAGGAGATCAGGGCGCTGTGCCTGCGGTTTGATGACTTGGACAGCGGAGAATTTGCGGGGCTGCTCGACCTCTTGCTTGCAGCCCCGTAACTCTTAGAGGAGGCCGTTTTTGGCAAAAAGCGCCTTCATGTCGGCCTCCGGGCGCGGGCCGATGTGGCTGATCACTTCGGCGGCGCAGATATTGCCCATGGTGCCGCAGGTTTCCATATCGCGGCCTGTGACGAGGCCAAAGAGGAAGCCTGCGGCGAACTGGTCGCCTGCGCCCGTGGCATCAACGGGGACGATCTTTTTCACCGAGATGTCGGTGCGCACGCCCTCGTGAACGATGCTGACGCCATCACCCGAGCGGGTGCAGACGACGAGCGGGCAGGCGGCAGCGACGCGGGCGAGATCGGCCTCTAGGTCATTGTCCTGATAGAGCGAGCGGATCTCGGCTTCGTTGCCAATGACGAAGTCCATTTCTTTTTCGATCAGGTTGATGAAATCGGCGCGGTGACGCTCGACACAGAAGGGATCGGAAATGGCGATACCGGCCTTGCCGCCCGCAGCGCGGCAGGCGCGAGCTGTGCGAATGAAGGCGTCTTTGCCTTTGTCTTTGTCAAAGAGATAGCCCTCAAGGAACACAACCTCAGCGCCAGCGGCGACGCTTTCATCCACGTCATCAGGGCCAAGTTCGGCCGAGATACCGAGATAGGTGTTCATCGAGCGCTCGCCATCGGGGGAGACAAAAATCATCGAGCGGGAGGTGGGCAGTTCGCCGCCTGCGACGGGGGCATTTACAAACTCTATGCCTTCGCGGGTCATGGCCTCGGCGTAGAAGTGGCCCAGCTCGTCGTCGCGCACGCGGCCTATGAAGCCTGTGGCGAGGCCGAGGCTGCCGATCCCTGCGATTGTATTGGCGACAGAGCCGCCTGGTGTCTGGACACGCTCGCCCATGGCGGAAAAGAGCTGTTCGGAGCGCTCTGTTTCGACCAGCTGCATGATTCCTTTTTCGATCCCCATGTCAGAGAGGAACCCGTCGGTTGACTGGGTGATGACATCAACAACGGCGTTGCCGATCCCGACGACTTTATACTTTTTCATAGGTTTTTGTCCTCAAATTCACAGAGATCGCGGATGATACAGGTGTTGCAAAGCGGCTTGCGCGCTTTGCAGTGATAGCGGCCATGCAGGATGAGCCAGTGATGGGCGTGGAGCTGAAAGTCCGCGGGGATATTGTCTTCTATGGCGCGTTCGACAGTGTCGACATCTTTGCCAGGGCAGATGCCCGAGCGGTTGCCGACGCGGAAGATATGGGTATCGACGGCCTGCGCGGGCATCCGCCACCACATATTGAGCACGACATTGGCCGTCTTGCGGCCCACGCCGGGAAGCGAACACAGAGCGGCGCGGGAATTGGGAACTTCGCCGTCATAGTCTTCGACCAGAATGCGCGACAGCTTGATGACGTTTTTGGCCTTGTTGCGGAAGAGGCCGATCGTTTTGATATGTTCGATCAGGCCCTCTTCGCCCAAGGCGAGCATTTTTTCAGGGGTATCGGCGATTTTGAACAGCTCTTTTGTGGCTTTGTTCACGCCCACATCCGTCGCTTGGGCGGAGAGCGCCACAGCGACAACCAATGTATAGACATTCACATGATCAAGCTCGCCCACGGGGGCGGGATCGGCCGCGTGAAAGCGGGTGAAAATCTCACGGAGGGTTTGATAGTTGAGTTGTTTGGCCATGGTCAAAACCTATGCCTGCCTTGGCCAAAAAGGGCAAGAGGCCGGCGCGAGGCCAGCCTCTTGCTTTTTGTTAGAAGGGCCAGACGATTGTGTCGTCGGCGGACATTGCAGCGGCCATGGCGGGCGGCTTGGCCACGCCAACGCCCTCCATAAGAACAGAGGCATCTGCGCTTTTTCCAGGCAGGTAGATGGCGCAGACTTCAACAGTTGCGCCTTTTTCCATCGCGGCTTTCAGCAGGCCCTGAGGGCTTGCACCCATTGGTGGCTGTGGAGCGGTGGCGGAGTCGGGAGCCTCGGCGAGGGCCAGATCACCTGCGGGGCCGCAGAGGAGAATATGCGTTGGGTGGCCCTTGGCCATGGCTTGAGATGTGAGAACCATCGACATCAGCTGTGTCTGTGGCTCGGCTGTTGTGACGATTGTGACCAGTTTATCCGGGCCGTCGCTGGCCAGAACCGGGGCTGCGAAAGCTGTGGCGACGAGGGCCGCTGCGATCATTTTTTTCATCGAACTCTCCGATATGTCAATAAGCTGCGCGCTCCGTCGAAAAACATATTCCAAATATACAATATTAAAACGCGCCATTGTGACGCGGCTCTGAAGAGCGGCGAATTTGCGCAGGAAACGGGTCGCGGGATGCAGCTGTGAGCGCTAAGGTGAGTGCAAGGGAGAGATATGATGCAGGTGGACCAGCCCGAGGGGCGCTATCATTACCAGTTGATGCGCCGTGCTTTGGCGGCGATTGATGCCTCTGAAGCACCGCTTTCGCTTGAGGCGCTGGCGGGCGAGATGAATATGAGTGCGGCGCATTTCCAGCGGGTCTTTTCCGCTTGGGTGGGTGTGTCGCCCAAGCGCTATCAGCAGTATTTGCAGCTTGGACAGGCAAAGCGGATGTTGAGCGCGCGGTTTACCACGCTTGAAACAGCGCAATCTGTTGGGCTGTCGGGCGGCGGACGGCTGCACGACCTTTTTCTGCGTTGGGAAGCAATGAGCCCTGGGGAATTTGCTAAGAAGGGGGCGGGACTGACTGTGAACTATGGTTGGTTTGACACACCTTTTGGCGAAACGCTGGTGATGGGCACAGAGCGGGGCATTTGCGGGATGGGATTTGCCGAAGAGATGGGCCGCGACGTTTGCTTTGAGGACTTGGCGCAGCGCTGGCCGAAGGCGGAGTTTGTAGAGAAGCCAGCGGCGCTTCAGGGCTGGGTCAGGGCGGGGCAGGACCAAAAGGGCGAAACCGCGCTGCACCTGATGGGCGCGCCGTTCCAGATCAAGGTTTGGGAGGCATTGTTGCAGGTGCCGTCGGGTCATGTGACCACATATAGCGAGATCGCGGGGGCGATTGGACACCCCAAGGCTGTGCGCGCTGTGGGCACGGCTGTGGGGCGCAACCCTGTGAGCTGGTTGATCCCCTGTCATCGGGCGCTGCGCAAATCGGGAGCGCTGGGGGGCTATCACTGGGGCTTGCCTGTGAAGCGGGCGCTCTTGGCTTGGGAGTCTGCGCGCGAAGAAGCGTGAAGCGATGGGCGAATTGCTGCCGATCACGCGGGTGTTGCTTCTTTGTGACGGGGCGCAGACGGTATATATAGGCCTTAAGCCGCAGGATGTGTGGCACTAAGAAACGAGGCAGATATGAAGACGATTTCAAAATCTATTGGTGTGGGCGCTGTGAGTGCGATGGTCTTGCTGGCCGGCTGCACGGATCCGGGCCTTGTTAGCCCCAATGATCCGAACCGAAAGGCCAAGGAAGGCGCTTTGCTTGGTGCGGCGGCGGGGGCTATTATCGGCGGGTTGACGCAGGATGACGGCAAGAAAGGCGCGTTTCGCGGCGCGATTGTCGGCGCGGGCCTTGGCGGGCTGACAGGGGCGGCGCTGGACCAGCAGGAGCGCGATTTGCGCGCGCGGCTTGGCACCGAGGCCAAGATTGTGAACACTGGCGAACGCCTGATTGTCACGATGCCGCAGGATATTTTGTTTGCCAGCGACAGCGCCAGCCTGCGCCCCGATCTGACCAGTGATATCCGGTCTGTTGCGAGCAGCCTGAACACCTATGGTGACTCGACTGTGCAAGTGGTTGGCCACACCGATAACACGGGCGATGCGGGCTACAACCAGAGCCTGAGTTTGCGCCGTGCACAGGCGGTGACGGCTGTTTTGGCGAGTGAGGGTGTGAACAGCTTTCGGATGCAGGCCGTGGGCCGTGGCGAAGATATGCCTTTGGCGACCAATCTGACGCCTGAGGGGCGCCAGCTCAACCGCCGTGTGGAAATTGTGATTACGCCGAGCGTATAAGCCGCGCGACAGTTTTACGGGACGGCCCTGCCAGATGTGGCGGGGCCTTTTCTGTTTTGCTCGGCATTTTTTTGCACAGGGGCTGTGCGCCTGTGAGAATTGCCCCGAGAGCGCTGTGAGGGTAGGAGCGAGGAAATTTCACAGAGGGAGGCCAATATGGCTCAGGTAAAACTTCTCGGACTTTCGGGCGCGCTGCGCAAAGGCTCAACCAACACCTTGCTCTTGCAAGAAGCGGCGCGGCTGATGGGCGATGCCGAGCTGACGCTGGCGGACCTCAACCTGCCGCTCTATGACGGCGACCTTGAGGCAGCTGACGGCGTGCCTGCTGCTGTCCAGACATTGGCGGCGCAGATTGCCGAGGCGGATGCTGTTGTGATTTCGACGCCAGAATATAACCGCGGGATTTCGGGTGTTTTGAAGAATGCTCTGGACTGGGTGAGCCGAGTGGAAGGTGGCGTTTGGAGTAGTAAACCTGTGGCTCTGATGTCTTCTGCTGCGGGACGCGCGGGGGGCGATCGTGGGCTTGTTATGCTGCATAGCTGTATGACGCCGTTTCAGCCCAAAATTGTTGCGGGGCCAGAAGTGACTGTGGCGGCGAACTACACCGAGTTTGACGCTGAAGGGCGCTTGCAAGGCGAGCTCTATGTGAAGAACCTGACCACGCTTATGGGCAACCTGCGCGCGGCGATCTGATTTCGGATTTTCGCTTTGCGAAAACCCGACCAAGGCGGGGGACCAGTCCCCCGCACCACAGAACAGGCGGGGGACGCTGTCCCCCGCACCCCCTGGGATATTTTAAGAAAGAAAAAGGCGAGGGCCATTTTAGTGCGGGGGGGGCTTAGAGCACCTGAATGACGCTTTTGTCTATGCTGAGGATATAGCCGCGGCGGGCGATATTTTTGATCAGCAACTCCGAGACGAGCTGATTGCCCAAAGTGTCGCGCAAGCGTTTGATACGGGTGGCGCCTGCGGCTTCGTCGCAGTCTGAGGCGAGGCGGCCCGAGATAACGGCCTCTATTTCGGCGCCGTTGAGGACATCATCGTCCATGCGGGCTTCGGCGAGGACACTGAGGGTTTCCATGGCGGCGCCTGTGAGCTTGAAGCCCATGTTGTTGAGATAGACGGTGTTTTCTTCGCGGCTGATCAAGAGCGAGTTGACCTGAATGCCCGAGCGCTCGATGGTGGCCATGCGGCGGCTGAAGGCGGCGAGCATGACGAGAAAGACGAAGGCAGCGATCAGCATCGCGGTGGCGAAGACGAGCAGCACAAAAATCACCATGCGGTAGCTTGAGAGCGTATCGGAGAAGGCTGTACCGGATTGGGCCAGAATTTCGAGCAGTTTGATTTCGGCTTGTGTGCTCAAGTTGTCATTTTCGACAAAGAGCTGTTCCACGCGGGCGTTGAAGGCGCCAGCATCGGGCAGGGTAAAGAAGAGCACGACGGCGGCGATGAGCAAGATTGCGACGATTGCCGCGATCCCGATAAAGACGGTGCGGTTTGGATTACTCATACGCTCAGAAGCGGAGATAGAAGGGTCCTGCACTCTCTTTCCTCTCATTAAGGCCGCTGGCGTCAAACACCGAAACAACATTGAGCAGCACCCAGCCGGCTTTGGCAAGGCGGGGGGCGAGTTCGGCCTGGGCCGAGGCGGGGCTACACTCTCCTGTGATTTGGGCGACGCCGTAGTGAAGCTTGAGCGGGTTGTCTTGCTTGGCTTTGTAGTCGGCATAGCAATCGCTCGCGTGAAGCGGCGAGGACAGAAGCGCCAGAGCGGCGGATATGAGCATGATGTTTTTCATAGGATCAGACTGCGCGTTTTGGGTTTGATATTCAATATCCATCCGCCCTTGGCGCAGGTGCTATCTGATAGCAGCGGGCTGTTATTGCCTGTCTTAGGGAGGGTGCTGATTTTGGGTTTATCGCTGGTTTGCATGATGAGGTGCGGGCCGATTTAAAACCGAAAGGAAACTCTCTTATGTCACGTAAATTTATAGCTGCGATTACGTTAAGCGCCCTCTTGGCGGCATCTTTTTCGGCCGTTCCAGCACGCGCAGATGACAGGGATACAGCGCGCGCCCTTGCGGGGATTGTGGCGCTTGCGCTGATTGGGAAAGCGCTGAGTGATCGCAAGGACGACCGCCATCTGCACCAGACCCATCGCCCAGAACCGCGCCAGCCCAAAGGCAAAGCGGTGCATCGGTCTGGTCAGTTTGAGCATCAGCCTTTGCCGCCGCGTGTGCGCAAGATGACGCTGCCGCGGCGCTGTTTGACTGTGGTGCAGGGCCGTCACAAGACGTTCCGCTATATGGGCGAGCGGTGCTTGCAGAACAATTATCAGTGGTCGCGGAGTCTTCCGCGCGCCTGCGAGATCAGGGTGAAGGGGCCACGCGGTGTGCGCACGGGCTATCAGGCGGGCTGTCTGAAGCGGAACGGATATCGCCTGAACGGATAATACCTGCTTGATCTGGGCCTGTTGTCTCTGTCATCTCTGGCAGAATGACAGGCCCGGATTTTTCTTATGAGCGCGCGGCGATGAGTCGTGGATTTGCCCGCATTGCGGGAGTTGACGAGGTTGGCCGCGGGCCGCTGGCGGGGCCAGTGACGGCCTGTGCCGTTGTTTTGGATATGTCGCGCATTCCCGAAGGCCTCAACGACAGCAAGAAGCTGAGCGCAAAGCGGCGGGACGCTCTGGCGGAGGCGATTTTGGCTTGTGCTGAAGTGAGCGTGGCGAGTGCGAGCGTGGAAGAAATCGACGCGTTGAACATTCTGCGCGCGTCTCATTTGGCGATGGAGCGGGCTGTGGCGGGGCTTTTGACGCCGCCAGATCATTGTTTGATTGATGGAAACCTCATTCCCAAGGGCCTGACCGTCTCGGCGGAGGCGATTGTGAAGGGGGATAGCAAATCAGTGAGCATTTCTGCGGCCTCTATTGTGGCGAAAATCAGGCGGGATTTTGTCATGTCGGCACTGGCGCAACAGTTTCCGGGCTATGGCTGGGAGACGAACGCCGGATATCCATCAAAAAGTCACAGGTTGGCTTTGGAAAATCTTGGTGTGACCCCACACCATAGACGTTCGTTCAAACCAGTGCACAATATCTTGTATCAACAAAAAAATGTAAGTGACTGATTCAAAAAAGAAATTGACCGCGAATCGTCAATGACTCATCTTAGGCCTCAACCAATGAGTGCAAAACGCACCGTGTATGAGGCAGAAAAATGAAAACGAAAACGAACGCAAAGAGCGCGGTGTCGCTTCCTTTGAACACCATTCTGGACGGGGATTGCATCGAGCGCATGAACGCGCTTCCAGCAGAAAGCATTGATCTTATCTTTGCGGACCCGCCCTATAACTTGCAGCTCAAGGGCGACTTGCACCGCCCTGACAACTCAAAAGTGGATGCGGTGGATGACCACTGGGACCAATTTGACAGCTTCAAGGTTTATGACAAATTTACGCGCGAATGGCTTGCGGCGGCGCGTCGTCTGCTGAAGCCGAATGGTGCGATCTGGGTGATTGGCTCCTATCACAACGTGTTCCGCATGGGCGCCGAACTTCAGAACCAAGGGTTTTGGATTCTCAATGATGTGGTATGGCGCAAGTCAAACCCGATGCCGAACTTTCGCGGCAAGCGCTTTACCAATGCGCATGAGACAATGATTTGGGCGGGTAAAACCGAAACAAGCAAATACACCTTCAATTACGAAGCTCTGAAGGCTTTGAACGAAGGCATCCAGATGCGCTCTGATTGGGTTATTCCGATCTGCAACGGCGGCGAGCGCCTGAAAGACGACAACGGCGACAAGGCCCACCCGACACAGAAACCAGAGGCGCTTTTGCACCGTGTGATGGTTGGTTCGACCAATGTCGGCGATGTGGTTTTGGACCCGTTCTTTGGCACGGGCACAACAGGCGCGGTTGCCAAGATGCTGGGTCGTGAGTTTATCGGGATCGAACGCGAGGAAGCTTACCGCAAGGTTGCTGAAAAGCGGATCGCCAATGTGCGCAAGTTTGACAAGGAAGCGCTCGAAGTGAGTGTGAGCAAGCGCAGCGAGCCGCGTGTGCCGTTTGGGCAGCTTGTGGAGCGCGGAATGCTGCGCCCGGGCGAAGAACTTTATTCGCTCAATGGCCGTCACAAGGCAAAAGTGCGCGCAGACGGCACGCTGATTGGCGACGATATCAAGGGATCGATCCACCAAGTGGGCGCGCATCTTGAAGGCGCACCAAGCTGCAACGGCTGGACCTACTGGAGCATCAAGCGGGATGGCAAGCAAGTTCCGATCGAACTGTTCCGCCAGCAGATCCGCGCCGAGATGCGCAACTGAATTAAAACGAGACTTCACCTGCAACCATGGCTCAGCTTTGAGTCAGCGGGTGAGCTCTGTCTTTTACCGAACACCGCCGGTGCCTGTGGCCTGACTCCACGGCACTTTACCTTAAGCCCCGTCCTACTCCAGAGGCGGGGCCTTTTTTTGTCGGTGTTTTGATATAGACTGGGCGGCAACACGAATAGAAAGCACACCCTTGATGACTGACGACACCCAAGAGGCTTTGCGGCCAAAGACGGCGCCCCTTTCGCTTTTGCAACAGCTGGGGTGGGGCCCGTTTTTTGAAGACCAAGCCGAGGCGTCTGTGATCGCTGCGACACCGCCTGTCAGGGTCACCGAAGTGCACCGCAGCGGTCATCATGTTTTGGGAGAGGGGATCGACATGATCCTTCCGCCGCGTCCTGATGCGACGGTGGGGGACTGGCTCTTGCTCAATGCTGAAGAGCCTGCCGAAAGCGTGGTTCTTGAGCGCAAGAACCTGATCAAGCGGCGCGCGCCGGGGGGTGAGCGGCAGGTTCAGCTGATCGGGGCGAACCTTGATACCACCTTCATTGTCACCTCTTGCAATGATGATTTCAATATTGCGCGGCTGGAGCGATATGTTGCGCTTGCGCTTGAAGATAGGGCGTCGCCCGTAATTTTGCTGACCAAGGCTGATCTGGCGGAGGATGTGGAGAGCTATCTCAGCCAAGCGCGCTCGATCTCGGCGGATGTGCCTGTGCTTGCGATTGACGGGCGCGGTGAGGAGCCGCGCGAGAGGCTGGCCCACTGGTGCAAGCCTGGTAAGACGGTTGCATTTATCGGCTCTTCGGGTGTGGGGAAGTCGACGCTGACCAACACGTTGTCAGGCGGTCAGGAAGTCAAGACCCAAGGGATCAGAGAGGCGGATGCGCGAGGGCGGCACACCACAACGAGCCGTCAGCTTCACTTGCTGGTGAGCGGCTGCACCGTGCTGGATACGCCGGGTATGAGAGAAGTTCAGCTTACGGATGCGGCGTCGGGGCTGGGCGAATTGTTTGCTGATTTGCAAGAACTGGGCACGCAATGTCGCTTTCGGGACTGTATGCACGAGAGCGAGCCGGGATGTGCCATTAAGGCTGCGCTGGCAGCGGGAGAGATTGGCAAGGCGCGCCTCTTGCGCTGGAAAAAGCTTGTCGCGGAAGATGCGTTTAACTCGGAAAGTCTCAGCCCGCGCAAAGCCATGGACCGAACCTTTGGTCGCGTGGCCAAGCAAGGTAAAAAACGCGGGAAGAAGTAACCCTAGCGCGGCATCGGGTTTTTCGCTTTGTTATAGGGCTTCCACTCGGTGATTTCGGGGTAATACATCTCGCGCCAGCGCTTGACGCGTGGGTTCATTTTCTTGCGCCAAAGCGGAGGAACCATCGCGGCCATCGTCATCAGAGGATAGCCATAGGGCAGCTGGGGCGCTTGGGAGGCGTCGTAGTTTTGCAAGAGAGGGAAGCGGCGGTCTGGCTTGTAGTGATGATCGGAGTGGCGCTGGAGATTGATTAGAAGCCAGTTTGACGCTTTGTGCGCCGCGTTCCAGCTGTGATGGGGCATCACGTGCTCATATTTGCCATTGCCAAGGTGTTTGCGGGTCAGGCCGTAGTGTTCAACATAGTTGACCAGCTCGAGCTGCCAGACGGCGGCGAAGGCTTGCCAGAGAAAGAGTGCGAGGCCGACCCAACCGCCGACGACAAGAGCCAGAGCAAGCATAAGGCCTTGCAACGCCCAATAGCGGAAGAACGGATTGGAGCTGTCGCTCCACGGCAGGTCTTTGCGGGCGAGCATCTCTTTTTCGGCTTTGAAGGCCGAGCTTGGCCCCT
Organism: Lentibacter sp.; assembly: GCF_965657785.1. Classification (GTDB taxonomy): domain Bacteria; phylum Pseudomonadota; class Alphaproteobacteria; order Rhodobacterales; family Rhodobacteraceae; genus Lentibacter. The sequence goes on from NZ_CBFHPP010000002.1 coordinate 162,724, forward strand.
CGCGCAGAACACGGGGGAAGTAGCGGTAAAACCCCTCATTGTAGCGGGCGGTGACGGCGTCGCGCGGGGTTCCGACGTAGCGATGATGCACGAGCAGGTGCTCTGTTCGAAAATGGGAGTAGAGCACCATGGAGAGCAGGATATCGCCAAGCCAGCGCTCGAACCTGTTTTTCTGGTGCATCAGCTCGTGGGAGTAGTTGATCCCGACTGTGCCTGTGATGACGCCGACGCCGAAGAAGAGCACTATTGTTTCGAGTGTTCCGAGATGCTCGGCGCGGGGGACATAGTAGAGCAGGCCAAAGAGCGTCAGGAACTGTAGCGGCATCCAGAGTTTGGTGATGAGGGAATAGGCTGTGAGGTGTTCTTCGCCAATGTTAGGGTCTGCATTTTCGGTATTGAGGCCGAGGACGGCATCAAGGCCAGAGAAAAGATACCAAGTCGCCAGTGGCAGCAGCGCGACCGTCCAGCCGCCATAAAATGCGCCGATCCAAGCAAGAGGAATGAGCGTAAGAGAAAGCCAGAACGGCAGAGCGCGGCTGAGGCTGGCGACGTGTTGGGCGTTGAGCATTTGAAGACCCTTTACTCAGGACAATTGGCGGAACTCTTACGATCTATTGTCGAACGCGCTTTGCGCAAGGTCAAATGCCTTTCGCATGACCGTGGGCAAAGCCTTGGGGGAAAAGCTGTGTTTGGGGATAAATTCCAGCCCCTCGATTTCGGCATCATAAGGCAGATGAGCGATGTAAATATCAAGGCGCAGGTGAAAATGTGTGAAGGTGTGAAGCGCTTCGGCGTTGAGCTTTTGCCAATCTGCGTCAAGCGGGGGCGCGGCGATACGCTCCTCGCCCCAAGCGGCTCCGGGCCAGCCGAGCATTCCACCAAGGAGGCCTTTGTCGGGGCGGCGCTCCATCAGCCATGCCCCATCCGCGCGACGCGCGATATAGGCTATGCCGAGACGCGTCGGCTTGGCGGCTTTGGGGCGCTTGCGGGGCAAGGTCTCGGCGATCCCTTCGGCGCGGGCCACGCAGGGCGCACGCCACGGGCAGATGCCACAGGCGGGGGATTTGGGCGTGCAGAGCGTTGCGCCAAGGTCCATGACGGCTTGGGCATAGTCGCCTGCGCGCAGCTCGGGCGTCAGGCCAGCGGCATGGGCGCGCAGGGTCTCTTTGCTGTCAGGAAGCGGCTCTAACACGGCATAAAGCCGCGACATCACCCGCTCGACATTGCCGTCGAGCACTGTCTCTGCGTGATCATAGGCGATCGAGGAAATGGCCGCAGACGTATAGGGCCCGATCCCGGGCAGGGCCTCAAGCGCGGCGCGTGTTTTGGGGAAGCCGCCAAGCTCTGTGACGGCGCGGGCGCATTTCAAGAGATTGCGAGCGCGGGCGTAATAGCCCAGGCCTGCCCATTCTGCCATGACGTCTTCGTCGCGCGCGGCGGCGAGGGCCTCGACCGTGGGCCAGAGCAAAAGAAAGCGGGTGAAGTATGCTTTAACGGCCGCGACAGTCGTTTGCTGAAGCATGATTTCGGAGAGCCAGACGGCATAAGGGTCTGGAGTGACTCCGGCGGCTCTATCAGACGGGCTGGTGCGCCACGGCAGGCTGCGCGCGTGTGCATCATACCAGTCGAGCAGATCGGAGGCTTTTGCCGTGTCACGCATTGTTTATATCCTGTTTACCAATCGCTCTGTCCAAGGAGCCTTTGCGGGGGTAACATGGCGTTGATGAGTAAAGATGCAAGCCAAACCAAACGCAACCGCGGCTTTAAGCGGGCCGCGAATCTGATGGGAGAGCGGATTAACGCTGTGTCTCAACAGCGTGGTTTTGCTGTGTCGCGGCTTTTGACCCATTGGGAAGAGATTGCCGGACCCGAGATTGCCAGCATGAGCCGACCTGTTGAAATGAGCTATGGCAAAGGCGGCTTTGGCGCGACCCTCTGTTTGCTCACCACGGGGGCGAATGCGCCTGTTCTGGAGATGCAAAAAGCCAAGCTGCGCGAGAAGGTCAACGCGGTTTATGGTTACAACGCGATTTCCAGTATTCGTATCACCCAGACCCATGCCACAGGCTTTGCCGAGGGGCGCGTCGACTTTGAACACCGTAAGCGCAACGTGACCGCCAAGGTGGCTGACCCAGAAGTTGTTCAGGAGGTCAGGGCGCGTGCGGCGCAGGTCGGCAACGAGAGTTTGCGACTGGCCCTTGAAGCGCTGGGCCAAAACGTTTTATCCAAACACAAACGCTAGAAGAGAGATTTTTATGAACCGCAACATTCTTATCATTGCATTGGTTGCAATCCTTGGTGCTGGAGGCGCTTTCTTTTTTGTGAACGGTGGCGGGGCCAAGCAGGTCGAGGTTGCGCCGCAAACTGAAGCTGACGCTGAAACAGTTGTGCAGGCGAGTGATGTGGCTGCGTCCGAGATTATTGAAATGACGTTGGGCAATCCTGATGCGCCTGTGAGTGTGATTGAATATGCGTCCTTCACCTGCTCGCATTGTGGCGCGTTTCACCGTGAGGGCTTCAAGGAGCTGAAGGCCAACTACATCGACACTGGCAAGGTTCATTTCATCTATCGTGAGGTCTATTTTGACCGCGCTGCCCTTTGGGCGTCTATGGTGGCGCGCTGCGGCGGGGAAGAGAAGTTCTTCGGGATATCGGATTTGATTTATAAGGGTCAACGCGACTGGATGGGCGGCGGAGACCCCGTGCAAATGGCGGATGGTTTGCGCAAGATCGCCCGCGTGGCGGGGCTGTCATCAGAGACGATTGATGCCTGTCTTGAAGATCAGGATAAGGCTCAGAGCCTGATCAGCTGGTATCAGGCGAATGCTGAAAAGGACGGGATCGACTCAACCCCGTCGTTTATCATCGGAGCCGAGCGCGTGGCAGGCAACAACTATGCAAAACTGCGGGATGTGATCGACGCACAGCTCGGGAACTGAGCTATGAGTGCTCCTCTGGACGGCCTGAAGGTCATTGAACTTGCGCGGATTCTGGCTGGCCCTTGGGCGGGTCAGACGCTGGCAGACCTTGGCGCGGATGTTATCAAAGTCGAAGCCCCGCAGGGTGACGACACCCGCCAGTGGGGGCCTCCCTTTGTGGAGCGGGGCGCGGAGACATCTGCCTCGTATTTTCACTCCTGCAATCGTGGCAAATCGAGTGTTGTGATCGATTTTCGCACACCCGAGGGGCAGGCGCAGGTGCGCGCGCTCGTGAAAGACGCAGATATCCTGATCGAGAATTTCAAACTCGGCGGTCTGGCGAAATACGGGCTGGATTATGCGAGCCTCGCCGAGATCAATCCGCGGCTGATTTATTGCTCGATCACGGGCTTTGGCCAGACGGGGCCATATGCGCACCGCGCGGGCTATGACTATATCATTCAGGGGATGTCGGGGCTTATGTCGATCACCGGTGAACCTGACGGGCAGCCGCAACGCGCGGGTGTTGCGATCACGGATGTGTTCACCGGGGTTTACTCTGTCGCGGGCGTTCTGGCGGCGCTTTATCAGCGCGAACGCACGGGGCGCGGGCAGCATCTTGATATGGCGCTTTTGGATGTGGCTGTTTCCGTGACGGCGAACCAAGGGCTGAACTACCTGACCACAGGCGTGCCGCCGGGGCGGACGGGAAACTATCACCCCAATCTGACGCCCTATCAGGTCTTTGATTGTGCGGACGGGCATATCATCATCGCGACGGGAAATGACGGGCAATATCGTCGGCTCTGTGACCTTTTGGGTCTTGGTTGGATGAAGGAACATCCGGATTATCTGACCAATGCGGACCGTGTGGCCAACAGGCCGGCTATGATTGCGCTTTTGATGGCCGAGACAGCCAAGCAGAGCAAAGCCGAGCTTCTGGCGGGCTGTGAGGCCGAGGGCATTCCGGCCGGACCGATCAATGATATGGCCGAGGTGTTTGCTGATCCGCAGGTCAAGGCGCGGGGGATGCAGATCGAACTGGATGGCGTTCCGAGTGTGCGCTCGCCTTTTGTCTTTAGTGATGCGGATCTTGCCTTGAAGCGGCCCTCGCCGAAGCTGGGCGAGGACGGGTGAGCCCTTTCGAATTTTTGCTTTGCAAAAATCCGATTAAAGCGAGGGGCCTGCCCCTCGCGCTCCCCGGGATATTTTTAGAAAGAAAAAGAGTTAGGACGTGAGCCTCTCAAGTAGTGTCTTGAATTCGGGTGCATTTGTGAGCTGTAAGCGGACTGGAAGGGTGAGCACTTCCTGACGCAAGCTTTGAGGCAGGCGGACGGCGTCTTTTTCTGTGGTAACGAGGCGGGCGTTGTGACGCCTGGCGTCTGCTATCAGGCGGGACATGAGGGCTTGTGTCAGGGGCTGATGATCGGCCAGAGCCTCGGCATGGATGATCTCTGCGCCAAGATTTTTCAGGGTTGTGAAGAATTTTTCGGGGTGACCGATCCCTGCGAAGGCGAGCACGCGGGTTCCTGCCCAGTCCATGCCCATTGGAAGCGGCTCCAAGGAGGCTTCAAAGCGGGGCACGGTTTGAGGCGCGCGGAAGGCGATTTGCTCGGCTGCAGGGCCAATTGTTATGAGGGCATCGGCGCGGGCGAGGCCTTTTGCAGCGGGCTCGCGTAACGGGCCTGCAGGAATACAACGGCCATTGCCAAAGCCGTGTTTTGCATCGACCACAACGAGGGAGAGGTCTTTGTGGACCGAGGGGTCTTGCAGGCCATCATCAAAGAGGATGACGCTTGCGCCCTGTTGTGCCGCGTGCTCGGCGCCTTGGCGGCGCGATTTGGAAACGACAACGGGGCAAAACGCGGCCAAGAGCAATGGCTCGTCGCCGACATCTGCGGCAGAATGCTTGCGCGGGTCGACGAGCGCAGGGCCTTGGAGCGCGCCGCCATAGCCGCGAGAGACAACAACGGGGCTGTGGCCGAGTGACAGAAGTTCTTGAACAAGATAGATGACTGTTGGGGTTTTGCCTGTTCCGCCTGCGTTGATATTGCCGACGCATATGACGGGGGGTGCGAGTTTGACGCGGCGGCCGCGCCCGAGCCTGCGCGCTGTGCCGTAGGCGTAGAGCGCGCCGAGGGGGGCCAGCAGCAGCGACTGCCAGCTTTGCGGGCGGAACCAGAAGCGGGGCGCTTGCATCAGCTTTTCTCCAAATGATCCAGAGCGTCATGCACAAGGGATGTGATCCTGTCCGTGACATCTGCGCCTTCGGTGGCGATTTCCCATGCGGCCATCGCCATTTGTGCCGCACGGTCGGGTGCGGACAGGTGGATGACTGCGGCTGTGAGTGTGTTTATATCGCGCACGATCCTTGCGCCACCCGCAGCAGCAAAGCGGGAATAGCTTTCGAGATATTTGCCAACATTCGGGCCATAGAGAATCGCTGAGCCGAGGTTGGCGGGGGCGAATGGATTGTGACCGCCGTGGCCTGACACAAGGGAGGCAGCCATGAAGCTTACGGGAGACAAGCGCAACCAAAGACCCAGCTCATAGGGGTCTTCGGCCAAAAGAACCTGAGCGGTTTCGTCGCTGAGACCTTCGGTTTCGGGCCAGATGGCATATCGCAGCTGATGGTGTTCAAGAGCGGCTTTGAAGGCGTCTCCCTCTGCTTCATCATCGGGCACGAGGATCAGCAAGAGCCGATGCGCGGCGCGACTGGCTTTGAGATGAGCAGACAAAATAATATCGAGCTCTTGGGCACGCGCGCAGGCGGCGAGCCAAGTGGGGCGTGAATTGAGCGCGGAGGAAAGCTCTGCAAGGTCCGCCTCATTGCAGGGTAGGGACGGCACCCCTTGTTGCATCCGCCCGGCAATGAAGATGTCTTGCGCATCCACACCCATTTTGCGCAGAACTGTTTCGGCCTCGCTGTCACGGGCCAGAAAGCTTGAAAACAGCTTTAGTGCGCGCCGTTGGGATAGGCCCTGTCCGCGCCAGAGATTGGTTTGGAAGCCTTCGGCGTGGGCGTCGAGCAAGAATAGGGGGATTTGGCGCTTGTCTGCTTCCTGCGCAAGGGGCGGATTGATCCAGCCGCCTGCCCAAAGGCAAAGGCGCGGTGCGTAGAGAGCGAAAAAGGCAGAGATAGCGCTTCCGTTACGGGAGACGCTGGCCCAGCTGATCGAGGAGTGTAGGCCGTCGGGCTTGGTGAGGCTGCCATCTGTTGTGATGAGGCAGGTGATGTCTGGGCGTTCGCCAGAAAGGCTACGGCGCAGTTGCAAAAAGGCAGACACATGGGACGGCTCTGTCGCGTGACACCAGAGATCAACAGGGAGCGGCTCGGCCTGACCGGCTTTCGGGGAGAGTTCGCTTGAGGCCAGAGGGCGCGTGATCAGGCCTGACAGGAGGGGTTTCATCACTTGGCGTCCTTGAGGGTATCTGCACAGACGTGTGAAGACCGTGCGAAACGATGACGGCTCTGTGCCATGTCGAGGCCTTTTTCCATTATGAACCTCACAACCCTAAGCGATTGCACTATTAGGTCAAGGCGGTGGGCGGAGCCATAGCAAAGGGGCGGCAGCCGTGAAACCCTTTCTGGTCGTAGTGTTGCCTAGGGCCGACGGGGTTTATGCATCTTTCTTGAGCACGATCATGCGTAATCACGCTGGACAGAATCGGGCGGCGTGCTAGATTTGATCAAATTTTTGATTTGCCCGATGGAGAGCGCGATGAAAGACGATAACTTCCTGAAAGAGAACAATGCACGCCATATGTGGCACCCTATGGGCGCACCGGGCGATAGCCTTGAGCATCCGCCGACGATTATCAAAAGTGCCGAGGGTGTGAAGATCACTGATCTGGACGGCGCGGAAGTTGTGGACGCTGTGGGCGGGCTTTGGTGTGTCAATCTCGGTTATTCCAACGACGTGGTGAAAGACGCGATTGCCAAGCAGCTCTATGAGCTTCCTTACTATTCGGCCTTTGCGGGAACGAGCAACCCCACCGCGATTGAAGCCTCATACGCCGTGCGCGAGTTCTTTAAGGACGACGGCATGGGGCGGGTCTTTTTTACGTCGGGTGGCTCTGACTCTGTTGAGACGTGCTTGCGGCTGGCGCGGCAGTATCACCGTATCAAAGGCGAGCCGACGCGGACCAAATTCCTGAGCCTCAAGAAGGGCTACCACGGCACGCATTTTGGCGGCGCAAGTGTGAACGGGAACAACCGCTTTCGCATCGCCTATGAGCCGCTTTTGCCCGGCTGTTTCCATCTGCCGAGCCCTTACACCTACCGCAACCCGTTTAACGAGACCGACCCGGCCCAGCTGGCGCAACTCATTGCGCAGGCGATGGAAGACGAGATCAACTTCCAAGGTGCCAATACGATTGCGGCCTTTATCATGGAGCCGATTCAGGGCGCGGGCGGTGTTATTGTTCCGCATGAGAGCCTGATGCCGCTTCTGCGCGAGATATGCACGCGGCATGGTATCTTGATGATCTCTGACGAGGTGATCACGGGCTTCGGGCGCACAGGGCATTGGAGCGGGGCGCGGCACTGGGGCGTCAAGCCTGACATGATGAGCACGGCGAAGGGGATTACCTCTGGGTATTTCCCTGTTGGGGCGGCGCTGATGAGCGAGGCTGTGGCAGATGTCTTTGAAAAAGACACCAAGGGCGAGGCCGGAATTTTTCATGGTTATACCTATTCGGCGCACCCCGTGGGCGCGGCGGCTGTGACGGCCACGCTGAGCGAAACTTTGCGGCTTGATACGAAGACCAACGCGGCGGCGCGCGGCGCGCAGCTTTATCAAGGCGCGCTGAAGCTGGCGGAGAAACACGATATCATCGGGGATGTTCGTGGGGGTCATGGGCTGATGACGGGGATCGAGATTGTCTCTGATAAGGCCAGCAAGACGCCAATGGACATGGCGACAATGAAACGTATCCATAAGGCGGCTTATGATGCTGGCGCGATGGTGCGTTTGGGGGCGCATAATATTTTGATGTCGCCGCCTCTAACGATTTCTGAAGCGGAGATTGATACTGTGTTGAGCGCGCTTGATATCGGGTTTGGCTCTGTCTGAGGGGTTGCGCCGCGCCTTTGGCGCGTCGCAGTGGGCGAGAGGGCTCTGCCCTCTCGCGCTCTACCGGGATTTTTTTTAGAAAGAAAAAGATTAGAGGTCTTTGAGGGTGGCAGCTGCGTAAACACCATACATTAGCGCGCGACGGGCGAGCCCGAGCGGGAAGCGTTTGGGCGGCTGCAGCATGAGTTTTGGGGTTTGCAGTTTCCGTGCGCCTAAGACTTGATCGGCGAGAAGCGCGCCTGTGTAGCTGCCCATGGCGACACCGTTGCCGTGATAGGCAAAGCCTGCGTAAGCGCCCGGCATCTTTGGAATGGGGCCCGCGAAGGGCGTGAGGCCTGCGGCAAGGCAGACCATGCCGGACCAGTAATAAGGCGTTTCGATTGCGGCCCAAGCGGGAAACATCGCTTCGAAATCGGCGCGTATTTTGCGTTTGTTGCGGGTCTCGGCGCTCTTGGAGGACATGAGGCCACCGCGCATTCCGAAGAGGAAGCGGCGGTTTGGCATCAGACGGAAGTAGTGCAGCAATGTGCGGCTGTCATAGGCCGCTTGATCAGAGGACCAGCCGCTGGCGATCTCTGTATCGGTCAGCTCGCGGGTGACGAGCACCGATGATTGCGCCGGCATATAGCGCTCGGCCATCCATGGCGGGACATCTTCGGAGGAATAGCCATTGGTTGCGATGATCAGTTGATCTGCGGTGAGCGCGCCTTGGGGGGTTTTGAGGCCGTAGCTCTTTGTACGATCAATTTTGTGAACGGGGCTTTGCCCGAAGACTTGCACGCCCGCGGCCTCGGCAGCCATGAGGAGCCCTGCAAGATATTTGCGTGGATTGAGGCCAAAGCCAATTGGAGTTGTGATGGCGCTGTGAAACTGGCCGGACATCCCCAGCGCGGGAAGCTCTTCTTTGCTGTGAAGCGTGGGCGTGACGCCGTAGTTTTCTTCGATTGCGCGCGCGTCATCGTCAAAGTGGATGCTCGCTTTATGGGCGAGTTGGGTTTCGCCGTTGCTGTGGATGTCTGCCTCAATCGTTTGGGTTTTGATGAGATTGGCGACGTGATGAACTGCGGCTGCTTCGGCGCGGCGATAGGCGAGGCGGGCAGGCTTGCCATGCTGACGGTCAAGCATGGTGTCGCTTGCTTTGGCGCCACCAAGGCAGCAGAAGCCGCCGTTACGCCCGGAAGCGCCCCAGCCGGGAAAGCCTGCGTCAAGCACTGCGACAGAGACACCTGCCTCGGCCAGCGCAAGCGCGGCTGAGAGGCCCGTGAATCCGGCGCCGATGATGGCTACATCGGTCTTTTGCGCGCCTGACAGCTGCGGGCGCTTGAGGGCAACGTCACCGACAGTATCGGCCCAGTAGTTGCCTAAGATCCTGTCGTCTGAATAAGCGTGCTTTGCGAAGATACGCCGCATCAGTCTGTGGCTTTTTCGGCGGCTCGTTCCTCACGCTGCTGGCGCAGGGTGGCGCGTTTGGACATGAGCGAGGCGGTTATCACGCCGACGGTGACGATGCTGATCATGATGGTTGAGAGCGCGTTGATCTCGGGCGAGACCCCAAGGCGCACCGCAGAGAAAATCTTGATCGGAAGTGTCGTGGCCGAGGGGCCTGCTGTGAAGGAGGCGATGACGAGATCGTCGAGAGACAATGTAAAGGCAAGAAGCCAGCCCGAGATCACCGCTGGCGCAATAATCGGCAGGGTGACAAGGCGGAAGGCCTCAAAAGGCGAGCAACCCAGATCAAGCGCCGCCTCTTCGAGGGAGCGGTCAAAACTCACAAGGCGCGAGGAGACGACCACAGAGACGTAGCACATTGAGAACGTCGTATGCGCCAGCACGATTGTCAGAACGCCACGGTCAAGGCCGATACCGATGAAGAGCAAGAGCAACGAAAGACCCGTGATGACTTCGGGCATGACCAAAGGCGCATAAATCATCCCAGAGAACAGCGTGCGCCCGTTGAAGCGACCGCCGCGCACAAGGACATAAGCCGCCATTGTTCCAAGAACTGAGGCGATTGTAGAACTCATCACAGCGACTTTCACAGTGACCCACGCCGCATCAAGAAAGGCTTCGTTTTGAAAAAGCTCGCCATACCATTTGGTCGAGAAACCAGCCCAGACGGTCACGAGCTTTGACTCGTTGAAGCTGTAGATCACGAGGATCAACATTGGCAGATAAAGAAAGGCGAGACCGAAGCTAAGCGATGTCGCGTTGAACCAGGTAAAGCGTCTCATGGCCTGGTTCTCCCTGTGTCTTTTTTCTTTCTAAAAATATCCCAGGGGGTGCGGGGGACAGCGTCCCCCGCTTCGGTCGGATTGAGCGAAGCGAAATCCGAAACCCTTGCAAAGCAACCTTTGAATATATTCATTGTCCCTCGGCCTCCCGTTGCTTTTGTTCGTTGCGCTGGAACAGCACGATCGGGATGATCAGGATCAGCAGCAGGATCACTGCAACAGCAGAGGCGACCGGCCAGTCGCGGTTGGAGAAAAACTCCTCAAACAAGACCTTGCCGATCATCAGGGTTTGCGATCCACCGAGCAACGACGGGATGACAAACTCGCCAAGCGCGGGAATGAAGACAAGGAAGCAGCCTGCGATGATCCCTTGTTTGGACAGCGGTATTGTCACAAGCCAAAACGCAGTGAGGCGCGAACAGCCAAGGTCTTCTGCGGCCTCCAGAAGAGAGGAGTCGAGTTTCTCCAAAGCGGCGTAGATTGGCAGGATCATGAAGGGCAGGTAGGTATAGACGATGCCGATATAGACGGCAGTGTTGGTGTTCAGGATCGTGAGCGGTTCGGAGATAATGCCTGTCCAGAGAAGAAACTGGTTCAGGAAGCCTTCGTTGGAGAGAATACCCATCCAAGCATAAACACGGATCAGGAATGAGGTCCAGAACGGCAGGATCACCAGCATCATCAGGGTCGGGCGCCACTCGTCGGGGGCCTGTGCCATGGCGTAGGCGATAGGATAGCCGACAAGGAGCGTCAGCAGGGTTGAAAGCGCTGCGATTTGTAAGCTGGAGAGATAGGCTTTCCAGTAAAGATCATCTGTGGTGAGGAAGATGAAGTTCTCGAAATCAAGATTGGCGAAGAATGCTCGTATCCCGCTCCAGCCAGACGAGACATCAAGCGTGGGTGTGTAGGGCGGAATGGCAAGGGCTGTGTCTGATAGGCTAATTTTGAACACGATAACGAAGGGCACGAGGAAGAGCACCGCGAGCCAGACATAGGGCACAGAAATCAGGGTAAAGCGGCGCATGGCTTAGCCCTCCAGCACGATGGCGGCTGTGTCGGTCCAGCTGAGCCAGACGCTGTCTTCCCAAGTGAAGCTGCGACGCTCCAGCCTTGTGGTATTGGCTGTCTGGGCTTTGATCATGTGGCCGCCTTCGATTTCGACATGGTAGGTCGACAGATTGCCAAGATAGGCGATATCTATGATTTTGCCTTTGATCGTATTGGTCATTTTGGCGGGTTTCTGCGCCGTGATCGAGACTTTCTCGGGGCGGATCGCCAAGGCGCATTTGCTGTTTTCACCCAGATCATTTGTTGTCTTGGCGTGCAGCGGCGCTTTGCCTTCCGCATAGGTAATGTCGTAGCCGTCGCTGGCGCGGGTGGCATGGCCGTTGAGGATGTTCACATCACCGATGAAATCGGCGACATAAACCGAATTGGGCCGCTCATAGATATCGGCAGGGGTGGCGACCTGAATGATTTGGCCTTCGTCCATCACGGCCACGCGTGAGGCGACAGTCATGGCCTCCTCCTGATCGTGGGTCACGATGACAAAGGTTGTGCCGGTCTTTTCCTGAATATCCATCAGCTCAAACTGGGTGTCTTGACGCAGCTTTTTATCGAGCGCACCGAGCGGTTCGTCCAGAAGCAAAAGCTTGGGCGCTTTGGCGAGAGAGCGGGCGAGGGCCACGCGCTGACGCTGGCCCCCCGAAATCTGGTGGGGCTTGCGCTTGGCGAATTTGGTGAGCCGCGTGAGGCGGAGCATCTCTTCGACGCGCGCGTCTATTTCAGGCTTGGGTTTGCCTTCGCGCTTTAGGCCGAAAGCAATATTTTCTGCGACCGACAGGTGCGGGAAAAGCGCATAGGACTGGAACATCATGTTCACGGCGCGCTTGTTGGGCGGCACGCCTGCCATGTCTTGTCCTGCAATCAGGATCTGGCCTTCTGTCGGGGTCTCAAAGCCGCCGAGCATCCGCATCATTGTCGTCTTTCCGCAGCCTGACGGGCCGAGCAGCGCAAAGAATTCCTTGGCGTAAATATTCTGTGTGAGGTTGTCGATGGCGACGAAATCACCAAAGCGCTTGGTGACATTTTTAAATTCGATGAGCGGCTTTTCGTCCGCGTCGAGCCAAGGTGCGAAAACTGTCTGTGCCATGCGTATCCCTAGAAGTTTAAAAAGCCCGCAAACCGGAGTTTGCGGGCTGTGTTCGGGCTTATGTGCCTGATTTGATTTTTGTCCAGAGACGTGTGACGACACGCTGGACTTTTGCGTCATAAGGAGAGGTTGTGTAGAGCTTCTCCAGTGTTGCCGCATCAGGGTAGATCGCTGTATCGCCGATCACGTCTTCCTCGAGCATAGGCTGTGAGGCCAAGTTGCCGTTGGCGTAATAGACATAGTTTGACGCGGCGGCCATGTTCTCGGCGTTCATGATGAAGTCGAGGAACTTATGCGCTCCGTCGACGTTTGGGGCATCAATTGGAATAGCCATTTGGTCAAACCACATCAGCGCGCCCTCTTTGGGAGCGTTATAGGCGATTTCGACACCGTTCTCGGCTTCTGCTGCGCGGTCACGCGCTTGAAGAATGTCGCCTGACCAGCCGAAGGCCACGCAGATATCGCCGTTGGCGAGGGCGTTGATATATTCGGAGCTGTGGAACTTCTGCACGTGCGGCGCGATGGCGGTCAGCACGGCTTCTGTTTTGCCAATAACGTCGGGGTCCTGGCTGTCGGGGTCTTCGCCGATATAGGCCAGCGCGGCTGGGATCATCTCGGCGGGCGCATCAAGAAAATGCACGCCGCATGAGGCGAGCTTTTCCATATTGGCTGGATTGAACACCAGATCCAGTGAGCCGACCGGCGCATCCTCTCCGAGAATTTCCTTGACCTTGTTAACGTTTACGCCAAGGCCCGTTGTGCCCCACATATAGTTGATCGAATAGGCGTTGTCGGGGTCGTATTTTGCGGTGCGGGCTTCGATTGCATCCCACATATTGCCTTTGTTGCTGAGCTTGGAGGTGTCGAGCTTCTGGAACGCGCCTGCAGAGATCTGACGCTGCAGGAACGTGCCCGACGGCACAACAACATCATAGCCAGAGCCGCCTGCGAGCATTTTGGTTTCGAGCACTTCGTTTGAGTCAAACACGTCGTAGATGAGCTTGATGCCGGTTTCTTCTTCGAATTTGGCGAGCAGCTCTTCATCGATATAATCAGACCAGTTGTAGACGCGCACTTCTTCGGCTGAGGCCATGCCTGCGACGAGCGCGAGTGAGGCTGCTGCTGAAAGCAGATAGGTTTTCATGTTTGGTTTCTCCCTGTTTGCGAGGTCATTCCCCTTGACGAAATATTTGATCAAGTTTTGACTGTCTTGGCAACATTTCAATTATGATGCCTGCACGATGAGCGGCAAAATGCAAGAGATTCGGAAGGATAGACTATGACGCAAGACCCCGCCCACTCGGCCAATCTGGTGAGTTTTGCAGCCTATCCAGCGCAGTCTTCGGCAGACCTGCCGGCACATGAAAAAGTTTATCGCCAGATGCGCGATTTGCTTTTGTTTGGCGAGCTGGCACCGGGACAGGCCGTGACCATTCAGGGCATATGCAACACGCTTGGCGCAGGGATGACGCCTGTGCGGGAAGCCATTCGCCGGCTAACGGCGGAAGGAGCGCTTGAGTTCTTGGGAAACAGGCGTGTTGTCGTGCCTGTGCTGAGTGTTGGGCACGTGAACGAGCTCATTTTTGCACGTCAGGCTATTGAACCGCAGCTCACCGTGCGGGCCACCGAGCGGGCGACAGACGAGGGCATTGAGGAGCTGACCTTGATCGACGATGCGCTGGATCTCGCGATTGCGCAGGGGGATGTGCGAAACTATCTTGAGCAGAATTATCGCTTCCATGCGCGGCTCTATTCGATGGCGGATGCGCCTATTCTTTCAGCACTGGCAGACGGGCTTTGGCTAAGATTTGGGCCAAGTTTGCGCGTGGTTTGCGGGCGGGTGGGCACCCAGAATCTCCCTGATCAACACCATGAGGCACTGAGCGCGATGCGCGCCGGCGATGCGCAGGCTGCGGCCAAAGCAATGCGGGAAGATGTGATTCAAGGCATGGAGCAGGTGCGGCGGGCGCTCTGCGAAACCACAAGAGATTGACAGGAAATAATTTGATCATATTCTGACGGAGATAAAATTGATCGCGTAGGCACGCCCGCGCCTCTGGGAGTTTGATATGACACAGATCACCAACCATATGCCAACAGAAGAGCTGCAGCGCCTTGACGCGGCACATCACATGCACCCGTTCACAACCAATGACGAGCTTGAGAAGAAGGGCGCGCGCGTCATTACCCGCGCCAAGGGCGTGACGCTGACAGACAGCGAGGGCAACGAGATCCTTGATGCGATGGCGGGGTTATGGTGTGTGAATATTGGCTATGGGCGCGACGAATTGGCCGAGGTCTCAAGCCGCCAGATGCGAGAACTGCCATATTATAACACGTTTTTTCAAACGACCCATGTGCCTGCGATTGCTTTGGCCGAGCGTTTGGCAGAGCTGACGCCCTATGATCTGAACCATGTTTTCTTTGCCAATTCGGGCTCGGAAGCGAATGATACAAACATCCGTATTGTGCGCACCTATTGGCAGGAAAAGGGCCAACCCGAGAAGACTGTGATCATATCTCGCAAAAATGCGTATCACGGCTCGTCTGTGGCCTCATCGGCTTTGGGTGGAATGTCAGGAATGCACGCGCAGAGCGGGATGATCCCTGATATCCACCATATCGACCAGCCGAACTGGTGGGCCGAGGGCGGCGATATGAGCCCTGAAGATTTTGGGCTTGAGCGCGCCCAACAGCTTGAGACGGCGATCCTTGAATTGGGTGAAGATAAAGTCGCGGCCTTTATCGGCGAGCCTGTGCAGGGCGCTGGCGGTGTGATTGTTCCGCCGTCGACATATTGGCCCGAAATCCAGCGTATTTGTGACAAATACGGTATCCTTCTGATTGCCGATGAGGTGATCTGCGGATTTGGCCGCACGGGGAACTGGTTTGGCTCGCAAACGATGGGAATCAAGCCTGATATTATGACCGTGGCAAAGGGGCTTAGCTCTGGGTATGCGCCGATCTCGGCGAGTATTGTGAACGACAAAGTGGCCGCTGTATTGGGGGCCTGTGAGTTTAACCATGGCTATACCTATTCGGGCCACCCTGTGGCCTGTGCCGTGGCGCTGGAGAACCTGCGGATCCTTGACGAAGAGGGCATCGTGAGCCACGCAGCTGAAGAGCTTGCGCCTTATTTAAAAGAGAAATTCGAGAGCCTTGGCGACCATCCGATGGTTGGTGAAGTCAAGGTTGTGGGGATGATGGGATCACTGGCTTTGACGCCTGACAAGACGACGCGGGCGAAGTTTGCGGTGGATGTGGGGACGGTTGGGTTTATGGTGCGGGAGCGGTGTTTTGCCAATAATCTGATCATGCGTCATGTCGGGGACCGGATGGTGATTTCTCCGCCGCTTGTGATTACGAAAGCCGAGATTGATACGTTGATTCTGCGGGCGCGCAAGGCGCTGGACGAGGGCTATGAGAACGTTAAAAAAGCCGGTCTTTTCAAGGCGATGAGCTAGGGGTCTCGCCTGCTGGCGCAGGCGACCCATTGGGGGGCTCTGCCCCCCAGTTTCAAAAACCCTGCGGTTTTTGAAACATCCCCCCGGGATATTTCGGGAAAGAAAAAGCGGTTTTTCGAGCTGCGTTCAGCATGGTTAACGGCGCTTATAGAGGCTGATTCCAGGGGGGTGATATGTGTGCACAAAGCGTGCACCATGCGTGCACCCCCCTGTTGCGCCAATTATTAGGCGAAAATTAAATAACGGTGCGTGCGCTGCCTGTCAGGCTATGAGCTTGCGGCTGAGGCCCTTGAGCATGGCGAGGCAAGCCTCAAGCTGATCGGGGGCGATAAACTCGTCGGGTTTGTGGGCTTGTTCGATGCTGCCCGGGCCGCAGACCACGGCGGACAACCCGAGCTGTTGAAAGAGGCCCGCTTCTGTGCCGAAGGCCACCACATCAACCCCGTTGCCGCCTGTGAGCGCGGCGCAGAGGTCGCGGGCTTCGTTGTCTTCCATTGGCATGAGGCCAGCAACCTCCCCCATGGTCTCGACTTCGATGTTTGCCGCCGGATGCACCACGCGCATGGCGGGGAGCAAAACGTCGTTTGTGTAGCTGTCCAGCTCTTTGTGCACAAAGTGGTAATCGCTGTCCTGAACGGGGCGAAACTCCCAATCGACTTCGGCTTTGCCGACGATCACGTTATGGGCCACGCCGCCCGTGAGACGGCCGATATTCACGGTTGTATAGGGCGGCTCAAAGCGGCTGCCTTCGGGGGCGCGCGCCATAAGATCGTGGCGCAGCTCCATCAGCTTGCTGACGTAGCGCACCGCATATTCGGCGGCATTCACCCCGCGCGCGGGCTGGCTGCCATGGCCTTCAAGGCCTGTGAAACGGGTGGTGTATTCGCAACAGCCTTTGTGGCCTTCGATGATGCGCATTTCTGTGGGTTCGCCAATGATGGCGATGGCGGGCTTGAGGCCTTGGGCCTTCAGTTCCTCGACCAAGGCTTGCGCGCCGATGCAGCCTGTTTCTTCGTCATGGGTGAAGGCGAAGTGGACGGGGCGCGCCAGATCAAGTGCTGCGTAATCTTCGGCCATGGCAAGCGTCGCGGCGATAAAGCCTTTCATGTCACAGGTGCCACGGCCAAAGAGCAGGCCGTCGCGGTCTGTGAGGGTGAAGGGGTCGGATGTCCAATCTTGGTCGGCGACGGGGACGACATCGGAATGACCCGAAAGCACAATGCCACCGTCGCCCTCGGGGCCGAGGGTTGCGAAGAGATTGGCTTTGGTGCCGCAGGGCGAGGTGAAGGTGCTCACCCGCGCGCCGAGCTGACCGAGATGATCGGCCATGAAGGCGATCATCGCGAGATTGCTCTCAGGGGAGATGGTTGGAAAAGCGATGAGCTTTTCCAATATGTCGACGGTGCGGGCGAGGCTGCTCATGGTTTGACGAACATCTTGCGAGGACGATCACAGAGCGCTTCGGCGGGGCCTTCGTCGCGGATCAGAATTGTCTCGGTGATTTCCATGCCCCAATCGTCCATCCAGAGGCCTGGCATGAAGTGGAAGGTCATGCCAGGCTCAAGCACGGTTTCGTCCTCGGCGCGCAGGGAGATTGTGCGCTCGCCCCAGTCGGGCGGGTAGGAAAGGCCAATGGGGTAGCCACAGCGCGCGCCACGCTCGATCCCTGCGGCCTCAAGTGGCGCGGCGAGGGCATTGGCGATATCGCAGGCGCGGTTGCCGGCGCGCGCCTTTTCAAGGCCCGCTTCAAGGCCTTCGACCAGAGCGGCCTCGGCGCGCTTGAGAAAATCGCTTGGCTCGCCAAGGAAGATCGTGCGGCAGAAGGGGGCGTGATAGCGGCGGTAGCAGCCCGAAATTTCAAAGAAGGTCGCCTCGCCCTTCTGGAAGGGGCGGCCATCCCATGTGAGGTGGGGCGCGGCGGCGTCGGAGCCTGAGGGCAGGAGCGGCACAATGGCGGCATAATCGCCCCAGTGGCCATCGGCACCGAGGATCAGATCGCGCTGGAGATCGGCGACGACCTCGTTCTTGGGGATGCCGACTTCGACGCGCTCAAGGAGGCCATCGACGACTTTTTCGCTGATGCGCGCGGCGCGGCGCATGAAGACCAGCTCTTCTTCGGACTTCACGGTGCGCTGCCAGTTGACCAGCGCTGTGGCGTCAAGGAACTGCGCGTTGGGCAGCTCTGTGAGCAGGGTCTGGAAGGCTTTGGCGGAGAAATAGTAATTGTCCATTTCGACGCCGATGCGCACATCTTCCTTGCCGATAGATTTGATGCGCTCGGCGAGGTCTTGCATGGGGTGGCGTGTTGTCGACTGCACGAAGTGGTCGGCGTAGCCGTGGATATGGCTGTCTTCCATCCAGACGGTGCGGAGCGCGCCGTTGGCGTCCTGACGGCGGCCCCACCAATGGGGCGCGCTGTCATGGGTTATGATGACGCCTTGATGGACATAAAACGACCAGCCGTCATAGCCTGTGAGCCACGCCATATTGGAGGGGTCTTGCACATAGAGCAGGTCGATGCCTGCGGCTTCCATGGCGAGGCGTGTTTTGGTCAGGCGAGCGGCATATTCGACTTCGGAAAAGGGGGTTCTGTGGAAATTCATCAGTTTGGCTCAGTTTGATTTTTGTTTCGCCTATGAGCGGCGAAAGGGAGGATCTGGTCTAGAAGGTAAAACGCCTTGATTTGGCGGTTTGCGACATTTGGGCGTATGATTCCCCGCTTGTTCACGCGTTAACTTTGCTGCAACTGCGACATAATCTTGCAACAAAAGGGGCTTAAGAAAAATAAACTGGCGCAAAAGCGGACATTTTGTGCGCTTTCTGACCAATTATCCTGCTCGGAGGCCTCATAAAAAAATTCTTGGTTAGACTGTTGCATGATACCATCGTCATGAGGTTAGATGTAACGCGATAAGTGGTTCAAGCCACAGGAAAACGACGGGGAGCCGATTTTTGGCCAACACGCATAATGAAGATGCGTTCGTAGCGTTCGAACGTGTTCAGAAGAGTTACGACGGCGAGACGCTTGTTGTAAAAGACCTTAATCTGACACTGCCCAAAGGCGAGTTTCTGACAATGCTTGGGCCGTCAGGCTCGGGCAAGACGACTTGCCTTATGATGCTTGCCGGCTTTGAAACCGCGACGCATGGCGAGATCAAGATTGACGGTGTGAGTATCAACAACATTCCGCCGCACAAGCGCGGCATTGGTATGGTGTTTCAGAACTACGCGCTTTTCCCGCATATGACGATTGCCGAGAACCTCGCGTTTCCGCTTGAGGTCCGCAAGATTGGCAAATCCGAGCGTGAAGCCAAAGTGAAGCGTGCTTTGGACATGGTCGAGATGGGCAGCTTTGGCGGGCGCCGTCCGGCGCAGCTTTCGGGCGGTCAGCAGCAGCGTGTTGCTTTGGCGCGGGCGCTTGTGTTTGAGCCCGAGCTTGTGCTTATGGACGAGCCGCTCGGGGCGCTTGATAAGCAGCTTCGGGAGAAGATGCAGTTTGAGATCACCCATCTGGCGCATAACCTCGGGATTACCACTGTTTATGTGACGCATGACCAGACCGAGGCCTTGACAATGTCGGACCGTGTGGCTGTGTTTGATGACGGGCGGATCCAGCAGATTGCGCCGCCGGCGGAGCTATATGAAAACCCGCAGAACAGCTTTGTGGCGCAGTTTATCGGCGAGAATAATACGCTGCATGGCGTGGTGAAGCAGATCAGTGGTGATGCGTGCGTTGTGCAGCTTGACAGCGGCGAAGAGATTGATGCGATGCCTGTCAATGTGAGCAAGGTGGGCGACCGCACGACTGTTTCGATCCGCCCTGAGCGGGTCGAGTTTGACAAGACGCGCTTGAAGAAGGGGGCGCATACGCTGAAGGCGGAAGTGCTCGAATTCATTTATATGGGTGACATTTTCCGCACGCGGCTTCGTGTGGCGGGGAACGACGAGTTCATCATCAAGTCACGCAACGCGCCCGACCAGACGCGTTTGCAACCGGGTCAGCAGATTGAAATCGGCTGGCTGCCGCAAGACTGCCGCGCGCTTGATGCGTAACGCAGCCTGAGAATATCGCGTGCCCCTTTGTTGGGGCGCGTTGATTGAATGTGGTTTGGCTGAAAGCCCAAAAGGCCTCTCCACAAAAGTTAAAACGGGCAACAACGGGAGAATACGAATGAAATTCACCAAGACACTTATGGCGACAACAGCATTGACAATGGTTGCTGGCGTTTCCGGTGCGGCGGATATGGCTGACGAAATGACCATCGTGTCATGGGGCGGCGCTTATACTGACTCGCAAATGAACGCGTATCACAAGCCTTACATGGAAAAGACCGGCGTCAACATCATCAGCGATGACAGCTCAGCCGAAGCGGTCGCCAAGCTGCGTGCCATGAACGAAGCCAACAACATCACATGGGATGTGGTTGACGTTGTTGCGTCGGACGCCATGCGCCTCTGCGACGAAGGCCTCGCGCTGGAAATCGACTTTGACAATATGCTCGCGCCAGCGCCTGATGGAACACCTGCCAGCGAAGACTTCGGCGACCTTTTGGTCAGCGATTGCTTCATTCCGCAGATCGTTTACTCGACAACATTCGGCTATCGCACAGACATGGTCGGCGACACAGCGCCAACAAGCGTTTGCGATATCTTTGATCTGGAAGCCTACCCAGGCAAGCGCTCGCTTCAGAAGCGCCCAATCGACAACATGGAATGGGCTCTCTATTGCGACGGCGTTGCAAAGGACGCGATCTATGACGTTCTGGGCACAGACGAAGGCGTAGAGCAGGCGCTTGCCAAGCTCGACACCATCAAATCAAACGTTGTCTGGTGGACAGCGGGCGCGGAAACACCACAGCTTCTCGCCGATGGCGAAGTAGTGTTCGGCTCCACGTTCAACGGCCGTCTCTTCTCGGCGATTGCCGAGCAAAACCAGCCGATTGGTATGCTCTGGGATATGCAGTCATTTGACCTTGACGGTTGGATCATCCCAGCGGGTCTTTCGCCCGAGCGTCAGGCACGTGCTTTGGACTATGTCTATTTTGCGACAGACACACAGCGCCTTGCTGACCAAGCGAAATACATCTCCTACGGCCCTGCGCGTAAGTCTTCTGCGCCGCTCGTAGGCAAGCACGCAACGCTCGGTATCGAAATGGCACCACATATGCCAACAGACCCAGCCAACGCGGCAAACGTTCACCTCTATGACTACAGCTGGTGGGCAGACAACCGTGACGATCTGGACGCGAAATTCCAAGCTTGGCTTGCGAAATAAGCGATGAGTTTGAGGGGGGCCTTTGCGGGCCTCCCTCTTCCTTCACGTTTTGTATGCGGCCCGCAGCGGGCCATATTCAAAACGCATGAGGCAAAAAGACCTTAAACGCGATCAACGACCGATACCAAACGGGGACAAACATGAGCCAGACAAAGACAAACGGGCCAGTGCTGGCCGCAGACGGCACGCCGCTCAAAAAGAGCCTGGCGCGGGCGCTCAGGGTTGAAAAAACCCGCGCGCTCATGCTGATTGCGCCGCTGCTTATTTTTGTGCTGATCTCATTTATCATTCCGATTGTGTCCATGCTGTTTCGCTCTGTGGACAACCGCATTGTGGACAACACGATTCCTTATACTGTGGCCGAGCTTGCCAAATGGCAGCCCGAAGGCGAGGCGCTTCCGCCTGAGTCTCTGTTTGAGGCGCTTTATTATGATATGTTTCTCGCCGCGGAGGCGAAGCAACACACGCGCCTTGGCTCGCGGTTTAACTATGAGGAAAGCGGGTTTTCATCGCTGTTCCGTAAGTCGGGCCGTGCGCTTGACGACCTTGGCAAAGACTATCTCAAAGAGCTGAAAGCTGTGGACCGAAGCTGGGGCGACGCGGATGTCTGGTATGACTTGATGTCGGGAGGCGAGGGCGCCACGCGCGACACCGCTTTTGCCGAGGCGGTTGTGGGCCGTATTTCACGGCTTGAATCAACCACGCTGAATGCAGCCAACGGCTTTGCGCCTTCGGCCGAGATTGTGGCGCTTTTGCCCAAGACGGCAGAGGCTTATACCACATTTGCGAATTTCACATGGCTTGTGGACGAAGCCAGCCGCCGCCCGGGAGAAGAGCCTTATTCGGCAGAGGAGCTGGCGGGCGACAAGCCTTGGGAGTCTGTCTATCCTGCTTTGATACAGGATCTGCAAACCGCTGATGTCAGCGCTTATGCAGGGCCACAGGCCGATAAGCTTCGGGCGCTGGCCGAGGCCAAGAGCGCCTTTGCGCCACCCGTGTTTAAGTCCACTTTCGCCGAGATCGACAAAGATTGGGCGGATGCCGAGACATGGCAGATCATGAAGGCGCATTCTGTGAAATACACCAACGGGTATTTCCTCAATGCTGTGGATATGAAGCGCACGCCTGATGGCGCGCAGATACAGGACGAAGACAAGCGCGTGCTGCTCAAGCTGTTTGGGCGGACGATGTGGATGTCGCTTGTGATTACGTCCATGTGTGTTTTGCTTGGCTATCCTGTGGCGTGGATTTTGGCGAACTTGCCTGCGCGCTCGGCCAACTTGCTGATGATCCTTGTGCTCCTGCCGTTCTGGACCTCGCTGCTTGTGCGGACCTCGGCTTGGAAAGTGATGCTGCAACAGCAGGGTGTCATCAACGACGTCTTGGTCTGGCTCGGCTTTTTGGCGGACGATGATCGGCTTATCATTATCAACAACGCGACCGGCACGATCATTGCGATGACGCATATCTTGCTGCCGTTCATGATTTTGCCGATGTATTCGGTGATGCAGACGATCCAGCCGACCTATCTGCGCGCGGCCAAGAGCCTTGGTGCGACCAACTGGACGGCCTTCTGGCGGGTCTATTTCCCGCAGTCTATTCCGGGGATCGGGGCTGGCTCTATTCTCGTGTTTATTCTGGCGATTGGTTACTACATCACGCCCGAGATTGTTGGCGGCAACAAAGGCGTCTTTATCTCGAACCGGATCGCCTATCACATTTCGACATCGCTTAACTGGGGACTCGCGGCTGCACTCGGCTCGATCCTTCTCGGAGCGGTACTCATTCTTTATTGGGCCTACGACAAGATCGTTGGCATCGACAACGTGAAACTGGGGTAAAGACCATGGCAGCACTCACTCCTATTTCTCGCAAACCATTCTGGCTTGTTGCACTGATCACTGGCGGATTTGGCGCCTTCTTCGGACTCTTCTTTGGCACGGCGAACGGCTCTGGCCCTATGGGTGTCTTGATCGGTGCGGCGCTCATGATCGGGCTGGCGTTTGTCTATATCGCTTTGATTCGAAACGAACGCCTTGGCCGCGGCATGACATTTGTTGCGGGCGGTGTTCTTGGCTTTGCGGCGGGGGGGATTCCTCTTGCGGTGATCGGCGGCTTGCTGGGCGCTGTGGCGGGCTGGTTGATTTATTGGGCTTATGAGGGGCGCTACCGCTCCTATATTGCGCCTTATCTGACGTGGTATCAGGTGCTTTGGCACTATGGTTTCCGTGTGATTTGCGGGATCATCTTTATCTTCCTGATCACGCCGATCCTTGTTGTTCTGCCGCTGTCGTTCAATGCGCAGAACTTCTTTACCTTTACGCCAGAGATGCTGCGGTTTGATCCTGCGGGCTATTCTCTCAAGCATTATCAGGACTTTTTCAGCAACAACGAATGGCAGCGCAGCTTTAAGAACTCGCTGATCATTGCGCCGATTGCGACGGTTATTTCTGTGACGCTGGGCACGCTGGCGGCGATCGGGCTTTCGCAATCACACGTGCCGGGGCGGCGCGCGATTATGGCGATTATGATCTCGCCGATGATTGTTCCGCTGATCATTTCGGCGACGGGGATGTTCTTTTTCTACAGCCAGATCGGCAACTGGATGGAAGGCACGCTCGGGCTGGACAAGAACCTTGTTGGTTATATCAAAGTGATCCTTGCGCACGCTGTTTTGGGCATTCCGTTTGTGATCATCACGGTCACTGCGACTTTGGTGGGCTTTGACCGCTCGCTGACCCGCGCGGCGGCCAATATGGGCGCTGACCCTGTGACCACATTCTTTCGCGTGCAGATGCCGCTGATTTTGCCAGGTGTGATCTCGGGCGGTTTGTTTGCCTTTATCACGAGCTTTGACGAAGTCGTTGTTGTGCTCTTTGTTGGCTCGGCGAGCCAGAAGACGCTGCCGTGGCAGATGTTTACGGGTCTGCGCGAGCAGATCAGCCCGACGATCCTTGCGGTGGCGACGATTTTGGTTGTGATCTCGATTGCGCTCCTGACCACGCTTGAACTTCTTCGCCGCCGGTCTGAAAGGCTGCGGGGGATGTCGCCTGGCTGATGCGGATTGAGGGCAAGATTGCTGTTGTCACAGGCGCGGCCAAGGGCATTGGCGCGGCCCTTGTCAGCGCGCTAAAAGACAGAGGGGCGGTCCATGTGGCCGCCCTTGATCTGTCTGACGCAGTGCGATCTGTGGGGGCGGATAGCAGCTATATTTGCGATGTGTCAGACGCCGCAGCGCTTCGAGGCGCGATTGAACAGATCGAAGCCACGGCGGGGCCGATTGATCTTTTTTGCTCCAATGCAGGCGTTCTGGGCGCGCTCACCTTTGACAATGCGGCGGGCGCTGCGGCGCAAGAGTGGCAGCGCGCTTGGGATGTCAATGTGATGGCGCATATTCATGCGGCGGCTGTCCTTATCCCCCTGATGCGAGCGCGAGGTGGGGGATATTTCCTCCAGACGGCCTCGGCGGCAGGGCTGCTGAGCCAGATTGGCAGTGCGTCCTACTCCACCACAAAACACGCGGCGATCGGCTTTGCGGAAAATCTTGCAATCAGCCATCGCGACGAGGGGATCAGAGTTTCGGTGCTCTGCCCTCAGGGGGTGGACACGGATATGATCCGTGGTGCGCAAGACCACCCTGCCGCATTGGACGGGGTTTTGAGCGCAGAAGCTGTGGCACGCGCGGCGCTTGACGGGGTTGAGGCGGAGCGCTTTTTGATTTTGCCGCACCCGAAGGTGGCGGGATATCTTCGCGCCAAAGTAGACGATTATGACCGCTGGATCGGCGGGATGGCCAAGCTTCAGCGCAGCTTTACGGGCGCTCGCTCAGAGCAGACATTGTAACCTGCGGGGGCGCTGTCAGGCTTGCTATGGTGTTTGGGGTCATGACGCCGAGCTGACGGGTCAAGGCCGCAGAGAGCAGCAAGAGACAGGCGACCCAAAGCGCGAAGCCTCGCCTAATCTGTTTTGGGGGAGGGTGTTTTTCTTTCAAAGGCAGAGCCTCCTTGCAGGGTCAGACACCTGAGAAGCGTGTCAGGGAACTCTGACAAAATGATGCCTAGATTATGATGTTTGCGTGCTCATTTGGCTGGAAACACTGCGCTGTTTCTGCGCTTCTGTCGGGGACAGAAGAGGATGAGCGAATGACAGATGCAGAAGACTACCGCGCCAAAATGAAAGATGTTCAGGCGGCGCATCAGGCCAAACAAAAGGAGCTGAGAGACCCCGAGAAGGGGCTTGTTCTTGTTCATACGGGCAATGGCAAGGGCAAGAGTAGCTCGGCGTTTGGCGTGATCACCCGTGCGCTTGGCTGGAAGCAGCGGGTTGGCGTGGTTCAGTTTGTCAAAGGCAAATGGATCACGGGGGAGAAGCAGTTTTTTGACCGTCTTGGTGGCGTCGACTGGCATATGATGGGCGAGGGTTTCACTTGGGACAGCCAGGACCGCGCCCGTGATATTGCCGCAGCGGAAGCGGCGCTGGCTCAGGCACGCCAGATGATGGAGAGCGGGGAATATGATCTGATTGTGCTTGATGAGATCAATATTTCGCTGCGGTATGATCAGATCGCTGTTGCGCCTGTGATTGCGGCGCTGGAGGCGCGCAGCCCCAAGACAGGCGTGATCCTGACGGGGCGGAACGCGCCACAGGAGATTGTTGATTATGCCGATTTGGTAACTGTTATGGAGGAGGTCAAGCACCCCTATAAAGCAGGGATCAAGGCGCAACGCGGGGTGGACTACTGATTTCGAATTGCGCTGTGCGCAATCCGAGTGATGCGAGGGGGATTTGCCCCCTCGCGCTCCCCCAGGATATTTTTTGAAAGAAAAAGAGCCTGAGGGGGCGGGCGTGTCTGGCTTAGCTGCGCACGAGGGCGTCGTAGGCTTCGGCGATTTCGCGGGTGAGCGCGCCGACCTCGAAGGTATACTCCCCGATCTGACCCACGGGGGTGACTTCGGCGGCGGAGCCTGTGAGCCAGCATTGCTCAAAATCGGCCAGCTCTTCGGGCATGATGTGGCGGACGTGAACTTTTATGCCGCGCTCTTCCAGCATCTTGATCACGGTCTGGCGGGTGAGGCCGTTCAGGATCGCGTCCGGGTCGGGCGTGTGGACTTCGCCGTCTTTGACGAAGAAGATATTGGCGCCTGTCGCTTCGGCCACATAGCCGCGATAGTCCATGAAGAGCGCATCGGAGCAGCCTTTGGCCTCGGCGGCGTGTTTGGACATGGTGCAGATCATGTAGAGACCTGCGGCTTTGGCCGAGGTTGGAATGGTTTCTGGCGAGGGGCGCTTCCATTTGGCGATGTCGAGTTTTGCGCCTTTGAATTTGGCGTCGCCATAATAGCTGCCCCATTCCCATGCGACCACGGCCATGCGGACCGCGTTGCGCGCGGCTGAGACGCCCATGTCTTCGCCCGCACCACGCCATGCGACAACGCGCACGTAAGCGTCTGTCAGGCCGTTGGCCTCGAGCACGGCGCGTTTGGCGGCTTCGATTTCATCAATCGAATAGGGGATTTTCATATCCATCAGCTCGCCTGATTTGTGCAGGCGTTCGGAATGTTTGCGCGACAGAAAAACTTTGCCGTTGTAGCAGCGCTCGCCTTCAAAGACGGAGCTGGCGTAGTGCAAAGCATGGGTCAGGACATGGACATTGGCATCGCGCCATTCGACGAGTTTGCCGTCCATCCAGATTTTGCCGTCACGATCATCATAGCCTGACATTTTGGTCTCCTCCGCGCGTCAGTTTAAGAATGTTGCGCATGAAACGTCCGAAGCGGACATAAAGTTGCGCAAAAACTGAGAATCGCTACCATTCGTGCCTTGGAATGTCAACAAAGCTGACTTAAAATTGGACGGCAAGAGAAAGAGAGTGATCATGAGTGAACCTATCAGCGGCGAAGGCTTGTTGTTTTTGACAGATGAGCAATTGCAACAAGGGATCGAGGGGATGTTCTTTGCATACCGTGGATTTACCGCCGATCCTGACCGCATTTTGGAGGAATTGAACCGCGATCGGGACCAGAATTATGGCCGCGCCCACCACCGCGCTGTGCATTTTGTGGCGCGTGCGCCGGGGACGACTGTGAAAAATCTGCTGGAAATACTTGGGGTTACGAAACAATCACTGAACCGTGTCTTGCGAACTTTGATGGAGGATGGCCTTGTGGTGAGCAAGGTGGGCGGGAGCGACCGCCGCGAGCGGCATCTGTATCTGACCGAGGCGGGTCAGGCGCTTGAGCGGCAGCTGTCGGAAGTCCAGCGGGCGCGAATGCGGGACGCTTACCGCGCGGCAGGGCCAGAGGCTGTGCGCGGATTTCGCCAAGTGCTTGAGGCGATGATGGACAAAGAGATGGGCCGAAAATACGGCGCATTGAGAGATAAGGCCGAGGGATAAGAGTGAATGAATGATGTCGACGCGCACCTTCTGATTGTGGATGATGACGAACGGATCAGGATGCTTTTGCAGAAGTTTCTGGTGCGGGCGGGGTTTCTGGTTTCGGGGGCGCGAGATGCGGCCCATGCGCGGCGGCTTTTGGCGGGGCTGGATTTTGACCTGATCGTGATGGATGTGATGATGCCCGGGGAGACCGGAATCGACCTGACGCGGTCGGTGCGGGAGAGCTCGCAGGTTCCGATTTTGCTTTTGACGGCGCGGGGCGAGACGGAAGACCGCATTGTCGGGCTTGAGGCTGGTGCGGATGATTATCTTGCCAAGCCGTTTGAACCCAAAGAGCTTTTGCTCAGGATCAACGCTATTTTGCGGCGCGTGCCTGAGGGTGTGGCAGCGGACGTGCGGCCCAAGGTTTTTGGGCTGGGGGCGCTTCGATATGATATTGAGCGCGGTGAGCTTTGGGAGGGGGAAGACCCTGTGCGGCTTACGGCGACGGAAAACCAGCTGATGAAAATTTTTTCGGCGGCGCTGGGGGAGGCGATCAGCCGTTCGGCGCTTGTGGAGGAGCTGGGCCGCGACCGCGGGCAGGCGCAGGAGCGCGCGATTGATGTTCAGATCACACGTTTGCGGCGCAAGATCGAGCGCGATCCGAAGCAGCCCCGCTATTTGCAGACGGTGCGCGGGGCGGGGTATATGCTTTCGCCTGATTGAGGGGCGAATGCCCTTCGGGCAAGCCGACCCGCATGGGGGCTTGCGCTTTAGGTGAAGAGGTTTGCGTAGGTGTCGCGCAGCGCTTTTTTCTGGACTTTGCCCATGGTGTTGCGGGGCAGCTCTGGCAAGAGAAGGATCTGTTTGGGCTGTTTGAACTTTGCGAGCTTTTCGGTGGCGACGGCTTTGACGGCCTCGGCTGTCAGGGCGGGGTTTGAGGGCACCACGACGGCAACCACGGCTTCGCCGAAGTCGGGGTGCGGCAGGCCGATCACCGCGCTTTCAAGGACGCCATCTATGTCGTCAATCAGGCTTTCGAGCTCTTTGGGGTAAACATTGAAGCCGCCTGTGATGATCAGGTCTTTGCCGCGACCGACGATAGAAACATAGCCGTCGGCGTCGATCTGACCGAGATCGCCTGTGATAAACCAGCCGTCGGGGCGCAGCTCTTCGGCGGTTTTTTCGGGCATTTGCCAATAGCCTTTGAAGACATTGGGGCCGCGCACCTCGATTGTTCCGATGTCACCTTGGGCGACGTCTTGGGCGTTGTCCATGATGCGCAGCTCAACGCCGGGGAGGGGCATTCCGACCGTTCCGGGACGGCGGGCGCCGTCATAGGGGTTTGAGGTGTTCATGTTGGTTTCTGTCATGCCATAGCGCTCGAGGATGGTGTGGCCTGTGCGGGCCTGCCATTGTTCGTGGGTGTCGACCAGCATGGGGGCGGAACCAGAGACGAAGAGGCGCATTGTGGCGCAGAGCTGGGGCGTGAGCCGTGCGTCTTGCAGAAGGCGGGTGTAGAAGGTTGGCACGCCCATGAGGCTGGTTGCTGTGGGCAGGGCGGCAATGATCTGATCGGGGGAGAAACTCTTTAAAAAATGCAGCGTTGCACCAGAGACAAGCGCGATATTGGTCGCGACAAAGAGACCGTGGGTGTGAAAAATCGGCAGCGCGTGGATAAGCACATCTTCGGAGGTAAAGCGCCAGTGCTCCTTGAGCGCGGCGGCGTTGGAGTAGAGGTTGTCGTGGCTCAGCATTGCGCCTTTTGAGCGGCCCGTTGTGCCCGAGGTGTAAAGGATGGCCGCGAGGTCATCTGCGCTGCGCGCCACGGGCGTGATGACGGCCTCTGTGAGGGCGGCAGTGAGCGAGCCTTGGCCGTTTTTGTCGAGGGTAAAGACATGGGCGGCATTGGCGAGGGGCACAATTTCGGCTTCGCGCGCGGGATCGCAGACCACGATTGCGGGCGCGGCATCGGTCAGAAAATAGCTCAATTCACTTGCGGTATAGGCCGTGTTGAGCGGCAGAAAAATCCCGCCTGCGGCGACCGTGGCGAGGTATAGCTCGATGGCTGTCAGGGATTTTTCGACCTGAACGGCGACGCGATCGCCGGGCTTGAGGCCAGCGTTTTGCAAGACAGCGGCGAGGCGCAGCGCGTTATTCAGGGTTGTGCCAAAGCTTTGCGCGTCGGTGTCGGGTTGTGTGGCAAAGGCTTTGTTCGGGGTGGACGCGCCGAACGCTGTGAGGCGGGAGAAGAGATAGTTGTCTGACATGGGGGCCCTCAAAATTGTGGCCTAATCCTGCGGGCTTGGTGGCGAGAGCGCAAGAGAGGAATTGACCTTGGCCAAACTGCGCGCGATGGTCGCGCCAAAAGGAGGGTCGCATGAACCCACTCAAAGGCATTGCTCTCAAAATTTGTTCGGTGATTACCTTCATCACGATGGCCTCACTGATCAAGGCGACGGCCCAGCACGTGCCTGCGGGGCAGGCTGTTTTCTTTCGCTCGGTTTTTGCCTTGCCGGTGATTTTGGCATGGGTCGCTCTGCGGGGAAATTTGCGCACGGGGCTTAAGGCGGCTTCGCCTATGGGGCATTTCTGGCGCGGGTTTGTGGGCACGGCGGCTATGGGGCTTGGCTTTGCTGGGCTTGGTCTTTTGCCGCTGCCTGAAGTGACGGCAATCGGCTATGCCGCGCCGCTGCTTACTGTTATTTTGGCGGCGATGTTTCTGGGCGAGCAGGTTCGCCTGTTTCGGCTGGCGGCTGTGGCGCTTGGGATGCTTGGCGTCCTGATTGTATTGGGGCCACGGCTTAGCGCGTTTTCGGGCGACCATGTCGAAAAGACAGCCGCTTTGGGCGCGATGCTTGTTTTGACGGGCGCGCTCTGTGCGGCGCTGGCGCAGATTTATATTCGCAAGCTTGTTCAGAGCGAGCAGACCTCGGCGATTGTGTTTTACTTCTCGGTGACGGCGGCTTTGCTTTCGCTTTTGACACTGCCGTTTGGCTGGGTTGTGCCGACGGGGCGGGAGGCGGCGCTTTTGATTATGGCGGGCTTGCTTGGCGGGATGGGGCAGATCTTTTTGACCTCGGCTTACCGCTTTGCGCCTGCCTCGGTTGTTGCGCCGTTTGATTATGCGTCGATGCTGTTTGCGATTGTGTTCGGGATGGTCTTTTTCAACGAAATTCCCGATATGCGCACAATCGGCGGCGCGGCTCTTGTTATTTTGGCAGGTGTCATCATTATCTGGCGGGAACACCAGCTTGGGCTGGAACGGGGCCGTGCGCGGCGCGGAATGACACCACAAGGGTAGGAGACCGAGATGCCAACAGTTGGAGAAGCGCTTGTCGAGCGGCTGAAAGCGCATGGGGTGAGCCATGTGTTTGGCATTCCGGGGGTGCATACTGTGGAGCTTTATCGCGGGCTGGCAAGCTCGGGGATTGCGCATATTACGCCGCGCCACGAGCAGGGCGCAGGCTTTATGGCCGATGGCTATGCGCGCGCTTCGGGCAAGCCTGGGGTTGCCTTTGTTATCACGGGGCCAGGGCTGACCAATACGTTGACCGCTATGGCGCAGGCGCGCGCGGATTCTGTGCCGATGCTTGTCGTGTCGGGGGTGAACAAGACCCATACGCTTGGCAAGGGGCTTGGCTGTTTGCATGAGCTGCCAGACCAGCTGGCGCTGTCAAAAACAGTCTCTATCAGGGCCGAACAAATAGAAGATGCGGCGGGGCTGATGCCTGCGATTGATGCGGCGTTTGCGGGGATGTCTGGCGCACGGGGCGGGCCTTATCATATCGAAATTCCGATTGATGTGGCCAAGCATGACCATGGCAAAGTGAACAAAGCGCCTGATCTGCCTGCGCCTTTGGCGGCGGATCAGGGCCAGATTAATGAGCTTGCGGCGGAGCTTATGGCGGCCAAGCGGGTCGTGATCCTTGCGGGCGGTGGGGCCAAACGGGCCGAGGCGGCGCTTGGGCAGCTTGCGGAGAAGCTTGATGCGCCTGTGGTGCTTACGGTGAATGCGCGGGGGATGATGCACAAGCATCCGCTCTGTATTCCTGCCAGCCCGAGCTTGAAGGCCGTGCGCGCAGCGATTGCCGAGGCGGATATGGTTTTGGCTGTGGGGACAGAATTTGGCCCGACGGATTATGATATGTATGCGATTGGCGAGATGCCGTCGATGAAGCGGTTGGCGCGGATTGATATTTGTGAACACCAGCTGGCGCGGCATGAGGCCGAGATGCGCGTTAAGGCCGATGCGGGCCTCGCACTTGAGGCGCTTCTTGGGCAGGTGGGCGACAAGCCGATTGCCGACGGCGCGGCGCGGGCCGAGGCGGCGCGCGCAGGCGCTTGGGCCGAGCTGAGCGATGATTATCGTCTGATGTGTGGATTGCTGGATGTGATCCGCGACGCGCGGCCTGGCGCTCTGGTTGTGGGCGACAGCACCCAGCCTGTCTATGCGGGCAACCTCTATTATGATCATGACGCTGCGGGCGGCTGGTTCAATGCGGCGACGGGCTTTGGCGCGCTGGGCTATGCGATCCCTGCGGGGATAGGCGCCCAGTTTGCGCAGCCTGAGCGGCCTGTGGTTGTGATTGCGGGCGACGGGGGCGCGCAGTTTAGCTTGCCCGAGCTGATGACAGCGGCGCAGGAGAAGCTGCCCATGACCTTCATTATCTGGAACAACGGCGGCTATGGCGAGATCGAGTTGACCATGGAAAACGCGGGGATTGATGTTGTCGGATGTGATCCGAAACCGCCCTTGTTTGAGCATATCGCGGCGAGCTGTGGAATGCCTTATGCGCGGGTTGCGGCGGAGCCTCGTGCGCTGGCCGAAGCGCTTGTGCCGAAGGCAGGGCAGAGCGGGCCTGTTATGATCGAGATTGACGCGCCGTTTATTGCGAGCTGAGGGGTTAGATTTGGCGATGTTGGAGACGGTTCCCGCAAAAGCTGCGCCAGACAACGGCGTCTGGTGTGACCTTCATCAGGCGCGCCCGCGCGGGCTTTTGCCCGAAGCGGAGCGCAGGCGTGTTGCGGCTTTTGTGAGCACTGTGCCCGAGTGGGGCGGGGTTGTTTTGGTCGTGGGGGATGTCAGCCATTGGGTTCAGGTTTCGGCGGGCGAAATTGTGAGCTTTCAATCGTTTTTGACGGGCCGCTTGGCGGCGGCTTTGGGCGCAGAAGCTGCGCCTGATGAGACGGCGCTCGCCGACGCGATGAGCCAGCCTGAGCGGCTCGCGGGGATGTTGCGCAGCGCCGAGGTTTCGGGCGAAAGCGGCGTGGCACTTGGCGCTTTGATCGGGGCCGAGCTGGCGGCGACGCGGGCCTTCTGGCTTGGGGCGGACGTTCGTTTGATCGGAGAGGGCCGCTTGGGCGAAGCCTACGAAACGGCCTTGCGGGCGCAGGCGGCCTGGGTCACGCGGGCGTAAGGTCAGCGCTTGCCTTTGCGGCGGGCGCGTGAGACGTTTTGACCGAGGCCAAAGAGGGCGACGGAATGAACGTTATTGACCAAGACAAACAGGCACTGCTGCCCCAGACAACCGAGCCGCGCAATGCGGGGATTCCGCTTGATCTGGACTGGGTGGCGCGGGTGCAAGCGAACACCTCGGCGATCGAGCGGCGCGCCAGCACGCTCGGCACGCGGCGCTCTGTGAAAAAGGCGCATCAGGCCGCGTGGCTCTTGAAGGCGATCACGTGTATCGACCTCACCACGCTTGCAGGCGACGACACGGCGGGCCGCGTGGCACGGCTTTGCGCCAAGGCGCGACGCCCTGTGCGCGAGGACATTATGGACGCGCTTGGCATGGGGCCGATCACTGTGGGCGCGGTCTGCGTTTACCACGATATGATCGCCCCTGCGGCTGAGGCTCTGGCGGGCAGCGGTATCCCGATTGCGGCTGTGAGCACGGGCTTTCCTGCGGGGCTGTCGCCGTTTCATTTGCGTGTCAAAGAGATTGAAGAGAGCGTAAAGGCCGGCGCGAGCGAGATTGATATTGTGATCTCCCGACGCCACGTTCTGACGCAGAACTGGCAGGCGCTTTACGACGAGATGCGCGCGTTTCGCGCCGCCTGCGGGGACGCCCATGTGAAAGCCATTCTGGCGACAGGAGAGCTTGGATCGCTGCGCAATGTGGCGCGGGCCAGCCTTGTTTGCATGATGGCGGGTGCGGATTTTATCAAGACCTCGACGGGCAAGGAAAGCGTCAATGCGACCCTGCCTGTGAGCCTCGTGATGATCCGCGCGTTACGGGACTATGAGGCGGCCACGGGCTTTCGGATTGGCTATAAGCCTGCGGGCGGGATCAGCAAGGCCAAGGACAGCTTGGTCTATCTTTCGATGATGAAAGAAGAGCTGGGCGACCGCTGGCTTCAGCCTGATCTTTTCCGCTTTGGGGCCTCAAGTCTTCTGGGCGATATCGAGCGGCAATTGGAACATTATGTGACGGGGGCCTATTCGGCGTCATACCGTCATGCGGCGGGGTGAGACGCGGAGAAAAATCGTTTCAGTGGAACGATTTAGCGTCGAACGGGCGAAGCCCAGAGGAATGGAAACATGACAGTTAAAGAGATTTTCGAGAGCATGGACTATGGCGAAGCGCCCGAGAGCGCGGCGGAGGCCTTTGCCTGGATCACTGACAATGGCGCAGCGTTTGGGCACTTTATCGACGGGGCGTTTACCGCACCGCGCGAGGGCTTTTTGAGCCGCAACCCTGCCAATGGCGAGACGCTGGCGACGCTCACGCAGGGCAGTTCTGACGAGGTTGATTTGGCCGTTCAAGTGGCGCGCAAAGCCCAGCCGAAATGGGAGAAGCTTGGCGGCCATGGGCGGGCGCGGGTGCTCTATGCGATTGCCCGTCTGGTGCAAAAACACAGCCGCCTTTTTGCGGTTTTGGAGACGCTCGATAACGGCAAGCCGATCAGGGAAAGCCGCGACATCGACATCCCTCTCGTGCAGCGGCATTTTTACTATCATGCGGGCATGGCGCAGCTGATGGACAGCGAGCTGCCTGACGCCGAGGCGCTGGGCGTTTGCGGGCAGATTATTCCGTGGAACTTCCCCCTTTTGATGCTGGCGTGGAAAGTCGCGCCTGCGATTGCTATGGGCAATACTGTGGTTTTGAAGCCTGCGGAATATACCTCGCTGACGGCTCTCTTGTTTGCTGACATTTGCCGTCAGGCGGGTGTTCCCAAGGGCGTTGTCAACATTGTCACGGGCGATGGCGCTGTGGGCGAGATGATCGTAAAGCACAATGATATCAATAAGATCGCCTTTACCGGCTCTACCGAAGTGGGCCGCAAAATCCGCGAGGCCACGGCAGGAAGCGGCAAGGCGCTGACGCTCGAGCTGGGGGGGAAATCGCCTTACATTGTGTTTGATGATGCCGACCTTGATTCAGCGGTTGAGGGGCTTGTCGATGCGATCTGGTTTAACCAAGGGCAGGTTTGTTGTGCGGGCTCGCGGCTTCTGGTGCAGGAGGGTATTGCAGACACGTTCTATGCAAAGCTCAAGGCACGGATGGCTAAGCTGCGTGTTGGTTCGCCGATGGATAAATCTGTGGACGTTGGGGCGATTGTGGATCCTGCGCAGCTTAGGTCGATCACAGATATGATCGCGGCCAATGATGAAGGGGAGCTTTACGCGGCGCCCGTTGATTTGCCTGTGGAGGGGAGCTTCTATCCACCGACGCTGATCACGGGGCTTTCGCCCAGTGCGACGCTGATGCAGGAGGAGATATTCGGGCCTGTTCTGGTGGCCACGACCTTCCGCACGCCTGAGGAGGCTGTGAGCCTTGCCAACAACACGCGCTACGGGCTTGCGGCGAGCGTCTGGAGCGAGAATGTGAACCTTGCTCTCAGCATTGCGCCTAAACTTGCGGCGGGGGTTGTCTGGGTCAATGCGACCAACCTGTTTGACGCGGCGGCCGGCTTTGGCGGGGTCCGCGAAAGCGGCTTTGGGCGCGAGGGCGGCTGGGAAGGCTTGCGGGCCTACACGAAGCCCAAGGGCAAGGCGAAGCGGCTCGCCCAGACTGCGCCGAACGCGGGGAAAGGCGGGCTTGCCACAGGGGCGCTGGACCGCACCGAAAAGCTCTATATCGGTGGCAAACAGACGCGCCCTGACGGGGGCTATAGCCGCGAGATTTTTGCCAGGAGTGGCGCGCTTGTCTCGCAAGCGCCGATTGCGGGCCGCAAGGATATCCGCAACGCTGTCGAGGCGGCGCGGGGCGCTGCGGGCTGGAGCAAAACCACGGGCGCTTTGCGTGCGCAGATCCTTTATTTTATGGCGGAAAACCTTGAAGCGCGGGGCGCGGAACTGGCCCGCCGCATTGACGCAATGCGCGGCGGCAAGAGCGGCGCGAAAGAGGTTGAAGCCGCTGTGGCGCGGCTGTTTTCCTATGCCGCTTGGGCGGATAAATATGACGGCGCAGTGAAGGGTGTTCCGCTGCGCGGGGTGGCGCTTGCGATGAACGAGCCGCTGGGTGTGATTGGTGCGTTTTGTGACGATGCGCTGCCGCTTTTGGGGCTTGTCTCTGTGATGGGGCCAGCGCTGGCGATGGGCAATCGCGCGGTGCTTGTGGTGAGCGAAGCCTACCCGCTGGAGGCGCTTGATATGATGCAAATACTGGAGACATCCGATGTGCCCGCGGGAGTTGTGAACCTGCTCAGTGGCAGCCACGCCGAGCTTGCGAAACCGCTCGCGGGGCATATGGATGTGGACGGGGTCTGGAGCTTTTCGAGCTGTGATATTTCGCGCGAGATCGAGTGCGAAAGCGGCACCAATTTGAAGCGCACATGGGTCAATAACGGGCAGGCGCGCGACTGGTTTGGCGCGGCGGGTGAGGGGCGCGAATTTCTGGCGCAGGCGAGTGATGTGAAGACTGTCTGGGTGCCTTACGGGGAGTGAGAGGAGCGGTGGGTTAACACCCACCCTACGCAGCGTTCCGCAGAGTTAACGGCGCGGAGCGGACTGATTCTAGGGGGTGATAAGCGTGCACCATGCGTGCACCCTCTGTGCACCGGCCAGATGGGATTTGGTTAACAGGAATTAAGATAACGCAGCGCGCGGTCGGCTTGGCGGGCGCTGTGTTTGGATATTTAGAGCAAAAAGAAAGAGCAAAGGGGGCTGTGCCTCAGAGGCCCTTGGGCTGTCCGACGACTGTGAAGCTGAGCTGCTCCGGCTTGAGGTAATCGCGGGCGACGCGGTTGATTTGCTCGAGTGTGACAGCGTTCACGCGGTCATTGCGGGTGGCGATATAGTCGGTTCCCATGTCTTCTATCTGCATTCCGACGAGAATGTCGGCGATCGGGCCGTTGCCGTCAAAGCGCAAAGGGTAGGCCCCTGTGAGATAGAGCTTGGCGTCTTTGAGTTCTTTTTCTGTGACGCCTTCGGTTTGCATCCGCGCCCATTCGGCTTTGATCACTTCCATCGCCTCATGGATACGGTTGTTGGCGGATTGGACCGAGCCGAGCCAGACATCGGCGCCGTCTTTGCCAACGAGATAGGAATAGACGCCATAGGTGAGGCCGCGCTTTTCACGGACCTCTTGCATGAGGCGGCTTTCAAACCCGCCGCCGCCGAGCACGACATTGAGCAGGTAGGCAGCGAAATAGTCGGGGTGATCAAAGGGGATGCCGGGCTGGCCGAACATGGCGACAGACTGGGGCGTCTCAAACGGGATCACCACGGTTTGGCCATCAAAGGCGGGGGCGGCGACGGGCGGAAGCGGCGCGCCTGTTTCGGGGAGATCGGCGAGCAGCGTGTCGAGAACGGGGCCAAGCTCTTGGCGCGAAATATCGCCAACGACGCTGATATAGAGCCTGTCGCGCGCCACTGTGGAGCGGAAGGCGGCGAGGATATCCTCGCGGGTGAGGGCTGTGACGCTGTCGAGCGTGCCGCTTTTGTCAGAGCCGTAGGGATGGGCGCCGTAGACGCGCAGATCAAAGGCCTGACGGGCCATGGCGTTTGGATCTTTTTCGTCAGAGCGGATGCCTGAGACGACTTGGGCGCGGACGCGGTCTACGGCGTCCTGGTCAAAGCGGGGGGCGGTCAGGGACTCGCGCAGAAGCGCGAGGGCTTCGGCGCGGTTTTCCGACAAAAACCGGGCCGAAACGGAGAGCGTGTCATCAGAGACGCTATAGGAAAACGAGGCGGCGAGGCCGTCGCGGGCCTTGGCAAAGGCGCGGGCATCAAGGCTGCCTGCGCCTTCTTCGATCAGAGCGGTCATGAGATTGACGGCGCCGCGTTTGCCTTCGGCATCCAGCGAAGCGCCGCCTTTGAAGCGCAGCTCAAGGGCCACAAAGGGGATCGAGGTTTCTTCAACGTGCCAGACCGTGAGGCCAGAGTCTGTTTTGAAGGCGTCAATGGTGACGCCTGCGGCGGCGGGCAGGGCGAGCGCGAGGCCAAGGACTGCGGCGAGGATCGCTTTCATGAGGCGTCTCCTTTTTCTTTCATCAGGTAGCCTGTCACCGAGCGGTCCAGATTGAAGACGGATTTGGCGGCGGCGATGATCTCGTCGGGGGTGATCGAGGCGAGGACCTCGGGCCAGTCGTGCACGTCGGCGACTGTGAGGCCGCTGGCGAGGGCGCTGCCGTAATCATTGGCAAGGCTGTTTACGTTGTCGCGGGCATAGATCTGGGCGGCGCGGATCTGCATTTTGATACGCGCGAGCGCCTCTGTGTCGATCGGCTTGGCGAGGAAGCTCTCTATGGCCTCGTCCATGGCGGCTTCGGCTTCGGGGAGTGTGACGCCGTCGGCAGGCACGACGAGGACAGTGAAGTCGGTGTCATCCAGCGATTCGCCGTTGTAAAAAGCGGCGGTGTAGACGGCCTTCTGGCTCTCGAATTGGAGCCGCTCGGCGAAGTAGCTTGTGGTTCCGCCGCCGAGAAGCTCGGCGAGGAGTGTGAGGGCTGCGGCTTCGCGCTGCGCGCCTGCGTCGCGCTCGGGGGCGAGGTAGCTGCGGCTCACGTAGGGCTGGGCGACGCGGGCATCGCGGAAAATCATGCGGCGCTCGGCAGTTTGGGGCGGCTCGGCGGGGCGGGCGCGCTCTGAAAGCTCGGGATTAGGCTCTAACACACCGTAATATTGCTCGGCGAGGGCGCGCACAGCCTCGGGCGTAACATCGCCTGCGACGACGAGAATGGCGTTATTTGGAGCATAGAAACGCTTGTAATAGGCGAGAGCGGCGTCAAGATCGAGTGTGACCATCTCGTGACGCCAGCCGATCACGGGGACGCCGTAGCGGTGATTGAGATATTGCGCGGCGTTCTTTTGCTCGCGAAAGAGCGCGCCGGGGCTGTTTTCAATGCGCTGGTTGCGCTCTTCAATGATCACTTCGCGCTCTGTGAGAATGTCCTCCTCGGAGAGGCGGACATTGACCATACGGTCGCTTTCAAGGCGCATCATCAGTTCGAGCCTGTCGGCGGCGACGCGCTGGAAATAGGCGGTGTAGTCATAGCTTGTGAAGGCGTTGTCTGTGCCGCCGTTGCGCGCGACTGTGGCCGAAAGCTCGCCGGGCGCGAGGGTGTCTGTGCCTTTGAAGAGGAGATGTTCAAGGAAGTGGGCGACACCCGACGTTCCGGGCCATTCGTCGGCGGAGCCGGCGCGATACCAGACCATATGGGTGACCACAGGGGCGCGGCTGTCTTGGATCACCACAACATCCATGCCGTTGTCGAGCGTGAAGCTTGTTACGGCGTCGCGGATGTCGGCCTTGGCGGGGGCGGCAAGGGCGAGGCTTAGCAAGAGGGCGCGCATGGGGTCACTCCTAAAAATTTACTGGAAAAGATAGGCGCTTTGGGCGGCGCATCAAGCGCAGTGGTGAAAGCTGACGCAGATGTGAAAGGCTGGTGCTCACTCGCCGCGAGGCGGGGCGGCGGGCGTCTGAACACCTGTGCGGCGGAAGCGATACCATTCGCCATAAGGCTCAAGCGTCTGGCGCTCGTAGGCTTGGGCGTAGCGGTCTGTTTTGAAGAGGCGAATTTTGGTGAAGCGCGATTTGCGGCTGCGGAAAGCTTCGTCTTCGGTGGCCAGTGTTGTGCGGATATCGGGGCTGTTGCCGTTGCGCGCGGCATGGCTCACGAGCGCAGTTTCTGACGCAGGCACGCCCGCAGCGGTGAGGCTGGCTGCCTTGCCGCCAAGCGCGGCGATGCCTTCGGCAACAGGATTGCGATCGGTCAGGTTGGATTGGCCCGGGGTGGGCGCAGGCAGCGCCGTATAATCGGCGGGCGCCTCAAGCGGACGGCTGGGCAGGATGCTGAATTCGTCGGGGCCTTCGCCCGGCTTGTCGAGCTGGCGCATGGAAATGTCGCGCTCCTGCCCGACAGAACAGGCCGACAGGCCCAGCGAGGCAATCAGAACAAACAAAAGATGTGGCACGCGCATCACGCATCTCCGATTAGGGTGATCCTGTCTTACCCCGTTTTTCAGGCGAGGTCACGAGGGGTTTTGCTCTGTTTCGTTTGAGGTGAAAAGCACAAGGCCGACGGCCCCGATAAACACCGCGATGTCGGCGATATTGAAGGAAAACGGGTTGTTAAAGCCGCAGCAGGACATATTGAGAAAATCTGCCACCGCGCCGTAAATGACCCTGTCGATCACATTGCCCAAGGCCCCGCCGATCAAGAGACCCGCTGAAATGCGGCCTGCGGTGCCCGGGTCTTCACGCGAAATCCACCAAAAGACGGCGGCAGAAATGATCAGTGCGACAGTGATCAGAACCCAGCGTGTCAGGTTGTTGTCTTCGGCGAAGAGGCCGAAATTGACGCCGTAGTTCCACGCCATGCGCAGGTTGAGGAAGGGCGGGTAGACGTCAATCGAGAGCTTTTGGGCCAGATTGAGCCAATGCACCACGAAATATTTGCTGATCTGGTCGGCCACAAACGTGAGTAGCGCGACCCAAAACATAATGCGCATTGCGCCCTCCTGCCCAAGAGCGTTTTTCGCTCTGTTTTATTGCGTCCTGCCTTCTAGTGCCTGAAATGGCGCATACCGGTCAAGACCATTGCCAAGCCAGCTTCGTCTGCGGCTTTGATGACATCGTCGTCGCGCATCGAACCGCCCGGCTGGATGACTGCTGTTGCGCCAGCCTCTGCGGCGGCGAGAAGGCCGTCTGCGAAGGGGAAGAAGGCATCAGAGGCGACAACCGAGCCTTGCGCGAGGCTTTGCGGCAGGCCGCAGTCTTGGGCCATGCGCGCGGCTTTGAGCGCGGCGATTGTCGAGCTGTCTACGCGGCTCATCTGGCCTGCGCCTACGCCGACGGTTGCGCGGTCTTTGACATAGACAATTGCGTTTGATTTCACGTGTTTGGCCACTGTCCATGCAAAGAGCATATCGGCCAGCTCGGCCTCTGTGGGGGCGCGTTTTGTGACGATTTTGAGGTCATCAAGGGTGATGTGGCCTGTGTCTTTGTCCTGCACGAGCAGCCCGCCTGCGACCTGACGATAGGAGAGCTGGGGCGCGCGCGGATCGGCCAGAGCGCCTGTGGTGAGCAGGCGCAGGTTTTTCTTTGCGGCGAAGATTTCGCGGGCCTCAGGGGTGGCATCGGGGGCGATCACAACTTCTGTGAAGATGTTGCAAATTTCTGACGCTGTCGCGGCGTCAAGTGTGCCGTTGAGGGCGATGATGCCGCCGAAAGCGGAGGTGCGATCGCAATCAAAGGCGCGGGTGTAGGCCTCGATCAGCGTATC
This sequence comes from Lentibacter sp., assembly GCF_965657785.1. GTDB lineage: Bacteria > Pseudomonadota > Alphaproteobacteria > Rhodobacterales > Rhodobacteraceae > Lentibacter. Next base: position 203,889 of record NZ_CBFHPP010000002.1, read on the forward strand.
GCCACGGGCCACGCCGCAGGGGTTGGCGTGTTTGATGATCGCGACGGCGGGGCCGTCTTCGGGGGCGAATTCGCTGACCAATTCAAAGGCGGCGTCTGTGTCGTTGATGTTGTTGTAGCTCAGCTCTTTGCCTTGGTGCTGGGTCGCTGTGGCGACGCCTGCGCGCGAAGATCCGTCTTTGTAAAAAGCAGCCTGCTGATGCGGGTTTTCGCCGTAGCGGAGCGTTTGCGCGAGCGTGCCTGCAATGGCGCGGCGGCGGGGGGTCTCCTCGCCGATGGAGCCTGCCATCCATGTTGAGACGGCGGCATCATAGGCGCCGGTGCGGGCATAGGCGATCTGGGCGTGGCGCTGGCGAAAGGCATAGCTTGTCTGGCCATCATTGGCGTCAAGCTCGGTCAGAAGCGCAGAATAGTCTTCGACATCGACAATGGTTGTCACGAAGCTGTGGTTCTTGGCGGCGGCGCGGATCATGGCGGGGCCGCCGATGTCGATATTTTCGATCATTTCGTCATAGTCGGCGCCACGGGCGAGCGCGGCTTCAAAGGGGTAGAGATTGACCACCAAGAGATCAATCGCGCCAATGCCGTGGGCTGTCATGGCGTCAACGTGGCTTGGAGTGTCGCGCAGGGCGAGGAGGCCGCCGTGGACCATCGGGTGAAGCGTTTTGACCCGGCCATCCATCATTTCAGGGAAGCCTGTGATCTCGGCGACATCTTTCACATCAAGGCCCGCGTCGCGCAGGGTTTTGGCGCTGCCGCCTGTGGAGAGCAGCTCGACACCGCGTGCGGCGAGGGCTGTGGCCAGCTCGACGAGCCCCGTTTTGTCGGAGACAGAGAGAAGCGCGCGGCGGAGCGGGGCGAGAGCGGGAGACGTCATGTGGCAGCAGTCCTAACTAGAGTTCTAATTCGTCGCGCTGGACATCGCGGATGGCGATGGCGCTGTCATGCGCCTTGGCCAGCGACCAGCGGATGCGCGTGGCATACTCCATTGCGCGGGCAGATAGAACGACTTGTTTCGTCGCACGTGGCTTGAGGCGACCTCTTTCGAGATAAACGCTCGGCTCAAGGCTCAGTTCGGCGTTTGGCTCGCAGCGCAGAATCCAGATTTCGCCACTGCGCAGGGCCAGAGAAATGGCCGCGCCGCCCATATCAATGGCGGCGTCAACTTCTGGGTGAAGATGAAAGCGGATCTGGAACAGCAGCCCCGCATCGACGCCACGGGCGAGGGCTTTTTGAAACGTGGCTTTGTCGGCCTCCTCAACGGCAAAGAGCATATCCTCGCCCGCGAGGCCGCGGCCATCGCTTGTCAGCTCGAGCGTGCGGGCGTGGGTCAGCCCGTGGGGGCGCAGCCAGCCGTCATGCCCGCCCTGAAAGCGCAGCCCGTCGGGCGCGGAGCTGATTTCAACGGGCACATGGCTTGGCCCTGAAGAGATCAGTTCAGTTCCGTCGCGGGCCGGGTTTGTGAGGCGGGAGGAGGAGACACCCTCGATACAGAGGGCGCTGTGAGAGGGGGTGGCGCGGCCCGCGCGGCGCCAGTCGGCCCCGAAGCAGGCGCCAGAGCCGCAGCTGACAATGAGCGGGCGGCGGCCTGATGTCAGCTCGAACGCCAGTGTGGAGGCGTGGGCATTGTGGCTGGCGCGGCCTTGCGGGGGCAGGGCGGCATCAATCAGCACGCTGGTGCGGCCTGCGGAAAGCCGCGCGTAGCCCATTGACAGCCCCTCGGGCGCGCTGGCTTTGACGCCAGAGGCGGCGAGGGCGTGCTCAAGGCGTCCCTCGACGCCTTTGCCGCCGCCGTGAAAGCGGGCGAGGCCACCATCGGCATGGCGCAGGCTGCGCAGGGTGGGGGCGATGCGCAGAAGCGCTGTTTCATGTTCTGGTGTGACGGGGTGGCCTGTTTCGCGCAGGGCGAGGGCGGACCATGACAAGAGCGTGAAAACCTCTAAGAGCTCTTCAGGGTTGCGGGTGGGCAGGCCGCCCATGCTGTCAATCTGGCTGGCGCATTCGCGCGAGAGGGCCTTTTGCGCGGGGGCGACAAAGCGCTCCATGCCCTCAAGGGAGAGCGCGGCATAGAGCAGGCCCGAGAGCGCCTCAAACCGCGCCACACCAGGGCGGGCGGCGTGCCAGCGCTTGCCAAGAAAGCGGGTCTGATGCGCGAGGGAGCGAAAGAAAAGATCGGACTGCTCCTTTTCGCGGTTCTGGAGCAGAAAGAAGCCGTGATTGATCCAACGGATGAGGCGGCGGCCTGTGAGATCGGGCGTCCAGCCTGCGCCTTGGCCGCGCCCGTAGCGCTCCATCCATTGCCAGACCCATGTCTGCGCCGCCTGACGCGCGGAGGCATCGCCAACGGCGGCCAGATCATCGAGCCATGCGAACCCTTGAGTTTCGGCGCGAAATTCGGTGCTGGCTTGGGGCAGATCCCAGAACTCGAGGCGCGCGCCAGAGAGGAGCTGCCCTGCAAAGAGGTAATTGCCAGCGACGAGCTGCTTGCCACGGGCGTAAAGCCCAATGGTGCGTGGCTCGGGCGAGGAGACAAAGGCTGTGGGCACCGCCGAAAAGGCGCCTGAACGCGCGGCGATCTTGTTGAACATTCGCGCGAAAAATGCGCTGAGCGGATCTTGTTTTAACATACTACACTGCCTCTTGCGCTCTTGCGGCGACTTGAGAGGCCAGCTTACACCGCAAGCGCCCCTCGGTCACCAAACAAATGCGGGCAGGGTGAATTAGGCGCGGTTGAGCACGGCCATGTAGAAGCCGTCCATGCCGCCGATATCGTCAAAATAATCGGGGCGCAGGCGCAACCCGCCCTCTTCTGTGATCCATGCAGGATCGACCCCGTCGCGGGCGAGCACGGATGTATCGGCTGTGAATTCGGGGTGCATATCGAGGAACTCTTCGACCTGCACCTCGCCCTCGTCGGGCAGAAGCGAGCAGGTGCAAAACACTAGACGGCCACCGCTTTTGACGAGGCCTGCGGCATGGGCGAGCATCTGGGCCTGAAGCTCGATCAGCGCGCCGAACTCTTCGCCTGTTTTGGCATGGGGCAAGTCGGGGTGACGGCGGATTGTGCCTGTGGCCGAGCAGGGCGCATCGAGCAGGACGGCGTCATATGTGCCCTCATGGGTGAGTGCGTCTTCACAGAGGAGCGTGGCGGAAAGCTTGGTGCGCGTCAGGTTTTCGCGCACGCGGGCGAGGCGGCTTTCGGAGGCGTCGAGCGCTGTGACGGTTGCGCCAGTGCTTGCAAGCTGCATGGTTTTGCCGCCCGGAGCGCAGCACATATCCAGCACGCTCTCGCCTGCTTTGGCGTTGAGCAGAGCCGCGGGGAGCGCGGCGGCCGTGTCTTGCACCCACCAGTCGCCCGCCTCAAAGCCTGCGAGCGCTGTGACTTGCCCAGCCTCAGCGAGGCGCACTGAGCCAAAGGGGGTCAGCGTGCCACCGAGCGTGTCGGCCCATGCGGTGGCGCCCGATTTGACGGAAATATCAAGTGGCGCGCCCGCGAGATGGGCTTTTTCGATCTGGCCCATGATCTCGGAGGAATAAGCCTCTGTCAGGGGGCCGCGCAGCCATTTGGGCAGGCGGGGGGCGCGCAGGATCTTGATCTTTTCGGGGGCCTCAGCTGCGACTTTGCGCAGCACCGCGTTTGCGAGGCCTTTCATGGCGCCGTATTTCTTGTGTTTGCTCAGGAGCGCCACGGCCTCATTGACGACGCCATGGGCATCGCCGCCTTGGGCCAGTTCGAGTGTGGCGAGGCGCAGAAGGTTCATCACATAGGGGGCTGGCTCTTTGCGCAGGTGCGGCTTGAGAAGCTTGTCGGCGCGCTCAAGGTTGCGCAGGGTCTCGTTTGCGAGGCGCAGGGCGCGCGCCTTTGAGGGGGCATCCAGCCCTTCGAGCGCGCGCAGGGCGGCAGGCTCGGACATAAGGCGGCCTTCGGTGAGCACCTGATTGAGCATGGACAGCGCGGCTTGGCGAGGGGTTGGCATTGGGCATCCTTGGCATTGGGTTGTTTGGGGCATATATCAGGGCGAGCCTGAAAGGAATATCTGATGTCAGACAACAAAGAGCTACCAGAGGCGGCAAAGCGGGCCTTGGCTGAAGCCGAGGCGCGCCGCGTGGCGCGCGAAGCCGAACTTGCGGCGCGGCCCAAGGAACTGGGCGGACGCGACGGCCCCGACCCTGCGCGCTATGGCGACTGGGAGAAAAAGGGGATCGCGATCGACTTTTGAGGCGGGATTGCGCCGCGGCTTCGCCGCGCCGCTCCGTGCGCTCGCAAGCGAGCGCATCAGGGGGCTTTGCCCCCCAGCTTCAAAAGCATAAAGGCTTTTGAAGCCTCCCCCCAGGATATTTAGAGAAAGAAAAAGAACGGGTTCCGGCGGCTTTTTTTACAGGCCGAGTTTACAGGCCGAGCACGTCGATCATGTCATATTGGCCAGGGGATTTGTCCTGGCCCCAGAGGGCAGCTTTGAGCGCGCCACGGGCGAAGACCGAGCGGTCGGAGGCAATGTGGCGCAGGATGATTCGCTCACCAGCGGCGGCAAACATGACGTCATGCTCGCCGATGATATCGCCCCCGCGAATGGCGGAAAAGCCGATGTCGCCGCGTTTGCGCGCGCCTGTGAGACCGTCGCGGCCTGAGTCCGATACCTCTTTGAGCGAGACGCCACGGCCTTCGGCGGCGGCTTCGCCCAGCATCAGGGCTGTACCTGAGGGGGCGTCGACTTTTTGGTTGTGGTGGGCTTCGATCACTTCGATGTCGTAGTCTTCATCAAGCGCGGCGGCGACCTTCTTGGTGAGCTGGGTCAGGAGATTGACGCCGAGGCTCATATTGCCGGCGCGGATGATGACGGCATGGTGGGATGCAGGCTCTAACTTGGCGATTTCGGCCTCTGTCATGCCTGTTGTGCCGATCACGTGGACGGCGCGGGCCTGAGCGGCGAGGGCGGCGAAGCCGAGCGTGGCGGCGGGGGCTGTGAAATCAATCACCGCTTGGGCGCGGGCAAAGCTTGGCAGCGGGTCGCTTTCAACGAGGACGCCGAGGGGGCCGAGGCCGCAGAGCGCGCCGATATCCTGCCCCAGAGCATCGCTGCCGTCGCGCTCGATGGCGCCGACGAGGCGGGCCTTGCCCGATTGAACAACTGTTCTGACGAGCATCTGGCCCATGCGGCCTGTGGCTCCTGTGACAACGATTCCTGGCAGATCGGACATATCTTTGCTCTCATAAATTCTTCTGTGTCTGCTCATAGCGCAGGGATGGGCGCTTGGCAAAACCTTGCTGAGGGGTTAGGGGAGCGTATGGCTAAGAACAGTTTTCATGACGGGGCAGGCCCCTCACAACGGCAACTTCGGGTGGGGGAGCTTATCCGCCGCACGCTTGCGCAGGTCTTGGCGCAGGGGGATATTCATGATCCTGAGCTGAACCGGCTTTATATCACTGTGGGCGAGGTGCGCTGCTCCAATGATCTGAAGATCGCGACGGCCTATGTTATGCCGCTCGGGGGCGTTGGCCGTGACGACGCTGTCGCCTTTTTGGCGCGCAACAAGCATGAGCTGCGCCGCTTGATCGGCAAGAAAGTCGGCTTGAAATATACGCCTGATCTGCGCTTTCGTCTGGATGAGACGTTTGACCAGATGGATGCCACGCGCGAGATGTTTGCGCGTGACGAGGTGAAGCGTGACTTGGACGACTAGAGCCGCCTGCGCCGTGGCGCTTGTGCTGGGCTTTCTGGCGCAGCCCGCTTTGGCGACAGATTGCGAGGACCGCAGCTTTGAGGGGCGCTCCTATACGATCTGTGAGGTCAATGCCGCGCGCGAAGAGATCAGGCTTTTTCTGAAGGATGAAAACGGCAAGCTTCTGGGGCAGTTTTTTGCTGTGGATGATCGCTTGAAGGCGCAGGGCAAGCGGCTTGGCTTTGCTATGAATGCGGGAATGTATCACGAGGACCGCTCGCCTGTGGGGCATTACCGCGAAAACGGCGAAGAGCTGATGCGGGTGATCCCCAATGCGGGGCCGGGGAACTTCGGGATGTTGCCCAACGGAATTTTTTGTGTCCGCGCGGGGCGCGCCGATGTGATCGAGACGAAGCGCTTTTTGCGCGCCGCGCCTGACTGCACAGAGGCAACCCAAAGCGGGCCTATGCTTGTGATTGATGGGGCGCTGCACCCGCGCTTTTTGCGCGACAGCGACAGCCGCTTTTTGCGCAACGGCGTGGCGACAAGCGCTGACGGGGCGCGGGCTGTCTTTATCATCTCGAACGAGCGGGTCACCTTTTACGAGATGGGACGCTTTGTGCGCGACGGGCTGAAGCTGCCGCAGGCGCTTTACTTTGACGGCAATGTCAGCCGCCTTTATGCGCCTGAACTGAACCGCGCGGATGCGGGGTTTTTGCTTGGGCCGATTGTGGGCGTTGTTGAAACGGCTGATTGACGGCTGCGCGGGCTTGGGCTAGGGCCGCTTTTTGACGTGAGGAAATCGCATGGGACGCAAACGCAAAGGGCGCGATATTTCGGGCTGGATCGTGGTGGATAAACCTGCTGGGCCGACATCAACCGCTGTGGTCAACAAGGTGCGCTGGGCGCTGGACGCGGCCAAGGCGGGCCATGCTGGCACGCTCGACCCCGAGGCGACAGGTGTTCTGGCTGTGGCGCTGGGCGAGGCAACCAAGACCGTGCCGTTTATCACGGACGCGCTCAAGGCCTATGTGTTTGATGTGAAGCTCGGTGAGGCGACCAATACGGACGACGCCGAGGGCGAAGTGATTGCCCGCTCGGATCTGCGGCCAAGTGACGACGAGATCAAGGCGGCGCTGTTGCAGTTTGTGGGCGATATCGAGCAGGTTCCGCCGAAGTTTTCGGCTGTGAAAGTGGACGGGCAGCGCGCCTATAAGCTGTCGCGCGCGGGCGAGGATATTACGCTTGCGGCGCGGCCTTTGTATGTGGACGAGCTGAGCATGGTGGAGCGCATGGACGCGAACCATGTGCGCCTTGAGATGGTCTGTGGCAAGGGCGGCTATGTGCGCTCGATTGCGCGCGATCTGGGCGAGGCGCTTGGCTGTAAGGGGCACGTTTTGCGCCTGCGTAGGGTCTGGTCGGGGCCGTTTGAGGCCGAAAAAGGCCTCAGCTATGAGCAGATCGAGGCGATGGCAAAAACGCCGGAGCTGGAGGGCTATATCCTGCCGCTTGAGATGGGTCTTGAGGACTTGCCCGAAGTGCGCGCCACCGCAGAAGGCGCGGCCAAGCTGCGCAACGGCAACCCGGGAATGGTCTTTGCCAGCGAAGCGGAATATGGCGACGAATGCTGGGCGAGCCTTGACGGAAAGGCTGTGGCCGTGGGCATATACAAGGCAGGCGAGCTGCACCCCAGCCGTGTGTTTAACCAGTGAGGGCGATGATGCCGAGTGTTGTGAAATCAAAGTTGTTTTGGGGCTTTGTGGCTCTGCTTCTGGCGCTGGGTGTTGGCTTTGGCGTGGCGCAGATGCGCGGGCATGATGCGCAGGCTGCGATCCACGCGAAGATGCATGGCGCGGGCGGTATGCACCAAGAGCACGACATGGTGAATATGCCTGGCCTCAAGGGGCGCGATGCGACGGCAGAGGAAAGTGAAGAGCTTGCGGTTATGTTCCGCCGCTTTGAGGAGATCAGTCGCAGTGTTGAAAACTTGCCGAACGGCATCCGCACTGTGACGTTTGCGCAAGATGAAGAGCTGATGGGCGTTGTTGCGAGCCATGTGATCGGGATGATTGACCGTGTGGATATGGGGCGCGACCCTGAGGTGATGATCCAGTCGCCGACGCTTGATATCTTGTTTGAGCGGCGTGCGAGTCTTGTGACCGAGATGGACATGACCGAGGCGGGAATTGTTGTGATCCAGACCTCGGATGACCCCGAAGTTGTCGCGGCGCTTCACCTTCATGCCGCTGAAGTCAGCGCGATGGTGGAACGCGGTATGGAGGCTGTTCACGAGATGATGGCCGCGCGGGAGCGCTAGAAGAAAAGCCCCCAGAGGAGCGGCAGCAGGAGCGCTGTTGCCATGGCGTTGAGGCCCATGGCGAGGCCTGAAAATGCGCCTGCTGTTTCGTTGACTTGAAGCGCGCGGGCGGTGCCTATGCCGTGGCTCGCTGTGCCGATGGCGAGGCCACGGGCGCGCCAGTCTTTGACGCCGATCAGATTGAGCAGAAGCGGGCCAAACATGGCCCCGAAGATCCCCGAAACGATCACCAGAACCGCCGTGAGCGAGGGCAGGCCGCCCAGCTCTTCGGCGATGCCCATGGCGACGGGGGCTGTGACCGACTTGGGCGCGATCGTGGCCATGAGGGTTTCGCCGCTATCGGCCAGCCAGAGCACGGCCACGGCCGAGACAACGGCCGCGAGGGAGCCAGTCAACAGGCTTGCGCCGATGGCGAGCCAGGAGGCGCGCACGTGATGCCATTGGCGATACAGCGGGATCGCGAGGGCGACGGTGGCGGGGCCAAGGAGGAAATGGACGAACTGTGCGCCCTCAAAATATGTGGCGTAATCTGTGCCTGTGGCGGCGAGCACGGCGACGACGAGGCACACCGCGCCAAGCACAGGATTGAGCAGGGGATTGCGCCCGCCCTTTTCAAACACAAAACTCGCGATCTGGAAGGCGGCGAGTGTGAGCGTCAGGTGAAAGAGGGGGGAGGCGGAAAGATAGACCCATGTTTCGGCCAGGTTATTCATCGGGCGCTCCTTTGCTGAGCACGCGCATCATAAGCGCGGTCACCACAATTGCGGCGGAGGTGCTTATGGCGACGGCGAGCGAGAGCGGCACCAGCGCCTCGGACAGAAGCGCGGCGTGCATGATCACGCCAGTGCCTGCGGGCACGAAGAGCAGCGACATATTGCGCAACAGGCCGTCGGCTGTAGCGCCGAGGGCGTCGGGGATATGGCCGCGCAGCAGCAAAAAGACGAAGAGAAGCGCCATGCCGAGCACGGGGCCAGGCACAGGCAGGCCAAGCGCGCCAACGACGACTTCGCCAACGAGCTGGCAAGACAGAATGAGAGTGAGATAGCCGATCATGCGCGCCTCCTAGAGCCTCCCGTCTTTAAGGTAATATAAAGCTATTGCCAATGTCCCGAGACGGCGCAGCCTGACAGGGTATTGGCAACTCATCTTGAAGGCGGGGCGCTCATAGGGCCTCACATTAGGCGAGGCCCTATCGGGAGCAAAGGGCTTATTCGGCGGCTTCGAGCAGGTTCTCGGCGTTGAATGTGAAAAGTGTTTCGCCGTTGATTGTGTAGCTGTTGATCAGCTCTGCGGCGCGCGGGCTTGTCAGCCAGATTTCAAGCTGTTGAGCGGCGTCATGTGCGACATGGGGGTGTTTGTCAGGGCTGACGGGGAGATATGCGTATTGGTTGAACAACACAGGGTCGCCTGAAAAGAGCAGTGTTAGAGACTGTTTGTTGCCAAAATTGAGCCAGCTTGCACGGTCTGTCAGCACATAGGCATTGAGGCCAGCGGCTGTGTTGAGCGTGGCGCCCATGCCAGCGCCGGCCTCATTATACCATGTTGGATTGCGCTCGGCTTCGCCGATCTCTGCGGTGCTCCAGAGCGCGAGTTCCATCTTATGGGTGCCGCTGTCATCGCCGCGGCTGGCGAAAGGGGCTTGGCTCTTAGCTATGGCTGTCAGGGCTTCCTTGGCGGTTGTTGCATCAGCGATTTTGGCGGGGTCGCCAGAGGGGCCGACGAGGACAAAGTCGTTATACATGATTTCGCGGCGGTGCGTGCCGTAGCCGCCTGCGAGGAAGTTTTCCTCGGCGCGGCGGGAGTGAACGAGGATCGCGTCAACATCACCTGCTTCGCCAAGGCGGATAGCTTGGCCTGTGCCCACAACGATCAGCCGGACCTCAAGGCCGATGTCATCTTTGAGTGCGGGAAGCAAAACATCAGACAGGCCCGAGTTGTGAAACGAGGTTGTGACAGCCATTTTGAGCGTATCGGCGGCGAGGGCGCTGGCCGAGGCAAGGAGCGCGGCGGCGGTAACGAGGGAACGGATCATAAAACGAGGTCTCCTTTGAGGAAGGCTTGCGCCTCCGGGGTTTGGGGGGTTTCAAAAAATGCGGTAGCTGGTCCAGATTCGATGATCTGGCCTTTGTTGAGAAAGAGCACATCAGAGGCAAGGCGGCGGGCTTGGCCGAGATCATGCGTCGCCATGAGAATGCGCGTGCCATCGTCGCGGGCCTTCAGGATGAGCCGCTCGATATCGCGGGTAGAGGCGCCATCAAGGTTGGCGCAGGGCTCATCAAGAAAGAGCAGCTGTGGTGCGCGGATCAGGGCGCGGGCGAGGGCGAGCTTTTGGCGCTCACCGCCCGAAAGCTGGCTGGCGCGTTGGCTTTCGTGGCCAGCAAGGCCGATCATATTGAGCCATGTTAGAGCCTGTTTTTGGGCCTCGGTCCGCTGCGTGCCGTGGGCTGTGAGCGGGTATGTCAGATTGCCCAGAACAGTGCGGCGCAGCATCACGGGGGTCTGAAACACAAAGGCTTGCTGTGCGTAGGCCACAGGGCGCGGCGCGGCATAGCGCAGGCGGCCTTCAGAGGGCTTTTCCAGCCCGTGCAGCAGGCGCAAGAGCGTGCTTTTACCCGCGCCATTGGGGCCAAGAACGATTGTGAGACCCGCGTTGCCAAGTTCAAGATCAACGGGGCCAAGCAAGCGCTTGCCATTTTTGTCAACAGTGGCGCTTTGGAGGGAGAGGGGGAGAATGCTTACCATCTGTCGCGCACCTCTGTGCCTGAGAGCATATGAAGCGCGAGATTGACTGCCACGGCGAGGCCTATGAGGACAAAGCCGAGGCCTATGGCGAGCGCGAAATCGCCCTTGGAGGTTTCCAGCGCGATGGCAGTTGTCATGACGCGAGTGACATGGTCGATGTTGCCGCCGACGATCATGATTGCGCCGACTTCACCTATGCCGCGGCCAAAGCCTGCGAGCGCGGCTGTGAGAAGCGCGCGGCGACTGTCCCAGAGTAGTGTTTTGATACGCTGGGGGCGGGTTGTGTTGAGCGAAATCAGCAGGTCGTGATACTCAGCCCAGAGATCGCGGATCGACTGATGGGCGATGCTTGCGATCAGCGGTGTCAGGATCACGACTTGCGCGATGATCATGGCCCAAGGTGTAAACAGCAGCCCCATGACGCCGAAAGGGCCAGAGCGCGACAAGAGCAGATAGACCACAAGGCCGACAACGACAGGCGGAAGCCCCATGAGCGCATTGAGCAGGGCTATGACGAGGCGGCGAAAGCGGTAGCGCGAGACAGCGAGCCATGCGCCGAGCGGCAGGCCGACCAATGCGGCAAGGGCCACGGCGGAGCAGGTCACAAGCAAAGAGCGCGCCGCGATCTCGTAAAGATCGGCGTCAAATGTGACGATCAGCCAGAAGGCGGCTGTTATGCCTTGCCAGATTTCGGCCATGGGCGCTCCTTTTCATCTGCATAGTGGGGCCAAGGACCGAAAGCCATGGGGCGGATTGCGGATAAGCGCTTTTCAATTGCGACATCATGCGTGAGATTGGGGTCTGAAAGTTTCGGATAGGAAAACCATGACGATGTTGCCGCATATCGCAGCAATCGGGACCGAGGGCTACCTTGTGCGGTTTGCCGACCGTCTGGATGATGCAGCGAATCGGGCGCTTGTCGGCTTTGCGGCGGCGCTTGAGGCGGAGGATATTGTCGGGGTTGTCGAAGTTTCGACGGCGCTGGCGTCGGTTTTTGTGCGCTTTGATGTGACGCGGATTGCGCGGGCGGATTTGGTCGAAAAGCTTCAGGCGCTTTTGGACAGTCGTGACTGGACAGCCGAGAGGGATAACGCAAACGCAAGGCTCTGGCGTGTGCCGACGCTGTATGGCGGGGCGGCGGGGCCGCAGCTTGGCGAAGTGGCCAAGCTTGTGGGTGTCACGGAAGAGGCGGCTGTGCGCGAGCTGAGCGCGGCGCGCGTTCGGGTTCTGGCGATCGGATTTGCGCCGGGGCAGCCCTATCTCGGGATGTTGCCCGAGCGTTGGGATGTGCCGCGCCAGACGGCTTTGAGCCCGCGTGTGCCGCAGGGCGCGCTTGTTCTGGCGGTGCGGCAGTTCAACCTGTTTGCCAATGAGACGCCGACTGGCTGGCGCCATATTGCGACCACGCATCTGAAGCTGTTTCAGCCCGATGCGCCGCAACCCTTTGTGCTCAGGCCGGGGGATGAGCTGCTCTTTCCGGCTGTTTCCGAGCACGATTGGGCCTTGTTAGAAACAGATCCGATGGGTGGCGCGCAGCTTGAGGAGGCGACGTGATGCCTGATTTGAGGCTGCACCAGATCGGGCCGAACGCGAGCCTGCAAGACCTTGGGCGCGAGGGCTTCTTGCGCTTTGGGCTGTCGCGTGGCGGGGCGATGGACCGTATCGCGCTGCTGGAAGCGGCGGCGCTGCTGGGGCGCGGGCTTGATATCTGCGCGATCGAGCTGCCGAGTGCGCCTGTGAAGCTGAGTGTGAGTGCGCCGCAGCGTATTGCGCTGACGGGCGCGCCTATGCTGGCCGAGGTAGACGGGCGCGCGCTTTTGTGGGGCGCGAGCCATAGGCTTGAGGCGGGTGAGATACTAAGCCTACGGCCCACGGGGCGCGGACTTTATGGATATATTGCCTTTGGCGGTGAAATAGAGACTGATTTTGCGCTGGGGCGGCGCTCTGCGCATTTTACAGGGGGGCTTGGCGCTGCACTTGCGGCAGGCGACAGTCTCGCGCTGGGAGAGGATGGCAAAGTGGGCGAGCCGCCCCGAAAGCTGAAGCCTGACGACAGGTTTGGTGGCGGGCGGCTGCGCTTTGTGACGGGGCCGCAGACGGGGCTTTATTCTGAGGATATGCTGGCCGCCTTTGCAGCCACGCGCTTTCAAAAAAGCGGCCATGCCAACAGGCAGGCGGCCAAGCTTGAACACGATGGCGCGCCTTTTGCGGCCGAGGGGCAGCTTGGGATTGTCTCGGAAGTGATTGTTCTGGGCGATATCCAGATGACGGGGCAAGGCGAGCCATTTGTGCTTTTGGCCGAGCATCAGACCATGGGCGGCTATCCACGGATCGGCGCGGTGATCCCGCAGGATATTGCGCGGATTGCGCAGGCGAGTGCGGGGGCCGAGCTGTGGTTTGAGCGGATCACACTTGAGGAGGTGGATGCGCTGCACACGCCTGAAAGCGAGCTTTTGCGCAGGATTAGAGACACATCCGAGCCGCTCGTGCGCGACCCATATGAGATGAACGACCTGCTCGGCTATCAGCTGATCAGCGGAATGATTACAGGACAGGAGGACTAGGACATGGTCATGAAAGTGGATCTCAACTCGGATATGGGCGAGGGCTTTGGCCCCTGGCGTATGGGCGACGATGCGGCGCTTCTGGATGTGATCACCTCGGCCAATATCGCCTGTGGCTTTCATGCGGGCGACCCTGACGTTATGGCCCAGACCATGCGGCTGGCGGCCAAGAACGGCGTCGGCATTGGGGCGCATCCGGGCTTTGCCGACCTCAAAGGCTTTGGCCGCAGGCGGCTCAATATTGGTGCGGAAGAGCTTGGCAATCTTATTGCCTATCAACTTGGCGCAGCTGAGGGGATGGCGCGGAGCGTGGGCGCAGAGGTGCGCCACTTCAAGCTGCACGGGGCGCTGGCGAATATGTGTGCGGAAGACGCCGCGCTCGCGAAGACCTGCTATAGCGCGGCGCTTCGGGTGAACCCTGATATTATCCTGATGGTTCTGGCCGAGACAGCGCAGCAGGCTGTGGTAGAAGAGCTTGGCGCGAACTGGGCGGGAGAGATATTTGCCGACCGCGCCTATGAGGACGACGCGACGCTTGTGGACCGCTCAAAGGCCGGCGCTGTTTTGCATGATGCGGATATGGCGGCGGAGCGGATTCTCAATATGCTGCGCGAAGATGCGATTATTGCCGAGAGCGGCAAGCGGATCGCGGCGAAGATCGACACGATCTGTCTGCATGGTGATACGCCAGAAGCCGTCGAGATGGCCCGCGCGCTCAGAACCAAGCTGAGCGCGGCGGGAGTGACGCTTACGCAGTTTTAGGCTCTGCTGCGAGGGCCTTGACCGACTTTGAGGCGGCCACAGTGCCCTTCGCGGCATAGGCGCTGTGGCGCTCTTCGATCTTGCTGCCGTCGTAGAGATAATTGACCATGACGCCCCAAGAATTGGAGAGACCACGAGCGCTGAGATCGGCCTCGGGGTGAATGGCGTGAAGCTCGGCGCCATTGCCCAAGTGAAAATGGGCGACAGGATCAAAAGCGGTATGGCCTGATCCGCGCTTGGCTTTGGTGAGATAGGTGGCGGCGAGCGCTGCGGCGAGCTCTGGTGTCGGGCGGTCTTCTGGAGCGAGCGCGGCGAGGGTGGCGGCTGTTTCGGCATCAAGAGCTGCGGCGTTGTTTTTTGCCCATGTGCGCAGAGCGGGCACGGGAGAGAGGGTGACAAAGCTTGTCAGCTCGGGTAATTCGCGCTGAAGCTCGGCGACCACCTGTTTGATCAGGAAATTCCCGAAGGAAATGCCACGCAGGCCTTTTTGACAATTTGAAATAGAGTAAAACACCGCCACGCTCGCCTCGTCGGCTGTAATGCGTTTTCGCGTGTTGGACAGAATCGGCGCGATGGCGCTGGGGATTGTCTCGGTGAGCGCAACTTCGACAAAAATCAGCGGCTCTGATGGCATTGCGGGATGAAAGAAGGCGAAGAGCCTTCTGTCGGGGTCGCCCACGCGCTGGCGCAGATCGTCCCAGCCTGTGATTTCATGGACAGCTTCGTAGGCGATTATTTTTTCGAGGATATGGGCGGGTGTTTCCCAGCTGATCCGACGGATTTCGAGAAATCCGCGATTGAACCATGAGGCGAAGAGATGTTGAAAATCCTGGTCCAGCCCTTTGAGGGCGGGCTTTTCGCGGGAGAGGGCAAGCAGATCAGCGCGCAAATTGACGAGTTGCGCTGTGGCTCCTGGCACTGAATTGAGCGCGCGAATCAGGTTTTGGCTTTGAGGCTCGGCGGCAAAGTGAAGGGCGCGGGCAGAGGCGACATCTCCTTTTTGCCAAGCGCTGATGGCGGCGTCTAGCGCCTGTTTGTCAGGGCCGAATGTGGCGCTGATCTGCTCGAAGAACGCTGTTTTCTCATCAAGAGATGCGGTTGCGAGTCTTGCCAGAATGGCCTGAGCGCGGGTGAGAACAGAGGCCTCACCTTGCTCTGCCAAGAGGTCATGACAGAGGGCGGCAAGGGGTTTTTCTGTGGTGTCTTTTGTGCGGCGGGAGCTGCCAGCGATACGGTTGAGAATATCGCTGAAAAGGCTGCGTTCGGGCATGGATTGTCCAATAAAAAAGGTGGCAATGATTGCCACCTTAATTGATTTCTTCTGGCGGTAAAGACACTGCCTTTTAGGCGAGCAGGCCTGCGTGGCGCAGGGCGTCGTCGATCAGCGCTTCTGTCTCGGCGCTGATGGATGTGAGCGGGAGGCGCACCTCGGCGTTGCAGAGGCCAAGGCGGGACATGGCGTATTTTGCGCCTGCGACGCCCGGCTCTTTGAAGATCGCGATATGCAGGGGCATGAGCTTGTCGAGCAGGGTCAGCGCTGTGTTGTAATCGCCCGCGAGGGTGGCGTTCTGGAAGTCTGCGCAGAGCTTGGGGGCGACATTGGCTGTCACAGAGATACAGCCGACACCGCCGTGAGCGTTGAAGCCAAGCGCGGTCGCGTCTTCGCCTGAAAGCTGGATGAAGTCGGTGCCGCAGGTGATCCGCTGTTGCGGGACGCGGCTCAGATCGCCAGTGGCGTCTTTCACACCGACAATGCGCGGCAGTTTGGCAAGCTCGCCCATGGTTTCGGGTGTCATATCGACAACCGAACGGCCGGGGATATTGTAGATGATGATCGGCAGATCGCAGCAGTCGTGCACAGCGCGGAAATGCGCGATGAGGCCTGATTGTGTTGGCTTGTTGTAATAGGGTGTGACAACGAGGATACCGTTTGCGCCCGCTTTTTCGGCGGCTTGGGTAAGGCGGATCGCTTCCAGCGTGTTGTTTGAGCCAGCACCCGCGACCACAGGGACGCGGCCCGCGGCGGCTTCAACCACGATTTGCACGACTTTGTCATGCTCGGCGTGTGTGAGCGTGGGGCTTTCGCCTGTGGTGCCCACGGGGACAAGGCCATGCGAGCCTTCGCCAATGTGCCATTCGACCAATTGTTTGAGCGTATCAACATCCAGTGCGCCGTTTTTGAACGGCGTGACCAGTGCAGGCATAGATCCTTTGAACATGATACGCTCCTTTTTTGCTTCTTATGCAGTGCGCCGCCATTCGTGATTGGAGGGGCGCTTGATTGCAGGGTATGGTGGGCCTGTTCTATCCTGTCTCACAAGGAAAAATGCAAGAGATGTTTCGCTATATCGCCTTATTTCTGGGGCTTATTGTCCTGCCTGTTGCAAGCTTTGCTGACGGCTCGGTTGCGCCACGGCCTTTGAGTGGCGCTTTTGAGGCTGCGGCGCGGAGCGACTGGGCTATGGCTGATTTGCTGGCGTCAAAGGCAGCACCTGAGGCGCAGGTCTTGATGCAATGGGTGAAGCTGCGCGCAGGCGAAGGCAGCGCCGAGGAGGCGCTCGGCTTTGTGCGCCGCTATCCGCATTGGCCCGGCCTTGCGCGGCTGGCGCAGATGAGTGAGGCGGCTGTTTCTGAGGCTGGCGGAGCCGAGCGCATCGTATTTTTCCGCGCATATCCGCCGCAAAGCAACCGTGGGGTGCTGAGCTATGCTGCGGCGCTGATGGCTGCGGGCGAGCGGGGCGAGGCAGAGGCCAGCCTTGTGATGGCGTGGCGCAGCTATGACATGGACGGGGCTTTGCAGGCCGAATATCTGGAAAACCACGCCGAGCTGCTTGCTCCGCACCATGAGGCGCGGCTTGATATGGCGCTTTGGCGCGGGCTGTCGGACGATGTGAGCCGAATGCTGCCTTTGGTGAGTGCCGAGCAGCGCGCTTTGGCCGAGGCGCGGCAAGGGCTGCGCGCTGGCGCGGCTGATCCTGCGGCTTTGATTGAGGCGGTCCCTGCGGCGCTGCGTGGGCATCCGGGGCTTGGATATGAAGAGTTTCTTTGGACTTATCATCGGGGGACAAAAGACGAAGCTGTGGCCAAGATCTTGGCCAGTAGCGTGGCTGAAAATCTTGGTGAGCCGTTGCGCTGGGCAGGCTGGCGGCGCAGTCTTGTGCGCCAGTTGATGCGTGAGGGCGACGCGCAGGTGGCCTATCAGCTTGCGACAAACCACGGGCTGCACGACGGCAGCGCCTATGCGGATCTTGAGTGGCTGGCCGGCTATATCGCGCTGCGAAAACTGGGCAATGCGGCGCAGGCGCTTGTTCATTTTGAGCGGATGAAAGAGACGGTCGGCTCGCCCATATCGCTTGGCCGCGCGGGCTTCTGGACAGGGGAGGCTTTGCAAAAGATGGGCCGCACCGACGAGGCGCTTGCGGCCTACCGGGCAGGGGCCGAACACCAGACGAGCTTTTACGGGCTTTTGGCAGCGGAGCGGGCCAAAACAGGCTCTGATATGGCCTTAAAGGGGGCAGAATACTTTCCAGCGTGGCAAGAAGCGGCGTTTTATAAGAGCGATCTGGCGCGGATTGTCGAGCTGGCAATCAAGGCTGAAATGTTGAGCTTGGCCGAGCAGTTTATCCTCGCTATGGCGGCGGAGGCGGACCGCGTGACGATCGGCCAGTTGGGTAACTTTGCCATTGATCTCGGCGCGCCTCATTTGGCTGTGATGCTTGGTAAAGACGCGGCGGGGCGCGGAATTGTTCTGCCTGCGCATTATTACGCGCTGCACCCGATGATGGAGATGCCGCTGCCTGTGCCTATGGAAATGGCGCTGGCGATTGCACGGCGGGAGAGCGAATTTGACCCTTCTGTTGCCAGTGGAGTTGGCGCGCTTGGCTTGATGCAAGTGATGCCTGCGACGGCCAAGGAAGTGGCCGAGGGGCTTGGGATAGACTACGATCGCGACCGCGTTTTGAACGACTGGAGTTATAACGCAACGTTCGGGGCGGCCTATTTGGCCACGCTTGCTGCGCGCTATGACGGCAACGTGGTGATGATGTCGGCGGCGTATAATGCGGGGCCGTCGCGGCCTGATCGCTGGATGAGCGAACGGGGCGACCCGCGCCAAGGCGAGATGGATGTGATCGACTGGATCGAGGCGATCCCGTTTAACGAGACGCGCAATTATGTGATGCGCGTGGCCGAGAGCCTGCCTGTCTATCGCGCGCGGCTCGGCAAGGCGGCGCATCCTGTGCCGTTTTCGGAGGAACTTGTTGGGACGACAGTGCGCAGCGGCAATTAGGCGGCCTGGCGTGCGCGCCAGAGCGTGAAGAGGCCCGCGCAAACCACAACTGCCGCGCCGATTGCGACATTGAGCTCGATGCTTTCGCCAAACACCAGAACGCCTATGAAGCTGACGAAGACGAGCTGGAGATAGGCGAAAGGCTGCACGGCGCTGGCCTCGGCGGCCTCATATGTCTTGATTAGGAGCCAGTGGCCGAGCGCGCCTGTGATGCAGAGCGTGCCCATCCAGACCCAGTCTGAGGAGATCATCGGCTCCCAATAGCTTGCGCCGATGGCTGTCATCATCACGGAGCCTGACACGCCCGTCCAGAAGAACGAAGTGGCCGCTGTGTCCTTGCGCGAGGCGAAGCGGGTGAGCAAGCCATAGAGCGCGAAGAGGAAGGCGGCCGCGAGGGGAACGATGGCGGCGGGGGAGAAGACGCCAAAGCCCGGCTTCAGAATGATCAACACGCCGACAAAGCCGATAAAGATCGCCGTCCAGCGCCGCCAGCCGACGACCTCGCCGAGGATCGGCCCCGAAAGTGCGGCGACGAGCAGGGGGTAGCTTGTGAAAACTGCGTGTGATTCGATCAGGCCGAGGAGAGTGAAGGCGTAGATCATCACGCAGATTTCTGTCGCGAGGATCAGGCCGCGGAAGATCTGGAGCATGGGCTGCTCTGTGCGCGCGGCGGCGCGGATGCCACCTGCTTTTCGATAGGCGATGGCTGTGACGAAGGCCGCAAAGAACCAGTAGCGCACCATCACGACCATGAGCACATTGTATTCGCTGGCGAGGTGTCGCGAGATGCCGTCTTGCACCGCGAAGACAAAGGTTGTCGCGATCATCAGGAGGACGCCGAGGCGGGTGTTGTTGCTATCGGCCATCTTGGGGCATCCTTGCTGTGGTCATGTGGCGTTTGCGGCCGAAGCCTTGGCGGCGGGTGACATCAAAGCCCGCCTCGGCGAGGGCGCGGCGGACGAAGCCCGCTGCGGTATAAGTGGCGGCGGTACCTTGAGGGGCGGTCTGCGCGGCGATCTGGGCCATGAGCGCAGGCTCCCAAAGCTCGGGGTTTTTGGCAGGCGAAAACCCGTCAAGAAACCACGCATCGGCCTTTTGGGCCATATTAGAAACTGTTTTTCGGGCATCGCCCAGCACAAGCGTGAAGACCAGATCATGGGTTTCAAAGGCCGTTTCGCCAGCGCTCCAATGCGGCGCAAGCTCGGCGCTGAGCGCGGCGAGCGCAGGAAAAGCGGCTTGGGCGGCAAGCATATCTTTGGGCGCCATGGGGAAGGCTTCAAAACTAGTGAAATGAAGTTTGCCGCTTTGAGTGCTCTCGCGCCAGAGCGCGAGGGCGGCGAGCAGATTGAGGCCTGTGCCAAAGCCAAGCTCGGCGATGTGAAAGCCATCATGGAAGCGTGTGGGGAGATCATTGCCATCGAGAAAGACATAGCGGGTCTCGTCCAGCCCGTTTTCAAGGCTGAAATAGGGGTCATCAAAGCGCTGGGACACGGGCACTTGGCCGTCGCGCCACGTTAGCTCGGCTGGCTGGTTCATCTGGGGCTAATCCGATAGAGACGTAGTCGAAGGACCATGCAACCGCTGTGAGGGAATGGCAATGGCAGACGTAACAGTGCGCGGCGCCGGGATATTCGGCCTGTCGGTGGCTTGGGCCTGTCTGGAAAAGGGCGCGCGGGTGCGCGTGATTGACCCGAACGGGGTCGGCGGCGGCGCGAGCGGCGGGATTGTCGGCGCTTTGGCACCACACGTCCCTGAGAATTGGAACGAGAAGAAAGAATTCCAGTTTCAAAGTCTGATTGCGGCGGAAGCGTTTTGGAAAAATGTGGGCGATTGGGCCGAGTTAGAGACGAGTTACGGGCGCACGGGGCGAGTGCAGCCTCTGGCCGACGAACGCGCTGTGACGTTGGCCCGCGCGCGGGCCGACACGGCAAAAGAGCTGTGGCGTGGCAAGGCGGCGTGGCGCGTTGTGAGCGCTGAGGACTTGGACGGGCCGCTGCCGGAAAGCGAAACGGGACTTTATGTTTTTGACACGCTGACAGCGCGAATGTTTCCGCGACAGGCGTGCAAAGCGCTTGCTGCAGCGATTATCGCGCGGGGCGGGGACGTTCTGCGGGAAGGCGAGGACCAAGGCACACTTGTCTGGGCGAGTGGGGTGCATGATCTTGAGCGGCTCTCGGCGCATTTTGACAGGGATGTCGGCAATGCTGTGAAAGGGCAGGGGGCGCTGCTTGATTTTGATATGGGGGACGGGCCGCAGATTTTTGCCAATACGGTCCATATGGTGCCGCATTGGAACGGAACGGTTGCGATTGGCTCGACCAGCGAGCGGCTGTTTGAGGACGCAAACAGCACGGATGCACAGCTGGATCTGGTCTTGGAGAAGGCTTATGCGGCGCTGCCAGCGCTGCGCGCGGCGGCGGTGCTTGAGCGCTGGGCAGGGCTGAGGCCACGTGCCAAAAGCCGCGCGCCTATGCTTGGGCGGCATCCGCTCATTGAGGGGGCCTATATTGCCAATGGCGGCTTCAAGATCGGGTTTGGGATGGGCTGCGAAGTCGGGCGGGTGATGGCCCTGCTGATATTGGAAGGGATAGACACTATTCCTGCGGAATTTGCGCCTGAGACCTCGCTTTAAGGATCGAATTGGCTGCGCCAATCCGACCAAGGCGGGGGACCAGTCCCCCGCACCCCCTGGGATATTTTTGGAAAGAGGAAGCGTTAGGTTTGGGCTTCAGCGGTCATGATCTGGCGGCCGTCGGGGGCGCGGACCCAGAGGCTTGTGCCTTTTAGGCAGAGGCTGGCTGTTTCGGTGTGCATCAGCGGAGAGCTGGCGCGGAAGGAGAAGGCTTTAAGCGGGCCGAGGTGCTCTGTGGCCATCAGCATGAGGCGTTGCGCGAGGAGCGGGCCGTGAACGACGAGGCCTGAGTAATGTTCGACCTCGCGGGCGTATGTTTCGTCGTAATGAATGCGGTGGCCATTGAAGGTGAGGGCGGAGTAGCGGAAGAGGAGGGTTGAATCGAAGCTGTGGTGCTCTGAGACGGTTTCATCTGTGGCGGCTTTGGGGGGCACGGGCGCAGGCGCATCAGGCGAGGGGTCTTCGCGGTAGAGGAGGTCTTGGTACTCGGTGAGCTTGAGGGCGCCGTCTTGAAAGATGTTATGGCGCAGGGTGACGAAGGCGAGGGGGCCTGTGCGGCCTTGCTTTTGCTCGGCGTTTTCGACTGTGGTTTGCTTCTCGGCGCTTTGTCCTGCGAGGAGGGGCGCATGGAAGGCGAGGCGGCCGCCTGCCCACATCCGGCGGGGGAGGCCGAAGTCGGGGATGAGGGCGCTGCCTTTGGCGGGGTGACCGTCGCGGCCTAAGGCTTCGGGCGGCTCGGCCTGCCAGAAATAGAGCTGGTGAAAGAAGGGCGGCAGGGGATCGCCTGTCTGAAGGCGCAGAGGCAGGCCCAGACTGGCGGCGCAGGCCGAGGCGCGGGCGGGATCTAGGAGATCGGTTCTGTGTTCCATCGCATTTAGCCTATAGTGTTTCTGGCAAACTAACTCGCTTGAGGGGAATGACAAGATGCACGTGAACGTTGTGGCGCTGGACCATCTGGTTTTGACGGTGACGGATCTGGCGCGGAGCGCTGCGTTTTATGAGGCGGTTCTTGGGATGCGTTATGAGACGTTTCGGGGCGCAGACGGCACAGAGCGCCATGCGCTTCTGTTTGGGGCGCAGAAGATCAATTTGCATCAGGCGGGGGCCGAATTTGCGCCTCATGCGCGGCGGCCTATGGCGGGCAGCGCAGACCTTTGCTTTTTGATTGACGGAGCTGTGGCCCAGGCTTTGGAGGCGCTTGAGGCGCTGGGCGTTCAGATCGAAGCGGGGCCGATTGAGCGCACGGGGGCGCAGGGGCGGCTTATGTCGCTTTATATGCGTGATCCTGACGAAAACCTGATCGAACTGTCGCAACCGTTTTAGGGGATCGTTACTTTTTTGTGCCAAGGTTGAGCGCGGTTTTCAGGCTGCGTTGACAGGCCCTTGGGGCGCTGCGACAAGGATTTTGGTTTGTATGAGTAAAGGGCAGTTTTATGAAGATCGCGATGATTGGCACGGGATATGTGGGCCTTGTTTCGGGGGTTTGCTTTTCTGACTTTGGCCATGACGTTGTTTGTGTCGATATGGATCCGGACAAGATCGATATGCTCAAGCGCGGAGACGTGCCTATTTTTGAGCCCGGGCTTGAGGCGTTGATGGCAAAGAATGTCACGGCGGGGCGGTTGACTTTTACCACCGATCTTAAGGCGGCGGTGCAGGATGTGGAGGCGGTCTTTATCGCTGTGGGCACGCCGACACGGCGGGGCGATGGCCATGCCGACTTGACCTATGTGATGGCTGCCGCAGAAGAGGTAGCGCGTGCGCTCACGGGATATGCTGTGATTGTCACCAAATCGACTGTGCCTGTGGGCACGAACCGACAGGTCAAACAGGCGGTGCGCAAAGCCAACCCGACGCTTGACTTTGATGTGGCTTCCAACCCTGAATTCTTGCGCGAGGGCGCGGCGATTGACGATTTTATGAAGCCTGATCGTGTGGTGCTGGGCGTGCAGAGCGCGCGCGCGGATGAGGTGATGCGGGAGATTTATCGCCCGTTGTTCCTGCGCGACTTTCCGATTGTCACGACCGATCTTGAGAGCGCGGAGATGATCAAATATGCGGCCAACGCCTTTCTGGCGACCAAGATCACATTTATCAACGAGATCGCGGCGCTTTGTGAACTCACGGGGGCGGATGTGAAGCAGGTCAGCAAGGGGATCGGGCTGGACGGGCGGATTGGCAACAAGTTTCTTCATGCTGGGCCGGGCTATGGCGGCTCTTGTTTTCCTAAGGATACCAAGGCTTTGGCGCGTATCGGGCAGGAGCACGGCTTGCCGATGCAGATCACCGAGACGGTGATTAAGGTCAATGAAGAGATCAAGGACAGGATGATCCAGAAGCTGCTTGATCTTGTGGACGGGAGCTTCAATGGCAAAATCGTTGTGGTGCTGGGTGTGACCTTCAAGCCGAACACGGATGATATGCGCGCCAGCCCTGCGCTCAAGATTGTGCCTGCGATGATCGGCGGGGGCGCGAAAGTTCGTGTTGTTGACCCGCAGGGGCGGCATGAGGGCGAAGCGCAGCTTCCGGGCGTGCAATGGAGCGAAGACGCTTATAAGGCGGCGCAGAATGCTGATCTGATGGTGATTCTGACACAGTGGAACGAGTTTCGGGCACTGGATCTGAAGCGAATAGCTAAGAAGATGAATGCGCCCAAGCTTGCGGACCTTCGCAATATTTATTCAGAGCAGGACGCTAAGAAAGCGGGTTTTGACGCTTATGTTTCGGTCGGACGGCGCGATTATTTTCGCGAAGACTCTTAAGGGATGACCAAGCAAGGCAGTATCAATGAGGCCTCTGGCCTGTGATTGGCCCGTGACTACCCCGTGAGCGGGGTGTTTGCTTTTTCGGCATGGGCTGTGTCTTTGATGATCCAGCGGGTCACAATGGAACGCGCCAAGCTTTCGTCGTGTTGTTCGGTGGCGCTTCGTATGTCGCGCATGGCATTGGCGACCTCGATTTCGGAGAGGGCGCTTTCCTGCACACGCATGATTTTGGGGTGGGGCGTTGTGAGCATATCAGAAGAGATGAGCAGCTCCTCGTGCAGCTTTTCGCCGGGGCGTAGCCCTGTGATCTCGATGTCTATGTCACCCTTCGGGTTGTCTTTATCTCTCACGGAGTAACCTGAGGCCTCGATCATCTGGCGTGCCAGCTTGGCAATCGGCACAGGGGCGCCCATGTCGAGCACGAAGACATCACCGCCACGCGCGTAAGAGGCGGCGAGCAAAACGAGCCGTGCGGCTTCGGTTATTGTCATGAAATAGCGTGTGACTTCATGATGGGTGAGGGTGACGGGGCCGCCTCTGGCGATTTGTTCGCGAAAGAGCGGAATGACCGAGCCAGACGAGCCGAGCACATTGCCGAACCGCACTATAGAGAAGCGCGTGGTTTCGCTGCGTGAGGCGAGATCTTGGAACACTAGCTCGGCGAGGCGCTTGGAAGCCCCCATGATGCTCACAGGGCGCACGGCCTTATCTGTTGATATGAGGGTGACACGTTCAACGCCTGCCGCACGGGCCGCTTCGGCGACAATTCGTGTTCCCAGCACATTGTTGGCCAGTCCAGCGATGGCGTTGTCTTCGACAAGTGGCAAATGTTTGTAGGCTGCGGCGTGCAGCACAATGTCGATTTTATGCTGTCGTAGGGTGTGATTGATCAGGGACTTGTCTGTGATCGAGCCAAGCACAGGCTCTATCTTGATGGTGCTGGGTAGGTCGATCAGCTCTTTATGGATGGTATAAAGCGCCAGTTCGGAGTGATCGAGGAGCACAAGGCTCTCAGGGTTGCAGCCGGCAATCTGACGGCACAATTCGGAGCCGATAGAGCCGCCAGCGCCCGTGATCAGAACGCGTTTGCCTGTGTAGCTGTCTGTCACTTTGGGCAATGCGTGAGACAGATGTCCGCGTCCGAGAAGCTCGTTGAGTCTGAGGGGTGCGCCTTTGGAGCCGATGGAGCCTGTGCTCAGGAGAGTCGCAAAGCTTGGCAGCGAATGCACCTCACAGCCCAATGTGCGCAGTTTATAGGCGAGGCGCGCTTGTTCGATCTGGGAGGAAGGCAGACACAGCACGATCCGGTCAATGCTTTCTGTTTTGACGAGTTCGGCCAGTTTGAGAGGCGAATAGACAGGTGAGCCAGCGATCATCAGACTCTGCAATGTCGGGTTTTCATCAATGAAGGCGACCAGCTGGAGGCTCTCATCGGATTGCAGGGCCATCGCGAGCTGTTCGCCTGTTTGACTGGCACCATAGACAAGGATGCGGGTGCGTGTGCTGTCCTTTTGATAGGCGTGAATGAGAACTTGTCGCAGGATCATACGCAATGTGACGGTGGACAGGAGCAAAACCATCGTGAAGAGCACGAAGACAGACAGGCCGCTCAAAGCGCTGATCACGCTGTTGAGCAGATAGGCGCTGATGCCCAGTATGGCGGCGAATTTTCCAGTGAGGGTGATGCCTTGCATTTCATATGAGTTGAGCTTGATTCGGGTGAGGCCGAGGTGATGGCTCGTGAACGCAGCACAGCCCATTAAGAGGCCCAGCAGCAGCGCGAGCGCGGGCGTGTCTGAGGCGTGAAAGGGGGAAAGGCCAAGAATGAGAAAGGCTAACCCCATCGCAAACGGCACAGTCAGCGTATCTATCGCCAGAAAAATAAAGCGCTTCTGCTTGCGCGAAAGACGTGTGGCAAAGCTCAGGGGCACCATGAAACTCAAAACCTTTTAAACGCGAACCTACAAAACAAGTGCCAGCAAAAACAAATGGGCACAGTGAAAACACCCGATCGGCACCAGAGTCAGCCAGAACATTGACCAGACTGGCACGAGGCTAGTCATGATACCTTAATTTTTATTAAAAACTCATGCGGCAATGGCGAGACAACTGGGCTTCTACCAATTGTTGTCTCGTCTGTTCGGCTTGAGCTATGAGCGGAAGGCGGGGCGGTTAACGCCCCTTCCAAACGGGATCACGTTTTTCCGCAAAGGCGCGTGCGCCCTCAAGGCCGTCTTCTGAGCCATAGAGGATGTCAACACTTGCAAGCTGGCGCTGGGTGATCCGGTTCATTGCGTCTTGGAACTTGCTGTCTTCCGCGTCGCGCACGATCTCTTTTATCGCGGCATAGACAAGGGGGGGGCCGGAGGCCAAGAGGCGCGCCATTTCCCAGGCCTGATCCATGAGCGCATCTGACGGGTGGATGTGGTTTACAATGCCCCAGCCCTTCGCCTCTTCGGCGTCAAACCAGCGGCCTGTGAGCAAAAGCTCCATGGCAATATGATAGGGGATCCGCTTGGGGAGCTTCACACTTGCCGCATCGGCCACCGTGCCTGAGCGAATTTCTGGAAGCGCAAATGTCGCGTGCTCTGCCGCAAGGATAATGTCGGCTGACAGCGCCCACTCCAGCCCGCCGCCACAGCAGATGCCGTTGACCGCGGCGATGACCGGTTTGTTGAGGTCGCGCAGCTCTTGCAAGCCGCCAAAACCGCCAACGCCATAGTCGCCATCGACCGCGTCGCCGTCGGCAGCACCCTTGAGGTCCCAACCGGGGCAGAAGAACTTTTCGCCAGCGCCAGTGATGATACAGACGCGCAACTCGGGGTCATCGCGGAAGGCGGCAAATGTCTCGCCCATGATGCGCGAGGTGGCGAGGTCGATCGCGTTGGCTTTGGGGCGGTCTAGTGTGACTTCGAGGATGCCGCCGTCGCGGCGTGTTTTGATGGGGCTCATGAGCTGGCCTTTCTGATCAGGGCGTCCACGGCAACAGCGCGGGTGGGCGTGCAGAGGAGCGGGTTTACTTCAACTTCGCCAATAAGCGGCGCCTGTGCAACGACATAGTCTTGCACCGCCAGCACCGCTTTCAGTATGGCGTCGAGATTGGCTGCGGGCTTGCCTCGGTAGCCCGCCAGCAAAGGCGCGCATTTGAGCTGTGTTAGAGCCTGTTTTATGTCGTGCTCTGTGACGGGCAGCAGCATGGAGACCGTATCTTGCAGAAGCTCGGTCAAGACGCCGCCAGCGCCGAGCGTGAGCAGGAGCCCATGCGCCGCGTCACGCGTGACGCCGATGAGAAGTTCGGCCACAGTGTCTGTCGCCATCTCCTCGACAAGCCAGCTGGTGCCGCCCATTTTCTCGGCGGCAGCTAGGACAGCGCCGGACGTTTCAAGCCCCAACGCCACGCCGCCTGCGTCTGATTTATGCGCCATCCCCTCGGCCTTGAGCACGAGCGGGAAGGTGAGGCCCGCGAGTTGCGCCTCCAAGCTGTCAAGCGAGGTGAGCCGCAGGGAAGCGGGCACCGGTAGGCCAAACTGGGCAAGCTCGGCTTTGGATGCGTGTTCGCTCAGGGTCTCGGCAGGGCCAAACGCGCCCCCTGCGAGTGGCGGTTCCGAGGCAATGGTGCACGGCAGAGCGGCGGCTTCAACAGCTGTGATCGCCTCTGTCAGCCCCATCAATGGCGCAACGCCCGCCGCCATAAAGCGCGCAGCGACATCGGGTGGCATAAGCTCAGGTAAAGTCGCAACAACGCCATAAGGCCGCCCCGTGCGCTTCGCGGCCCCAAGGATAGCATCTGTGGCACAGGCCCAATCTGTGGCGTCGGTATGAGGGTAGTCGACAATCGCCAGAGTGATGCCTGTTTCGGGGCCTGAGAGGGCCGCGAAGGTGTCAGTCATGCGCTCCGTGTCACGCCAGATATAGGTGTGGTAGTCGAGCGGATTGGCCAGCGCCACTTTCGGGCCAAGCGCGTCAAACAGGGCTGTGCGCTGCGAAGCCGAGAGCGGCGGAAAGCTCAGGGCGCGGCCATGGGCGGTGTCGGCGGCAAGGCTTGCCTCTCCGCCCGAACAAGAGACAGTGGCAAGGGTTGCGTGGTCAAGCCGCCCGACAGTGTGGAGAAGTTTGAGTGTTTCCAGAAAGCTGGGGATGTCAGGGACACGCGGAATGCCAAGACGCGCCAGAAGAGCATTGGCGCCTGCGTGGCTGCCCGCAAGCGAGGCGGTGTGCGAGACTGTTGCGGCCTGAGCGTGCTCGGATTTGCCGACCTTGAGCGCAAGGAGCGGGATGCCTTTTGCCTCAGCCTTGAGCGCCATCGCGTGCCACTCCGCAGTGTCGCCAAAACCCTCGATATGCAGACCAATGGCTGTCACGCGCGCGTCATCGAGCAGCGCCATGGCGATTTCTGCCTGCGAGGTCTGCGCCATGTTTCCACACGCCACAACATAAGCAATCGGCAAGGCGCGCGTCTGCATGGTGAGGTTGATGGCAATGTTGGAGCTTTGCGCAAGGATTGCCACGCCACGCTCGACAGGCGCACAGCCGTGCTGGTCTGGCCAGATCGCCGCGCCTTCAAGCGCGTTGATAAAGCCATAGCAGTTTGGCCCGAGGATGGGCATTTCGCCCGCGGCCACAACAAGCGCCGCCTGCAAGTCTGCCCCATCAGAGAGCTCGGCTCCCGCCTCGGAAAATCCGCTGGCAAAGCAAACCGCTCCGCCCGCCTTGAGCGCACGCAACTCACGCACAACATCAATCGTAGCCTTGCGGTTCACCCCTATGAAGGCCGCATCAATCGGCCCGTCCCACTCGGCCAAAGAGCGCACAGCCTGCCGTCCTGCAATGACTTTGCCCTCGGGATGCACAGGGAAAATCTCCCCGTCATAGCCGATCATCTCGGCTGCCTTCAGGATCGACGCACACCAGGCGCCGCCGCCGATCACAGCAATGGTGCGCGGGTTCAATACTCTCAAAAGATCACGACTCATTGTCTTTTTCTTTCTAAAAATATCCCAGGGGGTCTGGGGGACAGCGTCCCCCAGACGAGCGATTTGGCGAAGCCAAAGCGCAACCCCTTAGCCACCAAGCGGGCGCAGGAGATCGCGACTGATGATGTGACGCTGGATTTCAGAGGTGCCTTCCCAGATCCGCTCGACCCGTGCATCGCGCCAGATACGTTCCAGTGGCAACTCGTCCATCAGCCCCATGCCGCCGTGAATCTGGATCGCTTCATCTGCGACCATGGCGAGCACTTCGGTCGCCTTGAGTTTGGCCATAGACATATCGGCCTCTGTCACGCTGCCCTGATCAAACTTCCAGCCGGCCTCCCAAGTGAGCAGGTTGGCCGCTTTGATCTCAAGCGCCATATCGGCGAGCTTGAAAGACACCCCCTGAAATTTGGAAATCTGCTGGCCGAATTGTTTGCGCTCGGCAGAATAGCCGAGCGCGTGTTCAAAGGCGCGCTCGGCGCGGCCCAAGGATGTGGCTGCAACTTGGAGGCGCGTGGCGCCGAGCCAGTCGTTGGCGACTTGAAAGCCTTTGTGGACTTCGCCCAAAACAGCAGAGCGGGGCAGGCGGCAGTTGTCAAACTCAAGCACCGCGTTGGTGTAGCCTCTGTGAGAGACATTGCGGTAGCCCTCGCGGACGGTGAAGCCCGGTGTGCCCTTGTCGACAAAAAATGCGGTGATCAGTTTTTTCTTGCCACGTGGCGTTTCTTCCTCGCCAGTCGCCATAAAGACGATAGCGAAATCTGCGATGTCAGCATGGGAGATAAAATGCTTTGTGCCGTTCAACACAAAGTCGTCGCCATCCTCTTTGGCTGTGGCCGTCATGCCGCGCAAATCTGAGCCTGCACCTGGCTCTGTCATGGCGAGGCAGTCCCATTTCTCGCCTTTGATGCAAGGGTAGAGATATTGCTCGCGCTGCACCTCTGAGCCTGCGAGCAGGATGTTTGAGGGCCGCGCAACACAGGTCCAGTGAAGAGCATAATTGGCGCGGCCAAGCTCTTTTTCATACATCAGCCATGTGAGCGTATCGAGGCCTGCGCCGCCGACCTCTTCGGGCATATTGGCAGCGTAGAGCCCTGCAGCCATGGCCTTGGGCTGGATTTCCTTGATCAGCTCCATCGGCAGATGCCCCGTGCGCTCGACCAGCGCTTCATGCGGATATAGCTCTTTTTCGACAAAGGCGCGGGTGGTGTCGATGATCATCTGTTGTTCTTCGGTCGGGGCGAAGTGCATGGCGCTGTCCTTATATTGGTTGATCAAACTCTAGGGGGCTTGCACAGGCACATCATGCAGATTTAGAAGAAACCATGCAGATTTGGAAGAATCCCTCCGCCGCAGTGCAGCAGATTGACGTGCTCTTGTTTGATGCGTTTTCTGGGCTGTGTCTGGCCAATACGATCGAGCCGATGCGCGCGGCCAATACGCTGGCGGGGCGGGAGCTTTACCGCTGGCGCTTGCTGACGGTAGGTGGCGGGCCTGCAACCTCCTCAAGTGGGATGTCTGTTGCGGCGCATGGCGCGTTGAGCGGACATAATGGCGATATGCTGATTGCGATGCCGAGTTATGAGTTTTCCCGTCATGCGAACGAGGCCACACGCCGCGCCTTGCGGGCTGCGGCGGGGCGCTATGCTGTCATGGCGGGATTTGATACGGGGAGCTGGCTTTTGGCCGCTGCGGGGCTTCTCAACGGGCGACGCGCGACCATTCACTGGGAGGAGTTGGAGCGCTTTGGTGAGGCCTTTCCAGATGTGCTGACGGAGCGGGTCAGATATGTTGAGGCGGGCGATCGCGTGACCTGCTCCGGCGCGCAGGCGGCCTTTGATGTGATGAGCCATCGTATCGGCGCGCGGCACGGGCAGGCTTTGCGGCTGGAGTTGGCGACACTGTTTATGAGCCCTGATGAGGACACGCCACAAGACGTGCCTGTGGCGCGGGGTCGGTCTGTTGCGCGCGCGATCAGGCTGATGCAGACGCATATTGAGCAACCCTTGCCGATCGGCGAAATTGCCCGACAGACCGGGCGCAGCCAAAAAGACCTTGAGGCGCGGATGAAGCGTGAGTTGGGCGCGGTCCCGCGCGCCGTCTATCGCCGCATCAGGCTTCTGGCGGCGCGCAAGCTATTGAAAGAGAGCGATTTGGCGATGGCGGAAGTGGCTTTGCGCGCAGGGTATCAGGACGCCAGCGCGATGGCGCGGGCGTATCGGGCGGAGTTTGGCTTGACGCCGAGCGACGAACGGTTGGGCTAGGGTTTCGGATGCTTTGCATCCGACCGATGCGAGGGGGCGCTGCCCCCTCGCGCTCCCCCGGGATATTTTCAGAAAGAAAAAAGGTTAGGTCGCGTAGTTTGAGCCTTCTTTGTCCAGAATGGCTTTGAGTTCGGCGAGGTGGCGGGTGTCTTGTTCTGGATAGATTTCCAGCTCTTGCGCGGTTTTTTCGGCGATGTCGTCCGGCAGAACACGCAGGGGCCGGCCTGTTTGCAGCGCGCGAATGTAGGTTTCGGCGGCGCGCTCGAAATAGTAGAGGCGGTTGAAGGTTTCGGCCACGGTTGCGCCTATGATCAAGACGCCATGATTGCCCATGATCATGACTTTTTGTTTAGGGTCTTTGAAGAGCGCTGCACAGCGCGCGCCCTCGTCTTCAAAGGCGAGGCCGCCATAGTTTTCGTCAATCACATAGCGGTTGAAAAACGTGGCACAGTTTTGATCAATGGGCGGCAGGCGGCTGTCGGCGAGTGAGGCCAGAACGGTTGCATGGATCGAATGCACGTGCATGGCGCAGCGGGCGTGACGGCAAGCGCGGTGAAGGCCGCCATGGAGGCCCCATGCTGTCGGATCGGGGGCGTTCGGGCCTATCAGCGTGCTTGGGTCTTTGGCGTCGATTTCGAGCATATCGGAGGCTTTGATGCGCGAAAAATGCATCTGGTTCGGGTTCATCAGGAAGCGTGTGCCATCCTCATTGACGGCGAGGCTGAAGTGATTGGCGACGCCTTCATGCATATTGAGCCGTGCGGTCCAGCGAAAGGCGGCGGCGAGATCGACGCGCTCTTGCCAATGGGTCATGTTGGGGGTGGTCATGGCCTTGTATCCTCTGATGTGAGGGGCCGTGAGGGCACCCATGCATAGCCATCCTGACAGAGGATATAGGCCTCGCGCAAGCCGTGGGGCTTGTTTGTGGGAGCTTGCAGGAGAGTGCCGCCTGCGGCCTCGCATTTGGCGGCGGCTTTCTCGGGGTCACACTCATAGAGGCGGATTTCAAGGCCTGCGCCGCGGGGTGGATTTTCGGGCAAAAGGCCAAGCAGCGGGTTGGAGTGGTAGGTGCTGTCGGCGTGAAGCTGGAGGAGATTTCTGCCATGAGACAGGATGGCGAAATCGGCGGAGAGGCGGTGGGCTGTCAGGCTGAAGACAGTCTCTAAAAAGGCAGCCGTGCGCTTCACATCTGTGACCAGAACGTTGAGACCAAAGCCTTTTAGGGAGGCTCCGAAGTCTTCTGCGCTGACGGTTTCCAAATCCATTCGGCTCTCCTTGAACATGGGCGGGCTTCGTGCGACCTTTGCATTACCCCGGCGCCGCCGGTTTAGTTTTATCAGGCGAGGAGTGGCAGATGCCTTCGCAATTTGTGACACCTGAACGGGGAGATTTCCAGCGGTTTGATAACGCGCGCGACGCCGTGGCCCGGCTCGAGGCGCTTTATGAGACGTCTTGCGACTTTTTGTGCAATGCGTTTTCAAAAGCGATGGCCTCTGCGCCAGAGGGCGCGCGCATCAGGGCTTATTATCCGATGATACGGATCGAGACGACGAGCTATGCGCAGATTGACAGCCGTTTGAGCTATGGTCACGTTAGCCATCCGGGGCGGCACGAAGCGACCATTACGCGGCCTGATCTCTTTCGCAGCTATCTCATCCAACAGATCGAGTTGATTATGGAGAACCATGGTGTGGCTGTTGAGATCGGCTATTCGGACACGCCGATGCCGATCCATTTTGCTGTGGCCAATGATGCGCGGATTTCTGTGCCTCAAGAGGGGGCGGCGCAGTTTACCCTGCGCGATGTGTTTGATGTGCCAGACCTGAGCACAACAAACGACGACATTGTGAATGGAACCCATCAGCCCGCCGAAGGCGTGGCCGGGCCGCTGGCGCCCTTTACGGCGCAGCGGGTGGATTATTCGCTGGCGCGGCTGGCGCATTATACGGCCACAGCGCCAGAGCACTTTCAGAACCACGTTCTGTTCACCAACTACCAGTTTTACGTCAACGAGTTTGAGGCCTATGGGCGCGCCATGTTGGCCGATAAGACAAGTGGCTACACCAGCTTTGTCGGCACAGGCAACGCCGAGATCACGGCGGCAGACGCGCCCTTGGAGGCCTCACCTAAGCAGCCCCAGATGCCGACCTATCATCTCAAGCGCGCCGATGGCTCTGGTATCACGCTGGTGAATATCGGGGTCGGCCCGTCAAACGCCAAAACCGCGACCGACCATATCGCCGTTTTGCGCCCTCATGCTTGGATTATGGTGGGCCATTGCGCCGGGCTGCGGAACAGCCAGCTTCTGGGCGATTTTGTCTTGACGCACGCTTACCTGCGTGAGGATAAGGTGCTCGATGACGACCTGCCTGTCTGGGTGCCTGTGCCTGCGCTTGCCGAGGTTCAGATCGCGCTGGAGGAGGCGGTGGCGGATGTCACCGAGCTGAAGGGATACGAGCTGAAACGGTTGATGCGAACGGGGACTGTGGCCAGCCTCGACAACCGCAACTGGGAGCTGCGTGAAACCGAGGGGCCGGTGCAGCGCCTCAGTCAAAGCCGCGCTATTGCGCTTGATATGGAGAGCGCAACCATTGCGGCGAACGGCTTTCGGTTTCGTGTTCCCTATGGCACGCTTTTGTGCGTCTCTGACAAGCCGTTGCACGGCGAACTCAAGCTTCCTGGCATGGCCAGCGACTTCTACAAAACCCAAGTCGAGCGTCATTTGATGATCGGGATTAAGGCCATGGAGGCCCTTAGAACCATGCCGCTGGAGCGGCTTCACAGCCGGAAATTGCGCAGTTTTAACGAAACGGCCTTCTTGTAAGGGCAAATAACAGCAAAAAAACGCCTCTAAATGCAGTTTTTGGCTTGTTTTCGGCCCACAATTCGTTGTGTTGCTACGCATCATACAGTTATATGGCTGTGATGGGGCCCAAAATCGGGCAAATACAGGAGACTAACCAATGACAAAACCAATGACAAAAACTCAGCTTGTCGCCGCACTCGCAGAAGAAATGGGCGCAGACAAGAAAACAGCGACGGGCGCGCTTGAATCAATCATCGCGATCATCACAAAAGAAGTTTCAGGCGGCGGTGCAGTGACCCTTCCTGGCGTTGGCAAAATCTATTGCCGTGAGCGTCCTGAGCGTATGGTCCGCAACCCTGCCACAGGCGAGCAAATCAAAAAAGACGCGGACAAAGTTGTCAAAATGACAATCGCTAAAGCACTTAAAGACAGCGTTAACGGTTAATTCCGACGCTTGTATGTTTCACAAGTTTACGAAAGGGTCGCCCAAGAGGCGGCCCTTTTTGCATTTGGAGATAGACGCGTGGACATCAGAGCAATTTTCATGGGCGTGGCCTTTGCCTTTATGTGGTCAAGTGCCTTCACATCTGCGCGGATCATCGTCGAGTATGCCTCGCCGCTTTGGGCGCTATCTCTGCGCTTTCTGATCTCTGGTTTGCTTGGCGTTCTGATTGCGCGGCTGATGGGCCAGACATGGACGCTCACGCGGAACCAGTGGCGCGCGACGATTATTTTCGGACTGTGCCAAAACGCACTTTACCTTGGGCTGAACTTTGTTGCGATGCAGACCATCGAGGCCTCGCTGGCGGCAATCATTGCTTCGACAATGCCTTTGCTTGTTGCGGTCGCTGGCTGGCTTTTCTTTAAGGACAAGATCAAGCCTTTGGCGCTGGCGGGGCTTGTCGCGGGCGTGATTGGCGTCAGTATTATCATGGGCGCGCGGCTCAATGGCGGGGTTGATATCTATGGTCTCGGCCTCTGCCTGATCGGGGTTCTGGCGCTGACCACGGCGACCCTTGTTTTGCGCGGTGCAACCTCGGGGGGGAACTTCCTGATGGTTGTTGGCTTGCAGATGCTTGTTGGCTCCTTTGCGCTTTTCCTTGCCGCTTTGGCCTTTGAGACGCCAGCGGTTGAAATGAGCACGCCGCTTGTTCTGGCCTTTATCTATACCACCCTTGTGCCGGGGCTGGCAGCGACGCTGGTTTGGTTTTTTCTGGTGGATCGGATCGGCGCGGTCAAAGCGGCCACGTTTCACTTTCTCAACCCGTTCATTGGCGTTGCTATTGCGGCGGTTGTGCTCAGCGAAGCGTTGGACTGGCACGACTTTCTGGGTGTGGCAATCATCGCCTTCGGGATTCTCGCGGTGCAGATTTCGAAACAAAAGCCCACACCTTCGTGAAGCCGCGTCAGAGTTTCGTTTGGTGACAAGCGGTGTGAGGTGCGCCTACATCTAAGGCATGGAATTTATTCTCGCATATGCAGCCGGTTTGCTGACGCTGATCAACCCCTGTGTGCTTCCTGTGCTGCCCGTGGTGTTGGCAGGCGCTCTGGGCGCAAACCCGAAAGGGCCGTTGGCCTTGGCGGCGGGGATGAGCGTTTCGTTCGTTTTGCTTGGCGTTGGGGTTACGGCCTTTGGCCGCGCTCTGGGGCTAGACGAGCAGAGCGTTGCGCAGGCGGGGGCTGTGCTTATGGTGGCTTTTGGCCTCATGTTGTTGGTGCCACGGTTTGGCATGGTTCTTTCAGGCGCGACAGCCGGGATGTCGGCGCGCGCCGATGCTCAGATGAATACGCTTGATCAAGGCTCTTTGCGCGGCCAGTTTGCGGGGGGCTTGCTGCTTGGGGCGGTCTGGAGCCCTTGTATCGGGCCAACGCTTGGCGGCGCGATTGCGCTGGCGTCACAGGGCGAAAGTCTCGGGCTGGCCACGCTGATCATGATCTTTTTTGCGCTGGGTGTCTCGACGCTGATCATCGGGCTTGGATATGGCACGCGCGCTTGGCTTATGAGGAACCGCGCGCGGATGCAAAAAATCGCTGTGGCGGCGCGGCCTGTGATGGGCGGGGTGTTTGTCGTGGTCGGCCTCGCGCTGTTTTTCAATCTTCATCACGCGGTCGAAGCTTGGGCCTTGGATGTGATGCCTGCTTGGCTTGTGGACCTTTCTGTATCAATTTAACTATTAGGAGACTTCTCATGAATAGACGTAGCTTTGTCATCACGGGCCTTGCCGCTCTGGCCACCCCGAGCTTCGCACTGGCGGCGCCTTTGGATTACACAGAAGGGCTTGCCAAGGCGCATCTTGCAAAGGGTGAAGTTGTGTTTCTGGACTTTAAGGCGGACTGGTGCAGCACCTGTAAGGCGCAGGAGCGGGTGATCAATGCGCTCAAGGGTGAAAACCCTGACTACGAGGCCAAAGTGACGTTTATCAACGTTGATTGGGACGCCCACGGCAAAGGCGCGCTTGTGAAAGAGCTCAACATTCCGCGCCGCTCTACGCTCGTTGTTATGAAGGGCGAGGAAGAGCTTGGACGCATCGTGGCAGGCACAGGCAAAGACGAGATCAAGGCGCTGATGGATGTGGCCTTGGCGGCGGCTGCCAGCTCATAAGAGCCAGAGCATGAAGGCGCTGAGGGTGACGAATGACGCACCTGTTGCGAAGACTTGGGCAAGGGAGGCCATGCCCTCGTGGCCCAATTCGGCGGCAAAGAGAGCATAGATCGAGAACATCGGGATGGCGGCGGAGAGGATAACCGCCGCCGCCAGCTCGCGGCTGAGTGGCGGCAGGCCGAGGGCCATAGCGGCGGCGAGGGCTAGGGCTGCCAAGGCGGGGTGTAGCAAGAGCTTGCCCGCGGCTGTGAGCGTTGCCAAGGCACGGTGGCCTTTGAACGGCAGACCGACAAGGGCGCCCCCGATTGTGAAGAGTGCCAGCGCCGAGGCCGAGGCTGCGAAGAGGCCAGTTGTGCGCAGGATCGGCTCGGGCAGCGGCACACTGAACAGCGAGATGGCCAGACCGAGCAAAAGCGCGACAACCATCGGGCGGCGAATGACATTGAGTGCTATCTGCCCTGCGAGGCGTAGGATGCTGAAACTGTCGCGCTCTTTGGAAAGCTCGAAAAGCACGAGGCAAAGCGGGATGATCAGGACGTTTTCCACCAGCATATTGAGCGCAAGAATTTGCCCCGCGATGTCGGGGAAGGCGAGCAGCATGAGCGGATAGCCAATAAAGCCGGAGTTGGGACAGGACGTGCCCATAACGGCGACAGCGCGGCGGCTTGGGCTGGTTTTGAGCAGCGTGAGAACAGTGAAGGACACGGCGATTGTGAGGAGCGCCCCGGCGGCAAAAACGGCCATATAGGTGAGGTTAAAAACATCACGGGCGTCGCGCGTGGCCACGGCCAGAAACAGCAGCGCGGGCAGTGCTATATTGAGCACGAAACTCCCGAAAAGGCGCATATCTGTCGGCCTGAACAGCCCGCCACGAACACAAAGATAGCCGAGCGCTACGGCGGCGAAGAGGGGGAGGATGATGCCGAGGACGGCGATCATATCAGCCTATCTTGCCGCGCGTTTCGCCGACAGCACCGCCGACTTGACCACGGTGCAACAAGATGTGGTCAAGGATTACACAGGCCATCATGGCCTCGCCGACAGGCACAGCACGGATCCCGACGCAGGGATCGTGGCGGCCTTTGGTGACGACCTCTGTGGCACTGCCATCAAGTCGGATCGAGGCGCGTGGCGTAAGGATTGAGGACGTCGGTTTGACAGCGAAACGCACGACAACGTCCTGCCCCGTGGAGATGCCGCCAAGAATACCGCCTGCGTGGTTGGAGCTATACTCGGGGCCGTTCGGACCCATGAAAATCTCGTCGGCATTGTCTGTGCCTGACAGCCGCGCAGCGGCCATGCCCTCGCCGATTTCGACGCCTTTCACGGCGTTGATGCTCATCATCGCAGCGGCGAGATCTGTATCAAGCTTGGCATAGATCGGTGCGCCGATGCCAGCTGGGACACCCCGCGCAACAACTTCAATTGCGCCGCCAACAGAGTTTTTGTCTTTGCGCACGCGGGTGAGATAGGCCTCCCACGCCTTGGCTGTGGCCTCGTCCTGTGGGATCCAGAAATCATTCTGCGCAATCGCGGCCCAGTCAAACTTTGAGCGATCAATCTCCATCTCGCCCATCGTTGTCATATAGCCGATGATCTCAAGCTCGGGGGCCAGCGCTTTGAGCGCGGCACGGGCAACACCGCCCGCGGCGACACGCGCGGCTGTTTCGCGGGCAGAGGAGCGCCCGCCGCCGCGATAGTCACGTAGGCCATACTTCTGGTGATAGGTGATGTCTGCGTGACCGGGGCGGAAGGTCTGGGCGATTTCGCCGTAGTCTTTGGAGCGTTGGTCGGTGTTTTCGATCATCAACTGGACGGTTGTGCCTGTTGTCATACCGTCAAACACACCAGAAAGAATGCGGACCTGATCCGGCTCTTGGCGTTGGGTTGTGTTCTTGTTCTGACCTGGGCGGCGCTTGTCGAGCCAGACCTGAAGCATTGCCTCATCAATCGGCACGCCAGGGGGGCAGCCATCGACTGTAGCGCCCAGAGCGGGGCCGTGGCTTTCGCCCCATGTGGTGACGCGAAACAGGTGTCCGAATGTGTTCATGCTCATGGGGCAGGCTCCTTTGGGCTAGCTTTATGTCGAATTGCGCTTACGCGCAATCCGATCCGTTGAGGGGGCGCTGCCCCCTCAAACTCCCCCGGGATATTTTTGGAAAGAGGAAGGGGCTTGAAGGGGGCGGATTTGGCGCATAGGTTGGCACTACCTCGGGGGGCTCATGTGAGCTGAGATGCGAAAGCGGACCCGTTGAACCTGAACCGGTTAGGACCGGC
This sequence comes from Lentibacter sp., assembly GCF_965657785.1. Lineage (GTDB taxonomy): Bacteria > Pseudomonadota > Alphaproteobacteria > Rhodobacterales > Rhodobacteraceae > Lentibacter. Next base: position 242,541 of record NZ_CBFHPP010000002.1, read on the forward strand.
GGAGGGAAGGTTGGATATTCATCCCACTATCTCCGCCCGTCGCAATATTAGGAGGATGAGATGAAACATCTTGCATTTGCTACGGGAGTTTTTGTGTCGGCTGCGGGACTTGCAGCGGCAGAGACGCCTGAACTTGTTGTCTATACTTACGATAGTTTTGTGTCTGAATGGGGCCCGGGGCCGCAAGTCGAGACGGCTTTTGAGGCGGTCTGTGGGTGTGACTTGAAGTTTGTTGCGGCCGGGGACGGCGCGGCATTGCTGTCGCGGCTTCGTCTTGAGGGTGCGCGCACCGAGGCCGACATTGTGCTTGGGCTTGATACCAATCTCACTGCGGCTGCGCGCGAAACCGGCCTCTTTGCAGAGCATTCCGTGAGCGCCGATTACAGCCTGCCTGTTCGCTGGGAGGACACTCTGTTTGCGCCTTATGACTGGGGCTATTTTGCCTTTGTGCATCAGTCGGACTTTGAGGCCCCAAAAAGCCTCAAGGCCTTGGCCGAGAGTGACGCGAAAATCCTCATTCAGGACCCGCGCTCCTCAACTCCCGGGCTTGGCTTGCTGATGTGGGTCAAGGCGGCTTATGGGGCAGAGGCCCCCGCGATTTGGGCTGGTTTGGCGGATAATATCGTGACTGTGACCAAGGGCTGGTCAGAGGCCTATGGGCTCTTTCTGGAGGGCGAAGCCGATATGGTTTTATCCTACACAACCTCACCTGCCTATCACATGATTGCCGAGGACGATCATGGCAAGACGGCGGCGGCCTTTGAAGAGGGGCATTACCTTCAGGTTGAGGTTGCGGGCAAGCTGGCGGCGAGTGACCAGCCAGAGCTGGCCGACCAGTTCCTTCAGTTTATGGTGTCGGATGCGTTCCAAAGCGTGATCCCGACGACCAACTGGATGTATCCTGCTGTGACGCCAGACGCGGGGCTGCCTGAAGGGTTTGAGAGCCTTGTGACCCCTGCAAAGGCGTTGCTTTTCTCAGCAGAGGAGGCGACGCGCATTCGCGACGAAGCTCTGGAAGAATGGCGCGCCGCGCTGTCGCAATAAGCCAAGCCACCAGCGCGGTTTCGGCTGCGCTGGTGATGCTTTTGGTGCTGGTTCCGATTGGAGCTGTGGCCATGCGTGCGGGCTTTTCCGAGGGTGCGTTTGCGGGCCTTGGCGTGGCCGATTGGGCGGCGCTTGAGTTTACCCTTTTGCAGGCATTTCTCTCGGCGTTATTCAGTGCGGCGCTCTCGCTCCCTGTGGCACGGGCCTTGGCGCGGCGGCAGTTCCGGGGGCGTGGCGCGCTTGTTTTGCTGATGGGGGCGCCCTTTATTCTGCCTGTGATTGTTGCGGTTATGGGGCTTCTGGCCGTTTTTGGGCAGGGTGGCTTTCTGAACGGAGCTTTGAGCGCATTGGGCCTGCCGAAGCTTCAGATTTACGGGCTACACGGCGTTGTTTTGGCCCATGTTTTTTTCAATCTTCCGCTGGCGACGCGGCTTTTGCTTCAGGGCTGGGACGCCATTCCGCAAGAGCGCTTTCGGCTGGCGGCGAGCCTTGGCATGGGGCCTCGTGAGGTGTTTCGTTTGCTGGAATGGCCGATGCTCAAGGAGCGGCTGCCGGCGGTCTTGCTGGTGATTTTCCTGATCTGTCTGAGCAGCTTTGCTGTTGCGCTGACGCTGGGGGGCGGGCCTGCGGCCACGACGCTGGAGCTGGCGATTTATCAAGCGTTTCATCTGGAGTTTGATCTGGCGCGGGCCGCTTTGCTGGCGCTGCTGCAGCTGGCGTTGGTGCTTGCTGTCGGGATGGTTGCGCTGCGTCTTGGCCGCGTTGCGGGCTTTGGCGCGGGGCGCGGGGCTGTGCGGCGGCGCTGGGACGTGAGCACGCGCGTTCTGAGGCTGCAAGACGGGCTGGTTCTGACGCTGGCGGCGGCGTTTATTGCCTTGCCTTTGGCAGCGGTGGCGCTGCGCGGCGCGGCGCAAATTTCGGGCCTGCCTGCTTCGGTCTGGAGCGCGGCTTTGACCTCTTTGCTGATTGCGCTTGGGTCGACTGTTTTGTGCATTGGGGCGGCGCTGGCCCTGGCGGCCCCAAGGGGGCGCTGGGCCGAGATGATCGGGCTGCTGGGCCTTGCGATTTCGCCGCTGGTGTTGGGCACTGGGCTGTTCCTTTTGATCAACCCATACGCCAGCCCTCAGGCGCTTGTTGTGCCGGTTACGATGCTGGTCAATGCGCTGATGGCTTTGCCCTTTGCTCTGCGAATTATTGCGCCAGACTATGCCCGTGCAGAGGCCGATTATGGCCGTTTGGCGGACGCTCTGGGACTTCATGGAACGACGCGGATGCGGCGCATGATCTGGCCCCAAATCCGGCCCGCGCTTGGCTTTGCGGCGGGGCTGGCGGCGGCCCTTTCAATGGGGGATCTGGGGGTGGTGGCGCTTTTTGCAGACGGCGAAACCGCGACATTGCCCTTGCAGGTTTATCGCCTGATGGGGGCCTATCGGATGGAGGCTGCAGCGGGTGCGGCGCTTCTGTTGGTGGTTCTGAGTTTTGGCTTGTTTGCACTGCTGGATTGGGGAGGGCGGCGCAATGTTGACGCTTGAAAACATCAGATACGAGCAGGACGGTTTTGTCCTGAGGGCAGACTTTAGCCTCAGGCCAGAGGCGCGGGTGGCTGTGATCGGGCCGTCTGGCGCGGGCAAGTCGACGCTTCTGTCGCTCATTGGCGGGTTTATCACGCCACAGTCGGGGCGTCTTCTATGGGACGGCCAAAACATCACGCAAAACACTCCGAGCGCGCGGCCTGTGGCGAACTTGTTTCAGGAGGGGAATCTTTTCCCGCATTTGAGCGTCTACGAGAATGCGGCGCTTGGCGTTAATGTGAGCTTAAGGCTGAGCGCGGCCGAAAAGGCGCGCGTGCATGGCGCCTTGGAGCGGGTCGGTCTGGCGGGCTTTGAGGCGCGCAAACCAGCGCAGCTTTCGGGCGGTCAGGCGAGCCGTGCGGCGCTGGCGCGGGCCTTGTGTCAGGACAAGCCGCTGCTTCTTCTGGACGAACCTTTTGCTGCGCTTGGCCCCGCGCTGCGCCGCGAAATGCTTGATTTGGTTGGTGAAATCGCAACAGAGCACAGGCGCGCTGTTTTGATGGTAAGCCATGAGCCGCGCGATGCGACGCAGTTTGCGCAGGCGGTTATTGTTGTGGCTGAAGGCGTGGCAGAGGCGCCGCAAGACACGGCCACGCTCTTTGCCAAGCCGCCAAAGGCGCTGCGGGCCTATCTTGGTGATGACTAAAGTCTAAAGACAGCGCACCGCTTGGTTAACGCTCCCAAAACCGCTGATTCTAGGGGGGTGATAAGTGTGCACCATGCGTGCACCATGCGTGCACCGCCCCGCTGCGATTTGGTTAAACGAAATTAACTTAACGCAGCGGGCGCTACTCGGCTGGCACAAGCCGCTTTGCGCCAAGGCGCGGATGGACCGAGCCAGCCACCAGATAGGCGGCGGCCATCGCCACGCCTGATAGCAGAAACACCCCTGACAGAGGCGCAACGAGCAAAACGCCCCATGCCAGCCCGGGTGTGAGAATGCCTGAGACATCCCGATAGCTGGAGTAGATCGTTGACATTTCTGTGCGCTCTGAGGGCTTGACGGCCATGAGAAACGGCAAGCCTGCGCTGATATCAAGCAAGATCAGAAAGAGGCTTGCACAGAACAGCACGGCCACCGCGGCCCAAGGCCAGCCCGCCAGCAGAAAGCCCAGCGTAAAGAAACCAGACCCCATGGCAAAGCCCTTGCGCACGGCGATCCGCACCGACCGTTTTTGCATCCAGCGCAACATCAGCGGAGAGAAAAACAGGGCCGCGTTGGTCCCTGAGAGGAGGAAGCCGCCAAGCTCTTTGGGCAGACCATTCTCCAAGGCGTAAAGCGGCATATAGACAACATAGGCCCACCAGCCGCAGGAGCGGATCACAGCAAAGGTCATGCCCGCGACAAGGCGGGGCTGTCGGGCGAAGCGCCCGATAAAGGCCAGCGGATTGGGGGCTGCGCGTCTGGCGCGGGTGATCAGCTTGCCGTTGCCAAGACGCATATAGAAAAAGGCCGCCAACATGGCGAGAGAGGAGGCCGCCGAGATATAAAACGGCAGCACAGGGTTATAACTGTAAAGCGCAACGCCGAGAGCCGGCCCAATGGTCCAGCCAAGCGCGGAGTACAGCAGACGCAGGGTCTCGCTGCGGCCAAGTTCGATTCGCTTGATGTAATCGAGGACATAGGCGTTGAAACAAATAAAGGTGATCACGGTGGCAAAGGAATTGAGCACCAACCCGAAAATCAATGCGCTGGCTGTGCCAAGGCTCGCCAGCAGCGCCCCCACAACAAAGCAGAGCGCCCCGAAACTGTAGAGCCAGCGGCGCGGCACCAGCTTGTTCAACGCAGGGACAAGCAGCCCGACAATGAGCGAGCCGATCCCGATAAAGAAATAGGCCTGCGAAATCAGAACCGCATCCCCGAGCGCATTATACATCGCCACGGGAAAGACAGAAATGAGCATCCCTCGGGTGATGCCCTCAAATCCGGCAAGCAAACCAAACCCATGCACAGAAGGGGCGGGCGCATGGCGAAGCCACTCGGGAATACGACGTTCAAACATAACCCCAAGCTGCGCGTCTTTATATCATGATCTGTTCTGTTTTCGACAAGGCGAGGCATTTACGACAGAGGAACAGGGGTTTTCCCCATCTGGCCCGGCTCTTTCTTTTTGCTTTAAATATCCATATCCCGTCCGCCCCTCCAAAAACGGCGGTCAAATTGTTGCGCCGCACTGCGTGCGTCGCCCAAGGCGGGGTGGGGG